>DATGLT010000272.1:0-4196 GCA_035294005.1 Verrucomicrobiia bacterium
GCCAACGTAAAAACTGCACGGACTACGAACATTCGGTCTGAGGGGTCCAAAGTGCCAGAACAGTCGCACGGGCGCACGGTCGCCTCATCCTGCCCCTCCTCTCCCTCCTCGTCCAAGACAAATTCCCATACTGCATTTTTCCGGATATCCTCCAAAGTCAGGTCGTAGACTTGTTTGCGAATTCGCATCGGGCCTGGCAGACACTTAACGTTCGGCCTCACTGGATGCGAGCCAGGGAGCCTCAGAATGTAATCGTGTCGTCATCGAGCAGTCCAGTGCGGGCCGGAGGTTAGGAGGCATTTGGTCGTGTCCTGAATAATCTGAAAACGCCCCAGAGGGTGAGGAACCACAGGCCGACACTGACCGCAAAACGCCCCAGGAAAAACCTCACCGCATACTCACGCCACACATAATCACCGGGCTCTGGCGGCGTCTCCGCATTCAGCACGACGGGGCCAAGAATCCCGCAAGCAATGATGTGGTGGAAGCCGAGGAGAGGCGCAAAGAAAATCACCGTGGGGACGACCACACCGATAGCTAGCAGAATCCCGCGACCCATTTGTGACGTGATGGTCTGCATGGTGCGCAACGCCTCCTAACGGTCCACAGCAGCGGCCCCGCGCCGCTGGCGTGGAATGCAAACAAATCGGACACGCGGCGTCCGCTGGTTGTGGTGGTTGGGCTCAGGGTTCATTCGTAACTTTGCCCGCGTAGAGGATTTCGGCACATCGCTTCCAAGCGTTGTATGTAGGCGATGTTGGGCGAACTCTTGAGAATTTATGTGATCGTGATCCCATCAGACTCTCCCACCAAATTATGCTTCCCGTCAGGGGATTGTATTTCAATACGATCTCGACGCTCGTCCCGCTCGGTTACAGTGATGACTTCACCCTGGATCGGGCCGATTCCGACCGCTTTTCCACCTTCAGGATAGGCAACCTGCGTATCGCGGGCAACACGCTGCCAGGTGTCAGTCGTGAATACGCCCCGTCCCGAATGAGAAACCGTCAGCAGAAACTTACCGCTCGTGTCGAAGCCCATTGCGACCAAGCCTCCCACAAAAAGTTGTTTGCGCTCGCTCACGTTTCTATCACCGAACTGTGGTTCGGCGACACATCGTTGAGCAAAGAGGCCATTGTCGCCGGTTGCTCTTGTGATAAGCTGTTAAACCCGGCTCCCACACGCGTGCAGCATACCTTGTTTGGGTAAGCGATTTCAACCCAGAACTGGCGGCGGTTTTCACTTCGGCCACGGGAACTTGAGGAGAACCCGCAAGCGGGTTGTTTTAGATATGGCCCGAGGTGCTTTCCTTGGTAACCCTAGTCCTTTGGCAAGCGTCTCTACCTCCATGCCGTCCATTTTGAAGCGGTTAGATGTTGGGATCGCGCTGATGATTATCTCTCCAATCATGGCCCTGGTCTTTGCGGGTTGGGAGGCGTTCTTTCCTGTGTCCTTGATTTCGCTTCTCGGGCGCACGGTGTGTTCCATCAGCCAGGGCCTCTGCTTGCAAATGAGTGCCGGCCAGCGCACTGCCGAATTAATTCAGGATCTGGTCTCCGCTGACCAACACAATCGTGAGTTGGTGCTGGCCTGCTTGAACCAAAGAGAGCGAGAATGGTTTCTGGCCGAAATACCTCGCGCAGAGGTTGAGCTTCGACGGCGATATTGGAGGCCCCGGAAAGGCATTTGTGCCACCGTCAACTGGGGGTGGCGGTTACGCGCCGCAAACAGAGTAGTGGCATAACCGCCACGCACCGGAACCCCTGCGATCTTTTAATTCTTCACCACTGGCACGGGCCGTTGGTGTATAAACGCATCTGCCAACCGGCCCCGGCTGGCCTCGCTCCTGCACACAAGCCCGTTAACGACCAAGAGCACCGAGGAGCGGCGTGCTCCGGTGCCCGAGTTTCAAATTAGTGCTGGTGCCGCTCACTCGGTGCCTCGACTTCTTAAGCCCTGACGCATTCCCCACACTTGGACAACGCGGTCATTTCTTCCGCTCCTTTAGCTGCTCCCCAATCTTGGCGTAGTCTTTCTCCAAACGATTCCAATCGGCCAGCCATCGCTTAAGGCGCTTTATTTTGCTCTTTTTGGACTCCGGGCGATCTGGTCGCCCATCAATCGGGCTATTTCTTACAGTTTCCATATGAGGTGAGCGTCTGAGAATGCGAGGCTTAACGTCCAGAGTCTCAGGCACGCGGGACCAAAGGACGTGAACCGCGATCCCGCGCTACCTGCAGCGATTGTTAGCCATTTGTTTTGTGTTTGGACGGCGTCCAAGACGGACAACCATGCCGTAAAAACTCCACCAGTATCTGAATGGCATCGCGAGCATCTTTCTCGGCCATCGTATGCGGATCACTCTTGCTGGTGACGACCCTATCCAACAAGCTCTGCCTCTTTTGAATAACCCGCGGATGGGTGTATGGATTGCGCATCTCGCGAAGCTCATGCAGACGCTTGGCAACCGGTGCCGATATGGTGCCGTCTGAAAGTGACTCGTCTATTAGCTTCTTGAACCCACTCTCTACCAACTCGTCCTTTCCGCTCAAAGCATATCCGCCTGCAAGCGAGTGCTCCGCAAAAGTTTGACAGCAGAAGATCGTCGCCATGTAATTCCCATTCAGGAAGGATGACTCAAGCTCTTGAATGGCGAACATCGCACCGATACCACCGATGAGCATCATGTCAGCCGGAGGACCGAACTCGGCGAGAAAAAATTCCAGTCTCTCCAACCGGTCGCCTCGTGATGCGGCATCAGCCTCCTCGATGTCGATTAGGAGTTTCTTCTTTGTTGGGACTGGCCACTTCTCACGCACGGGATATTTATGGCTGACGAAGGACGTCAGCGACCCGAGCCAGCCGCCGCTGACAGTTGATTTGTTTGTGACCCAGTCGGCGGGCTCGGGTTCGATGCAAGCTGGGGTTGGACCATTCCCTTTTCGCCATAGCGATCAATCCAACTCAGTGGATCCTTTCCCAAATCCCCGCCCGTCACAATACGTAAGCGAGCGATCATGTCATCAATGGCCAACTGACGGCTGCGTTCGACCATACGGTCCACTTGCGAACCGGTGCTCTGTTTCGTTCCTGACGGATAGTATATGATCGCCGCCTGCATAAACCCCGCGATTTGCTTAGGATCGGAGCTCTGCAGCGCCTGTGTGCGACACTCTTCGAACATTTGCGTCTGCTCCTCGCCCAGAGCGATTTGAACGTGCAAAACTTGCCACCGCACAAAACAGTATCCAGCGAAGAGGAGGCAAATCAACGAAAGAGCTGATAAAGTCCATAGCCATCGCCGATGTGCAGATGCTGTCATGTCTTGGTCCAACGTTGCCGGTCGCCGACTAGAGCTGAGCTCTTGGAAGCAGAAACAATGACCAAAAGCCCGAGACCTCCGAAGACCAGATAGACGGCTCCAGTTCGGTGCATTGGCGGGTTAAAGTTCAGCGCCATGCTCTTTTATAAACTTAATCACGTTCGGACGCCAGCAAGCAATCCAGGTGATGTCGTGAATATACCCCAGTCCGATGACAAACAAAAGCAGGACAGCAACACCAGACCAGCCTGACAGCCTCAGCTTGGAAATGAGATAAAAAGCCACAGCGATTGCCGCTACCGTGACGGCACGAGAGGTCGTCCAAGCAATCCCGCGGTGAAACAGAGAGTCGAGGCATTCACGTTGCACCATCCGTCGCTTATCCTCTCGCAAGATTAATGACACGACCCCGTTCGACCACCATTCCCCTTCGCGCCGTCGATACGCCCTCAGCATTGCTGACGTCCGCTCCGGACTCAGCGCACCAACGTCATGCGCAGACAGCTCAAGACTTAAGTCCCTTTTTATGGTCAGAAAGCACTTCGTTCTCGGCCTGGAGCCAGTGCTTTACGTCATCTCCGTGGGCACCTCCGCTCGCGCCCCAAATTTCGTAAGCTCGCGTTTCGATTTGTTTGCGCACGACTGCAGAGTCCTGCGCTTCATTCACTTTATTTTTTTGGGTTGATTTGCTTTTCATCGTGAGTGTTTTTGTTACCGACTTTAAAAACCGTCGCTTATTGAGACTCGTACAATAGGGTGGCATTACGGCCATAATTCAGCTTGGATATAGCAAGCGGTAATGATTGAGGGACGCCGACGCATACGGCGCAGGGCGGCGGTGGCGGCAAAACTCAGCTCCCAGGCTTGGGTCGCC
>DATGLT010000273.1:0-14434 GCA_035294005.1 Verrucomicrobiia bacterium
ACGGTGACGTATGAACTGCCGAGCGGGGCGTTGTTGGCGGTAGTCCCGGCGGAATTCGACAATGAAGTGTTGCCGGAAAGATTGTCCAGCACCAGGTTGATCGGCCCAACAATTGGAACCGAGGAATTGTTGAACACGGTGACCAGTTCGCTGATCTTGTTAAGCCGCCGGTTCAGGACGTCTCCCCCGCGGGTGATTTGAATGTCCGTAAGCACATCGGAGAAGGTGGCCGCGCTCGCGTCGCGTTGATTGAGAGCCGGGAGGCCAAAGCGTTGCTCGATCGTGGAAAGGACGCTGGAGGTGTCTCGCTGGCGGTGATCCACATAGCTCTGGCGCGCGAAGGGCGAGATGACAATAGCGGGTACTCGCAGACCCGGGCCCCAGATATCGCGAGTGGGCGGGGTCACATGGTCCCAACGACCGCCATGCTCGTCGTAGGTGATGATGATCGCAGTGCGCGCCCAAAGCGCCGGGTTCGACTGCACCGCAGCTACCAGGTTCGCAACATGTTGTTGCCCCTGCTGCAATGAAGCATATCCGGGATGCTCATTGTCAGGCCCAAGGAACTTGACGAAGGCGACCGAAGGAAGAGTGCTGTTGCTGATGTCCAGGTACAGGTTCGCCTCGTCCTGCACGTGGGCGGTGGCGTAAGGGTTGCGGCCATCCGGTTGGGTGGCATCGAATGGTTTGGATTTCTCAAAGTACGCGAAGGCCTGGTGATGCCACTGGAACAGAGGGTCAACGGTGTTGGGTCCGACGCTGCCGAGGTGGAGTGGATTGCTCTTGGAACTGTCCAGCGCGTTGCTCCAACCGCCGGAGTACCACTTCCAGGAAACACCCGCATTGTCGAGAAGGTCGCCGATGTTCTGCACATATTCAGCGCCGCTGGGTTTAATATTGTTGAGTGAGGGCATGAGTGCGACGGAGGGAAATGCGCTGAACGTGGGGCAAAGGTTTTGCGAAAAGGTTGTATTCACAACATAGTGTTTATCGAAATGGAAGCTGGTCCCGAATGCAACGTCGCTGGGCGTGCCGCTGGCGCTAACCGTAGCGGTTTGGCCAGAGATGCCGTTGATCGTCAGGCCGGAGAGGACGTCTCCAGCCAGCGGAGTGATGCTCCCGTCACGAATGACTTTGCCGGAGCTGGAACCACTGGCGTTCACTGCAAAAAGGCCAGTGGCATCCAGGTAGCCTATGTTGCCGTTGTTGGACGCCGGCATGCTGGGGTAAACCGGAGGCGCCGCGGCGATAAGGAACTGGTGGTTGAGGAATGACCCGCCGAACGCGGAATGGAAGAAGTTGTCGCACATTGTGTATTGCTGAGCCAGCAAACCTTCCGGCAGGACCGAGGCATCGAAACGACTCATCACCAGCCCGGGGTTATCCGACCAGGTGACAAAGCCGCTGTTGTTCCCTGCGTCAGTCCCATTTACCAGGGCGCCGCTGATTTGGAACTGTTCCTGCCAGTACTTGTGAACGATGTCCCCGGTTTTGTCACTGGGCTGCAGGTTCAACGCGGGGTCCGTCAGTGAATACGGGACCAGGGTGTCGAAAGTTACCGGGAAACGCGTATCGATGATGTTCCCATTCACCGTGTCGATCGGCTGCGGGTAAATCGCCTGGAGGGTCGGGGTCGTGCGAGTAGCGATATTGAACAGGTTGCCGGGGCTCGCGCTCGACAAGGAATTTCCCGTGAGACGGTCGATCTGGTTCAATGAAGCGGGGCTGGCATTGGCAAGACCATTGGCGCCCGGGAAACTGCCATACAGAGCATCAAAGCTCCAGTTCTCCTGATAAACCACGATGAAGTGGTCGATGTTGTTCAACGGAGAGGCGGCGTCCACCTGGAAGCTGAAGATTTCACGAGCGGGGTTAGCAGCCGGGTTATATTCCAAGGCGCTATTCTGGGCCGTGGAGTTGATGCCCCAACTGGTGACGGTCAGCGTTTTGCCGTCCGCGCTCACATCCAGCGTGTTGTAGTTAAAGGTGTCGGGACTGTAAAAGTCGGCGTATTGGGGGGTGGTTTCGGCGATAAGCGCGCCATCCTGCTCGCGTTTGACATCATGCAGGCCGGGATAGCCCAATAGACCGATCGGCTCAACGCCCGCGGAGACCTGGGCGTTAGCGATCAGGTTGGCGGCGCCTTGCACGCTGCTCCAGTTGTGATTCAGGAACAAGTCGGGGCCCGTTGCTCCCAGGGGTCCGCACACAATCGAGAAGCAATAAGGCACTTTGACATAATCCGATTGCGAGAACCCGGTCGATCCCGGACCCGTCCGGCCGGAAGGTGCGTAGAGAACTTCGTTGATGCGGTTCTGATGATCATCGGTCGCCAGAAAGACCACGTTTTTGATCTGGTGGTCGGCAATGAATTTCAACAGGGCATTACGTTCAGCACGATACCCGCCAACGAACGCCTTGCCTCCATCCGAACTGACAGGTCCGTAAGCGGCGTTGCCGCTGTAGGGCTGCATGGTGGTAGCGGTCACACCGGGGAGGGTGCCGCCAGCCGGCCCAATCTGGTCGATCGGGTCGGAAAGAGCCACGAACTTCCATGGCGTGCCATTTTGTTCGGCAGCGAGGAGAGTCTGTTCCAACCAGGCGAGTTGCGTCGCGCCCAGGTAGCTCCGGGCCGGGTTGTCGGCACGCGCACCGGTGTCATCGGCGCCGCCGTTAGCCGTTTTGATGCGAATATCGCGGTAGGACCGATCATCCAAATGAACGTATATGGCGTTGCGTCCCCATTGTTGGGCGAAGTAGAGCTGTTTGGTTCCGTCAGTCCGCGGATCCGTTCCTGCACTGATGGTGCCACGGTCTTTAACCGGCTGATAATTCAGGAAAACCTGCTGCAAGGTCAGGAATCCCTGCGCCCGGTTCATGTAATCCGATGCAGAGGTGTTGGCATCGTTCACATTCCCAACGTTTCCGCTGCCGTTGTTCCGCGCGTCCACTCCGCGGCCAGTCGGCATGTCTGTACCGTTTGGCCCCCCAACGGAACCGCCGGCCGGGGCGCCGCCGTTAATGTATTGCCGGTTCCCCAGCTCATGGTTGTCATAGAGCGTATAGTTCGCCTGCCCGGCGTAGAAGCTTTGCAATCCGTTTTGGCCGCCGGTGTTCACCGGCAGGAATTGCTCCCGGTATTTCCTGCTGTAATCGCCGAACAATTGCACGTGAGTGGCGTAGGTTGTGCCGGCATCGGGACTACCGTTCAGGCTGGCCGAAGCGCCGGAAACGGTTACGGCCGGTGAGGTCAGCCAGGAAGCGCCGTTATTGCCGAGGCTGGCGCTGGCGGTCTCATAAATCACATCGCCGCAATTCAGGTAAAAGTCTAGATTCTGGGCTGGAAGCGTGCCGGCCAGCGCGTAAGGGCGCATGAGGCCGTCCATGTCGCCGCTGAAGGCGAAGTGAACAGGCACGCTGGCATTCGCCGAAGGAGCCGTCTTGAAGGTGCCGCCATTGCTTAATTCACCGCCAGTGCCTTGGAATCTATAGTAATAGCGAGTCGCGGGCTGCAGGTTGACCACGGTGACCTTCAAGGTATTGTCGCCAGTCGCGGCGTCCGTCGTGCTGACTGGCATCGAAGCCAGAATGGTATTGAAGGCGGAGTCCGACGCGATTTGCAGCGTCACAGTAACCGACAATCCCGGCGCGGCGTCGTCCGTCGCGCGAGTCCATAAGGTCACATCGGTGCTGCTGACGTCTCCGGCGGCGACGCCGAGGAATGAGACCGTCGCTCGAGCCTCGGGTGAGGTGAAGGAGAGCAAGGCGGCACTGGCTACCGTCATGGCGATCGTGCGCATCTTGTAATAGTTTGGTTTGTTCATTGTTATTGCATGTTGCGCGCCCTTTGCTCTCGTGAACGAGAAGCTGAGCAACTCGCGCACGTTGGGTTCGCGTTGAAATCCTCTCAGTCCGTATGCAATTCAGACCTGCATTAACAAGACTTGTGCAAATGCAATTCGGACCTGGGGAAGTCGCTCTGGAAAATGCACCTACAAATGGGTTGTGCCGAACCCTTTTACTTCAGCTATCAGCTGCCATTGGCACCATTTCGTAACCCGCCGGTGCGAGCGTGGAGCGAAGGCCTTAAAAAACGGACTAAGGGGCCAAAGCTCGGTTTTCGACTGCGCCCTACTGCGGCTTTGGGGGCGGCCCGACCTTCTTGGGTCCGGCTCGAAATTGAAAGCTGGCGCCTGCGATTCCCACGACCAGCCAAAGAGCCAAGGCGGCATACCCCAACGTCCCTGCGGGAGTAACGTGCGCGGGATCCAGCCAAACGCGCGACGGGCTTTGACCGTGTGCAATAAAGGGCCAGACCCCGGCCGCCATGAGGTAAGCGCCGCTGAATGCGGTAGCGATGATGATCATAAATCTCTGGGCGACCAGCGCAATCAGTCCAAAAGCGATCGCAACGACCAGGGCCACGAGTGGCTGGGCCTGGTGCCCAGTGCTGTTGACCCACGCGGCGGTTACAATCGCTCCCGCGGTTGCGCCCAGGAGGAAAACGCCGAGAAAATAAAACCAAACATACAGTGCCATTCCAATGAGTCCGCCGACAACTGCGCACACCAGGGCCATTACATCGTTGGCATGGAGCTGGGTTATGCCAAGCTGCCAGCCGGCATACGCGCCGGCAATGAACCCAAGGAGCCCTAGCGTCACTTTCAAAAGCCGGTAGCCCCAGAAGCATACCAGGACGCCGACAACGCAGACTGCCAGCGCACTAACCTGTCCAGCCACCGCTTGATTGTTCATAGCTTGTTAGATTGGATCACCAGCTCTTGGTCCCCTTAGCTTAATCCCTGTGCGGCTCGCGGCAAACTTGTTCTGAAAGACAATTGTCGTCCGAGGGCTTCTACAGGTTTGTTTCCCTTCACTAGCCGAGCCGCGCACACCGGGTGCATGGACTCGCCAACCAGAGAACGCCTTGCTAAAGATCCTATCGATAAGCCGCGAGGACAGGCGGCGGTCTAATGGACGCGTTCAATGAATTTTTGGCGGGGTGTTGGGCGTTTGTGATTGGTTACTGGATTGTCTCGGCGTTTTTCGTGAAGCGGACCAGCACGAAACAGCCGCTGAGCCATCGGGTCTGGTATCTGGCACTGATGGCCATCGCGATTGGGTTGCTGTGTTACAACTCCCGGCTTGTTCATTTCGATCGCGCCCTGTTTCGGCGCACGATTGCCACGAAGTTGGCGGGCGATTGCGTCGCTTTGCTCGGCGCGGGCATTGCCATCTGGGCGCGGGCAAGTCTCGGACGCAATTGGAGTTCGCGAGTGACGTTGAAGAAGGATCACGAACTTATCGAAACCGGGCCTTACCGTTTGGTTCGTCATCCGATTTATTCGGGGTTGCTGCTAATGATTATCGGCACCGCTATCACCACAGCTACGCAAGCCGGTTTCGTGGCGCTGTCAGTGTGCTTCTGCGGCTTTTGGATCAAGCTGCGCCAGGAAGAAAGGCTGCTAAGCCGAAATCTGGCCGGCTACCCCGAATACATGCGCCGCACAAAAGCACTGGTGCCATTCGTATTGTAAGATGAGCCAACGGCGGACCTCAACAGCCCACAGGTCGAAGGCGAAACTCAAGCGCGGCGGCGCCGAGGTTGCTTGGTAGAGGTCGAGCGAATGACAACCGGCCCGAGGCCGTTGCGCGCAAACGGGACGCGGTTGCGAGGAATAGCTTCTTCGATTAAACGCGCGACCACCGGGTCGGCGAGTGTGGACGCGCCCTCCAGGTGAATCGAACGGGTCTGTTTGCCTGACCCTCGCAACAATTTACCAGGATCCGGCAATTCCTTACCACGATTGAAGTACAGCTCAACCCCCTTGGCGTCCCCGCGGATCGCAAGAACACCCTCGTAACCGTGCCCATTTGGTGAATAGCTGATAACGAAGCAATCTTTGTATTCATACACCACCTCATGCGCGGTAGGTAGTCGTTTTCGCAACCACCGCCGCATTGCGGCGATGGGCCGTTGATGGGCGGGCGCGAACCTGTCGATAAACCCATGCAATTGCGTTTCGGCCGATCTTCGTTCCGCCGCAGACTGGGCGGTCAGCTGTGGAGTTGAGTTGGCAAGGGGAACGCTGGAAGAGAGTTGTTTGCTCATAGGTTAATGGTCTGACGAATGGGATGGGCACTTCGGGACAATACAAAGCGTTTTTTTTCACGCAAAGGCGTGGAAAACGGGAAGGGTATCTCGCTAAGACGCTAAGGCGGAGAGGGCGATGGAGGGACCTTAGCGGGGCTCGGGGTGCCGGTGCACGGCGGGCGAGGCGTTCTATGAGGAAATACGAGCTCAGGATTTCTACTGTTCGAGAGCCGGGCTGATTCCCAATGGTTGTAGCCGGTACCCGGCTTCCTTTGCTAACCCCTGAGCAACGGGTTTTTCGATGCCCCGTCGGTTTACGTCGCTAGTGCTTTGGCAACATTGACGGCGTGGTGAGCCGCTTCCCGCAGATTTTCGGGGTTGGTGTTGATTCCAAGCGCGTGGTTCAGAGGACAGTACTGGCTTGCAGCAGTAATCAGCTCACTGGCCGCAAAGCTGAGCAATCCGAACCGCCACCCACGCGGCAGTGGCGCCGCGATTGCCGTGATGAGCGCCCCGGCTCCGACGATCCAACGAAAGTTTCGGTCCATACCTCCCACATTGGTCCTCATAAATTCTCCTCCTTGGGTGAAATCCTGGTTCGGGTCTTCTGACTCTCTGTTGGCTCTCTGTTCTCGTCATGATTCTCGTCCCGATCGGGTGAATCCGACTGCTTGTTCCTGGCCCGTTTCTTCCCTGTGGCAAGCCGGTCAGGTGTTCGGTGTCTCGGCTTCATAAGTGCACTCCCGATTCAAACTTGTTCCGATTGCACCACATTTCAATGGGGTCTTGTGGCCGGGGCGCCGATAACGTCAATATTAGAAATAACACATAAACCTGGATTATGTGCTCCACCGCATTGACCCGGCTCAAAAGCACGGCAGGTTCCAGCTCCGAATGTGTGGCTTTTCTAGGTTTGAACACTTCTCGCAGGAGAGTTGTCATACCAGAAACAGGGGCCTTTGCCCCTGGTTTTGGATGTTGCACGGCTGGCGGGCGGGCCCGAAGGGGCCTTGCACGCGCAGTGAAAACCACTTGAAAACGCTATGAAGACTGTTGAAGAAACTAAAACGGGCCTTCCGAGCCTCGAAACGGAGTGGCCGACCAGAATCGCAACGGAACGGGAGTCCGATAAGGGTCGAAGGGATTGGTGGCCCCAGCGGCCCTACCCAATCCTGCAATCATCCGCTTCGGAAAATACCTGGCGCGGCTATCGAGAATACGACTCTCCATTGGCGGGCTGAACACAGGCTTCAAGCCGCCTGCCTGAAGGCGGCGGGATTTTCGCAGCCGGCGCGCCACTCCGCCTTGCGTTGCCGCGGATAGTAGTTGCCGGTGTCAATCAGGATGAGATTGGGTGAAGCGCCTCCGAACAGCCCGGCAGGCAATTCGAGAATCTGCGCTCCGGAATGGTGACAACCACGAGGTCGCGACCATGCATCGCCTCGGTGACTTGCACCGGCTTGGCACCAGTGTCCCTGGCCAGGTCGGCCAAACATTTGCGCTATCCAGGTTCGAGGGGTTTTGCGTAGTTCGCGGCGCTGGGGTTGTCGTGTGGTTTAAGCCGACTTCGAGTCATTTGTGTTCGGCATCGCTGTTGGAGATGCTAAGGCCCTCCGGAATGCAGCCGATTATTGATTCCTCACAAACATCTTCCCTGGAAGTTGGCGGATGATGCGTTTCATTTCGAGGCTCAACAGAGCAACGGAGGCGGAGGAGGCGGGCAGGGCGCTCTTACGGATGACTTCGTCGATGCTGAGTTGTTCCTCACTCAGCGTGTCGTAGACTTTCTGTTCGTTTTCTGAGAGCTCCAGCGCGGGCAGTTGGCCGGTTTCGGCAGGGGAAGCTGGTTTGTTACTCGGTGGGAACAGGTATTCGAATTCGCTCAGGATATCCTCCGCGCCTTCGCAGAGCTTGGCGCCTTTTTTTATGAGGTCGTGGCAACCTTTGCTGCGCGGCGAGTCGATCCGGCCGGGGACAGCGAAGACCTGGCGGCCATATTCATTGGCAAAGTTGGCGGTAATCAGGGCGCCGCTCGTCAGATTGGCCTCGACCACGACAGTGCCAAGGGTCATGCCGGCGACTAACCGGTTCCTGATTGGAAACGACTGCTTGGTTCCAGGACTATTGAATGGAAATTGGGTCACCAGCGCTCCGTTCTCAGCAACCCGCTCGTACAACTCCTTGTTCTCGGGCGGCCAAACAATGTTAATCCCGGTGCCAAGCACCGCGATCGTGCGGCCTTTTGCGCTTAAGGCGCCCTGGTGCGCCGCCGAATCGATCCCGCGCGCACCCCCGCTGACCACTGTGACGCCCAGGTACGCCAGTTGATAGGCCAGTCTTCGGGCAACTTCCACCCCGTAATGCGTCGTCATCCGGGACCCGACCATTGCAACGGAGTTCTTGTCTTTGGCCAACAATTGTCCTTTTGCGTATAGAACGACGGGCGGATCGTAAATTTGCCGCAACAATGGAGGGTATTCCTCGTCGCCTGCAATGAGAACCCGGCAGCCGAACTCGTCAATGCGCTTCAGTTCAGCGCTTAAGTCCACATTCTTTTCCCAGGAAGCAATGGAGTCGGCGGTCTCGGCACCGATGCCATTGACCTGGAGCAGTTGCGAGCGCGCTGCGCTCAAAATCGCTGTGGCATTGCCGAAATGATCCAGAAGCTGGCGCACCCGAACCGGTCCGACGTGTTCAATCAGGCTCAACGCAACAAAGGCTTCGCGTTCATTCATGGTCAAAATAGGCGGCGATGTTCCACAGCCAAACCGCTCGAACGAGGCAGAGAATGAATCTCCGCTATGAACCTGTTCATGGAAAAACTCCTCATCTTTCGAGGCCGGGCAGGGCTGTTCGGGCCCCGCGACAGTTCACCTCCTTTATAATCGCAAAGGTTGTTTGCGCAATACTTATCGTGAAGTCAGCCAGGCGCGCGTGGCACAGCGCGTTCCAACTCGCCTAACGTGAAGCAGGTTCCAATCGATCGACCAGGCCTGGGACGAGCACTTCGCTCCTGGATTGGCTAGTTGCTGCGAACCGGAAATTGTTGTCGGTGCCAGCTGCGCCGAAGCGGCCCTGTTTGTCGAGGGCGACGAAGTTGATGCTGAGATTGAGGCCTTTGGGGTCCTGGCGCGCAATGCGCCGGATGGCTTGTTCGCAGGCCGCGCGAGGATGAAGGCCCTGGCGCATGTATTCAACGATGAGGAACGAACCGCAATAGCGCATCACATTCTCGCCAACCCCGGTCGCTCCCGCCGCGCCGACTTCGTTATCGACATAAAGTCCGCTGCCGAGGATGGGTGAATCGCCAACCCGGCCCGGTAATTTGCCGGCCAGCCCGCTGGTAGAACAACCGCCGGCGATGTTCCCATCAGTTCCCAGCACCAGTAGCGCGATGGTATCGTGGTTCTTGTTTTTCCCCTCCGCGCCGGGAACTCGGGATTCGTCTGCTCCGTGGCCTTTCGATTGCAGTGGATCCGCCGGAGCCGCTTCCAACCCCTGCTGCAGCGCGAACAAGCGCGCCCCTTCGCCCACAAGCATGACATGCGGCGTCTTTTCCATGACGCGTCGGGCGGCGGAAATGGGATGCCGGATGCCCTCGAGGGCGGCAACGCTGCCGGCGCGGTGTCCAGGACCCGCCATGATGCAGGCGTCCAGTTGGACCACACCCGCGCTATTGGGCCGGCCGCCCAGCCCGACTGAGTGGTTTTCCGGGTCGGATTCCACGACCCAAATGCCCTGCTCGACGGCGTCCAGGATAGAGCCGCCGCGCAACAACACCGCAAGGGCGGCATCGTTGGCCGGCTTGCCGAATGGCCACGTCGAGATGACCAGCGGCTTTTCGCTCGCCGTATTCTCGTCCGCGGCGCGGCTCTCATTTAAAACTCCGAGCGCCGTCCCGCTCATAACGCCCAAGGCCGCGCAATCCAGAAATTGTCGACGCGTTAACTCCATAAAACGTGTGATTTGTTCAAAGCGCAACCTACGCCTCGCAGATTCGAAAGTGAATTAAATAAAGCGCCTTCGGGTTTCGTCTGTTTTATGGACTCCGATATCGGACCGATGAAGCGCCTTCTGCCTATCTTAGTGTGCGCGGGGCTTGTCCTGGCTTTGCGGGTTTCTGCCGGGGATAAGCCGCTCACCTATTATGTGCAGCTCATTCGGTGCAGCGAGCACGACACCTCGCCGGAGCCCGGCTCGCGCCGAGTCGGCCGCAAACTCGCCGAGAAATTTGAGGGCGTGTTTCGCTGCAAAAGCTACTGGGAAATCAGCGAGCAAAAGGTGGATGTCCTGCCGGAAAAATCGGCGCGCGCGCGTTTGAAAAACGGGAGGGACGTCGAGATCGACCTGAAAGAACCCGGCAAACGACGGGTGACCACTTTTCATAACGGGAAAGTAATCGACCGCACCGTCGAGCCTCTCGGTGAAGAGATGACGCTCATTGGTGGTGACCGGGATCAAACCAGCCACTGGTTCATCGTGGTGCGGCGTGACAAGCCGGGCGCGTGAGCCAGGCAATCAGGATTGAATTAAGGCGAGACTCGCTCGTGTAGAATCGGTGCCTGAGCGGGCCATGGAGCGGGGAGGCACGTTGCCCGTCAATTGCCACAAGTCCGAGCGCAGCAGCCCCCAATCCGCGGTCAATCGGCGCTGCAGCGTAAACCCGAGTGATTGCAGGCACGGATCGGGATCGGTAAGGCGGCGCGCCTGCAACCGGGTCGCAACCCCGAAGAAACAGTACATCGACCGGTGAATCAGCCTGGCCCGCAATCGGCGAAGACCCCTCGCCGGAATTTGGAAATCTGCCAATAACCATTTCGCCCCGTGCCCGCAGGCGTTTCCGAGCCGCTCCAGGAGTGACGTCAATGGCTTAGGCTGAAAGCAGTCGAGGAAAAAATGAGTCGCCAGCGCATCAAAACTTCGGGCCGGCGGTTCCCAAATCAGCGCGTCCGCGTGGATGAACTCGATGTTTTCTTCAGAAACCCCGTTCCGGCTCAGGCGACAACGCGCGAGTTCGATCATACGCCGGCTGCTGTCGACGCACGTAATGTGAGCCGAGCCGAGAACCTTTCGGCATTCAAGCAGGAACCGGCCGTTGCCTTCTCCGAGGATTAAAACACGTTCGGCACCCCGGATCTCGCCGAGGAAGGCTGTGCGGCATGATTGGAGCTTTTCCCCGGCCAACACTATTTCCATCCACCGATAATGAGGCGCCAGCCGATCAAAACTCATGGAACCGTATTGCTTTGGGGATTGAGCGGCGATGCCACCAGAGGCCGGCCAAAACTCCCCCGGCGACATACGCCACGACATCCATCGGGTCACCAACCGTCCAGGGCATGATATGCGGTCCGACCACCTCAAAAAGAATGGACCAGACCACTAGGTACAAACCGATTTCACCCCAGGTCGGAACGAGATCATGGCGCCGCAAATTCAGCCACCGTTGAATGAACAACAAAGGGGGCAACGCGCAAGGGATCAGCAAAACGTCGTTGAAATGATCGTGCAGAAAGGCGCTGTGGATGTGCGGTTTCAGGGCCCACCGGTTCAGCGCGTACAAAAAGCAGGTGATCAGAAACAGCGGGTCCAACAAATAGCCGAAGGCGTTCAAAGCAAAGCCACGATGATAAGCCCAAAGCCGACCGCCACCGCAATTTTTAATGCCAAAATCATAACGCTTCGTGAAAGGCCAAAAACCAGTATAGCATACAAACTTTGGAGGTTTGCTTCGATGGCAAAATTGATAATTTCCACGCATGACACAGTTGGAGCAGGCCATCGAGGAAAGCGTCGCGGTAACGCGGGGATTGGCGGCGCTGGAAAAGCCGCTCGAATTGGCCGCACGCATGGTGCTGGATTGCCTTCAAAGCGGCCATAAGCTGCTGGTATGCGGCAACGGCGGCAGTGCTTCCGACGCCACTCATTTTGCAACGGAATTCCTCTGCCGTTTTCGAGAAGATCGCCGGCCGTTTCCAGCCATCACTTTAACAGCCAACGGCGAGTTTATGACCGCCGTTTGCAATGATTATCATACGGACGAGATCTTTGCGCGCCAGGTGTGGGGTCTGGGGCAGAAAGGGGACGTTTTGATCGCCTTCACGACCAGCGGCAAGTCCCGCAACGTCTTGCGCGCGATAGAAGAAGCCGGCAAGCGCGGATTGAAGAGCATCTGTTTTTCGGGCCGCGACGGCGGTTTCACGAAAGGCATCGCCACCCTCGATTTGACGGTGCCCGGCACTTCGACGGCGCGCATCCAGGAAGCGCACAAACTACTGTTCCACGTGCTATGCGAAATCGTTGAAATGGAGCTGCCGAAATAGCCTCATGGGATTTGTTTAGTCCTGACATCCTTTTGACCCTTGAGCATTATCAGCGCATGAAGCAGTGGATCTCCAGTTACATTTTGGCGCAGAAGGCCGCGTTGGATTCGATACCGATGGAAGCCGTTGGGCAGGTGATTGAACTGCTCCGGCAAGCTCTCAAAGAAGATCGACAAATCCTTGTTTTCGGCAATGGAGGCAGCGCGGCCAATGCGTCACACTTTATGACGGATCTCGGCAAAGGCGCTTCCGACAAGGCCGGCAAGCGTTTCCGCGTGATCTGCCTCAGCAGCGACACGAGTTGGTTGACCGCCCTGGGCAATGATTACTCCTATGAAGACACGTTTGTTGGCCAACTTCAGAATTATGGCCGTGCCGGGGATCTCGTGCTGGCCATCAGTGTGAGTGGAAATTCGCCCAATTGCGTGAAGGCGCTCGAATGGGCAAAGAAGAACGGGCTAAAAACGGTGGCGCTGGTTGGAGCAAAACGCGGACGCATGGCGGAACTTGCCGACTTCCCAATCGTCATTAACGACACCCATTACGGGCGGGTGGAAGATGCGCAAATGGGCATTTGCCACCTGCTTTGTTACGCGTTCATGGAACACCCCGAGCTGGCAAAGTAGGAACTCGAATCCGATCTAGCCCTTGCCCGCCAGGGCCGTAGAGCCCAGCAAAAGCGCGCCGCAAGGCACCGCGTCCTCCCCCAGCGCGGCCAAGGCAACCTGGGGCCCGGGGTGAAACGCTTCCATAAGGAAATGTGGCAAGCTCGCCTCCAACCCCTGGCGCAGCGGTTCTCCAATGCCGGACAGACCGCCACCAACCACGATCACTTGCGGATGGAATAGGTGCACAACGTGCGAAAGGCCGAAAGCCAGATCCTCGACAATTTCTTCCAGGATTTTTTTCGCGGCCGCATCTCCCTGCTTCAGCGCCGCTGGTAAAAAGCGCGCTTCGCCTCCCTTGCCGAATTCAGGCATTTTGCCCAACACGCCGTTCGGATTGGTTTGGGACAGTTCCCGGATACGTTTATCAACCGCCCAGCCCGAACATCGGCCTTCAACAATCGTTCCGCACCGATCCAATCGGACGTGCCCAATCTCGGCTTCACCCGGACTTGCTCCGTGATAAATCCGCCCATCAACAACCACGCCTCCCCCGACTCCGCTGCCCAGCGTGATGTAAAAAACCGGGTTGAGAGCACGCCCGGCGCCGAGCCGCGCCTCGCCAAGAGCGGCCACATTGGCGTCGTTATCCACTTTCACAGGAAGCCCGCTGATTTGACCGAGCCATCCGCCCAGGTCGAATTCGGACCATCCTTCAATTTGGTGCGAGCGGCAGATTCGATTTTGTTGCCAATCCACAGGTCCGCCAAAGCCCACGCCGATAGCGGTTGCCCCGGAACTGGATATCAGGCCCGGCAACGTGTGCTGTATTTGTTCTCGAATGCCTGCGGCGCCGCGCGCGGGATTCACGTTCAGCCGCCGACGCTCCAGGATTTTTCCCGTCTCGTCCCCGGCGACCAGTTGAAGCTTGGTGCCTCCGATTTCGATTCCAACGATCATGGGCCTTTCTCAGTGCGGAAATAATCGGGCTCATTCCCGGGCTTCCATTTGATGTTGCAGCCGATGCTTGGCTTCTGGGCGTGCGGCGCGGGCCTGCCGCCTAAAACGGCATCCAACGCGGCGCGAAGATCTTTCCCGGTCACGGGGAGGCCATTGCCCGGACGGCTGTCGTCGAATTGGCCGCGATAAACCAGGGCTTTCTCAGCATCAAACACGAACAAATCCGGAGTGCATGCTGCGCGGTACGCTTTGGCGACCGCCTGGGTTTCATCGTACAGGTAGGGGAACAAATACCCGGCAGCTTTCGCTTCAATCGCCATTTTCTCGGGGCTGTCAGCCGGATAATGCGTCGCATCATTTGAACTGATCCCGAAAATCGCCACGCCGCGCGGCAGGTAATCCCTGGCGAGCGCCGCCAGGCCGGCGCTGATGTGTTTCACGTACGGACAATG
>DATGLT010000274.1:0-5379 GCA_035294005.1 Verrucomicrobiia bacterium
CGGTTACAGTTTGGAGGTTCCCAGAGCCGAGTCCCGAACGGGGTAGCGCCGTGCGAACCCAAGCGCAGCGAACCTTTAGGTCGGGGTTCGCAGCGTAGCGCCCGGGGCCCCGTTCGGGGGGCGGCTCTGGGAACCTCCAAAAGCCTCACAGCGTCCTTTGAGCTGAGTTCAATGTTTTGAGCCGCTGGACCCGCGGCTTTCGTTCGTCCCATAAACCTAATTCCACCGTCTCGAAGTACACCCCCCATCGCCCCTCATCTACTGGCTGCAGTCCGATCTCTTGGCCGATCAGTGCCTTGGTGATCTGCACCGTCCGTCCCTTCCACTTTATCCAGCCCGCTGGCAGAACTCTTCGCTTCTGCCAACCGTCCGGATACCCCTGCTGTTCGGGTAAGCGCTCCGGATAATCTCGGCGCGAAGCCACGTAGAACTTGGCCGGCGGCTGTTGGCCCAGCGCCTCGTGCGGACGCTCGTAATTATACTCCTGGCGAAAGGCATCAAAGGCTCGCTGCTGCATATTCAGTGTAGAGCGGGGCGGTGTGGCCGTCGCTTCTTTGAGCGTCCGGTGCATCCGTTCATGTCGACCATTTTGTTCAGGGTGGCCCGGCATGATCCGTTCCAATCCAATCCTCAGCCGGATCCACCATACCGCTAAAGCGCTCAAGCCGCCTAAGCCAACCGAAGCGAAGGGCGTTCCATTGTCGGTGCGCATCAGTTCAGGCATGCCATACTCCCGAAAGGTAGCAATGAACCATGGCTTGACCGCTTCAGCTCCTGTCGAGCCGCTCATCCCTTGGCACCGCAGCAGGTACCTGCTGTAACCGTCGGTGATGGTCAGCGGGTCACAACGCTCTCCATCAGCGGTACGAAAATGGCCCTTGAAATCTGCACACCACACTTGATTGGCCTGCTGACAATGCGCCAGCGGCCCTTCGGTGGGTACCGCCGCCCCGCGCCGTCGGACTTTTCTGCTCAGGCCACGGCGCGCCAGCACATTGCTGACAGTGCTCTCCGAGGGACACTCTGGCAGTTCCAGTAGCTTGGCGTGGATTTTGGGCGCTCCCCACAACGGCTTTTTGGTTTTCCATTCAAGAATGCTCTGTTCCATCTCTCTGGATATCGCATGGGCCTGGTGATGAGGCGCTCGGGACAGTTCCTCCAGCCCAGCTCGTCCGCTTTGCCGGAATCGATTGAGCCATTTATGCACGGTTTTGCGACTGACTCCATATTGTAGAGCCACTTCACTCACCGACATTTCGTCCTCAAAGTATTGTTCGACTAACTTAATTCGTTCGTTCATAGCACACGTTTGTTTCCAAGGCATGGTGCAAACTGTAACCGATGTCCTTGGGAGAATCTGTTACCGATGTGCTTACAACGAACCCGTTGTGCTGGCATCCCTGGCGGGATGCAATAATATTTTGACGTGGTTCCGTGGGTCTGGCGACTAGGTCGCCAGACCCACGGCTACTGGCTGCGAACCCTGCGGGTTCGTATCTTACGAGAGATAAGCCGTTGCCAATGAGCTTCAATGTCCGCTGCGGCAGGGGCTGGGACTCCTGTCACGGGTGCCTGGCCCAGCTGCCCTATGTCATGAACCGAATGAGCGGCACGAAGCACGATTTGAAAATCACGACGCCGCGCACGCCTCTCATCGGTGATGACGGTCGTTGGGCCTATCATTTCTATCTCCCTTGAAAATGCTGAAATGCCTCCTCTTGATACTGTGCCTGACGGCGAGTGCGGCCCAAGCTGCCGAAGGGGACTTCGTCGGTGTTGGCTTGGAATTGGGCGAGGTTGGGCAGAACATTGTGATGAAACGCATACTCCCGGAGACACCGGCAGCCGCTCAAAAAGACCTCCACGTTGGCGATCGCATCGTTGGCGTGGCTCAGGGCAACGAGTCCTCGGTTGCGGTTACAAACCTCCTGCAAACGGCCCGTTTGATCCGAGGCCCAAAGGGCACCAGTGTGCGTCTGACAATCATTCCCGCTGGAGAAGACGAGGCCCAGGTTCGAGAGTTGAGCTTCGTGCGGGGATAAGTCAAAGTGCCGTGGGGAGACGGCTTACTGCTGGCCGCCGGAACCAAGACCCCGGATATTGAGATGGTTGGGATTGCAAACAAGGAGGCAGAGCGGTTGTCAAACTACGCCGGCAAAGTCACGGTTCTGGAATTTTGGGCAACTTATTGTGAGCCCTGCCAGTCCAAGATGGCAGAGCTTCAGAGCTATCCGGGAAAGTATCCCGATTGGCAGAGCAAAGTGGAATTAATCGCTGCAAGTATCGATGAAAACGCCGAGATAGCCGCCAAACACTTGAAAAGGAAGGGGTGGAATCAAACCCACAATGTTTGGGTGCAACTCCCCGCGATACGGGCCTTCCACATTAACGCCATTCCAACGGTGTATGTTATTGGCCGACAAGGAAGGGTTGCTGCTGTAAATCCTCGCGATCTCTCGCAGGTGGTGAACCAAGAACTTGAGGGAAAGCCAGCTGCTACCAGATGACCACTATGGCCACGCCCCCACACCGAACAAACCATCGGCAGGCGAGTCTGGGTTTCGCCATTCTTTTCATCCTGAGAAACGTGGCCGGAGCGCCTGAATTTTTTCGTTAAGGCTTGGATGCTATCATGCGCCAACTTGTGACAATATTAGTCCTGTTCGCCGGCTTCGTTCTGTTGTTCGGTGGCGGAGTTCTTGTGTTGACTGGTTTGTTTCCATATACAAAACCTCGTTCTGGCATCTTTTGGCCTGGCATTGCATTTGGAGTTTTCATATCCGCAGCCGGTTGGCGGGTCAGGCACGCGGCTATGGCACGATGGAGGACTCGAACGCAAAAGCGCATGGCATCCCCATGAACCCAAGCTCAACTCGGCCCAACGCGGTCACTGGAAAGAACCAGCCCACGCCTGTGGGCTTGGCGCGAGTCCGTGGTTTGGGCGCCGTGTGCACCCTTCGAACGTACACCTTCCTGCCGGTCGTTCACCTTCGCGTTGTGCCAAGATCGCACATCATCACACCATGAAAAAATGCGTCTCACTCGTAATCGTGGCCGGCGCCCTGGCTCTGGCCGGCTGTTGCAGCATCACTCCTTCTTCCAAGTGGGAGTATAAGGTGGTAAGGCTGTCTCGCGGCGGGGACGCAAATCATGTCGAGGCTCCGGAGGCCGTGCGTCAGGCCCAGGAGACGCTGCTGAACGATCTAGGCAAAGAGGGGTGGGTGCTCGTCAGCCAAACGGATGGGAGATTCTTCTATTTCAAACGGGCTGTTCGCTAGGCGGGCCAGCCAGCATATGCAGACCAACCCCGCATCGGTTTCATGCTGAACGCCTATGGCGCTGGTTGGCGGATGTGCGACGTTAAGGCTTACAGTATGGCCGAATTGCCAAAAGAAGGGTGGTGGACGCCCGAGCAGTTGGGGTTGGTGCAGGATCGTTCACGTCAATGGATTTTAAGGAGCTTCGAGCCTTCTGACTCCGTGGCGTTCCTCTTAGCAGGACAAACCATTGCCCGCAAACGTGAGCTGGGCGAGGCGGTCAGCCCCGAGACGAGCGTTACTCCAGGCGGTTGGGATCACGAGCACTGTTCACTTTGTTGGCAAAAGATTTCGCAGCTTCCAGGCGACAAGGGCTGTGGATATACTGATGGCCGGGATTGGGTCTGCCGGCCGTGCTATGAGAGATTCATCGTTCCCAGACTTGGAAAACCCTAGCTTTCGCGCCGCACTCGACGCTGCAACGGCGGTTTACTTCTGAGCGTGGACTCGAATGTATGTATTCGCGGACGGGAGTGTTAATCGACTCGAAGCAACGAACGCCGATGGGTTTCCTGCCCGGGAAAAGGAGGTATGGCCAGACCAGCCTCGATGACGCCGCCCAGCCTCGCCGCGTTTCTCACGCTGCTGCAGCTGGTGCTGAGCGCCGCTTTCGTCGTAATCACCATCGCTCTCCTCCGGCGCCGCTTCCGCCCCGCGCTGTTCGGTGTAGTTGAAGTTTGATTAAGCGCGTTTTTTGGCGTAAGTTCGTTCGCACGAACAAATTGAACCCGCGAGCCAGGAATTTGGGTCAGCGAACGGCGGTTCGTGGATCCAGTGGTACGATCAAATGAAGCACCACAGCCGAGACGAGAGTCCATTAGCCGCCGCACAACGGCGTCTCAATCACGCCAGACGGCTTTTCGTGATATTCACCGTTCCGTTCTTCATTGGCCTCGCCTTTTGCCTATGGCGACCATTAATCGCATTTCGAATTGCAAACGTCCCACCCGGACCCTTTGGAGGAGGTAATGCCGCTCCTTATTTTGAGGTTCTGACGGTCGCCGGCCTTGGAGCTGTGCTGTTTGCCTGGGAGCTGCGGAGCGCTTGGCACGCTTATGGCCAGGAGAAAAAGCAACACACTAATCCAGGAGGACCTGCTTGTTGATTCCGTATTCCAGGCGCATGCATATGCCTGGCAATTTTGGCCAAGCGCTTTGGGCCCTTCCTGTTGGTCGTGAGGGATGGGCTGGAGCACTTGGCGACAATCGTGGGCCTTCACTCTTGAGACGCATCGCTCATTTGCCTTCAACACTGACGATTGTGTTCCTCTCCTTTTTTCTCGTCCTCGGTATAACCCAAGGACAACCCCTTCCACCAGTTCCGAAGCATCACTTTAATGACTACGCGGGCGTAATCAGCCAACCGAAGCAACACGAGCTCAATGAGCGATTGGCGAAGTTCGAAAAAGATACGCAGAACCAAGTAGTTGTCGCGATTTTTCCAAAGATGAATTCCACCCTAACTCTGGATGAATATACCTTGCAGATAGCAAAATTATGGGGCGTCGGTCAGCGGGGAAAGAATAACGGTGTAATCGTGTTTGTTTTCATCAGCGACCACAAAATGCGTATCCAAGTTGGTTATGGTTTAGAGAGCGTTTTGACCGATGAGCTCTGCAAGAGAATAATCGATGATGACCTTAAGCCTCACTTCCGGAACTCCGATTTCGAAGGCGGACTAGCCGCGGGCATTAGCTCAATTCTCGGTGCGCTCAGCAAACAACCAACGAGGGAACGCGGAGACACGAAGTGAGCGGCGGGCTTAACAAAGCGCTTGCATCAAGCCCCGCGGCCAGCGTTGGGTGTCGAGCCCAAGGCCCATGGCGCGGGGTTGCTGAAGCGCACAGTTCGGCAACAAGCGCATGAGATTAGCTGTATTCCTTGCAATCTGCGCAGCCGGTTGCGGCCATGCCGGGTAGCGGTTGATTACGGACGAAACCATGCGTCACGAGATTGTCGGAGCATGGAGCTTCGCCGATGGGCACGGGGTTGTGACAGTCAGACCAAACGGCACATTCTCCACTGAGGCGAGGAACCAGACAAAGAAGTTTGCCTATAAGGAA
>DATGLT010000275.1:0-20810 GCA_035294005.1 Verrucomicrobiia bacterium
GGAATCAGAGAGCCATCGCGCGCCTCAACACCCCAGCCTCGGAGCCAATCGCCGCGGCGATTCACAATGATGTCCTGCGGCCACGCATTCGTAGTCCAGTCAGGGTGAATCCACCGCACTCGTGGAAAGTTCGTCGGGGCCATAACATCCTGGTAAATGTCGTATCGGCTAGTCAGGACACCCAAATCGTTCAGTTCACGGAGGCGCTCGGGAGGCTGCTGATTGCTCCAAAGGATTCGGTCGATTCCAAGGGCCTGCATCTCCTTCACGATTCCCACTGAATCGCGCTCCCAACACCAGACGTTCACCGCACCAACCAGCCGGTCAATGTTCGGGTTGCCGGCTCGCTTCTCGGACAAGGTTTTGCGCAATCCAATTTCCGTTGCATACCGCCGGTACCGTTTGGCCATTGCCACGTGGCCTCCTCGATCCAAAAAGACATACCTGATCCGCCGCGCATACCCAAATTGGCCCAACCGCGAATCCCATTCCGGGGCAACGACCAACCGGCCGTCAATGCGGTCGATTCGGATCGCTGCGTCATCTGGCGTTTCCAGGATAGCCATGTGACCCCGCGAGCCATCAGTGACCCCGTAGAATCCCATGCATATGCCGTGTCCGCCGTAGGCGATGAGCCGCATGGGTGAAATGGACGCATCATCGACGGGATACGAGATACCTTCGTTCATAGGAATGACGAGGTAATCGCCCGCCGCGCTCGCAAAAGGATGCGGAAGGGGGATGCTTGAAGGACATTCACCGTGGCCGCTCAGCACCAGGGTCATTTCGGGCAGATCCGAATCAAGTTGGGCAACCATGCCAAGCTCAGCCCCTGTGATCGCATCAAAAACTAAGGATTGAATCTGGTTGGATTGAACCGTCGCCGTTCTGACCACGAACCTGCTGGAGAAAGCCTTTTGCTCCCAAGTTCTGTTAACGCGCAAGTCTCGCGCCGAAAAGTTCGCGTCTCGAGTGTTGAAGTCGACCGCAAGGACCTGGTTGCTCACGACTAAATGACCCGGCAAGTTAGCGGCTCTGAGCTGCGAAAGGTTTCCTTCTCGTGCCGCAAGAAAATCATCCAGCCAAACCTCAGAGGGCCCATATCCGATCAAACGCGGTTGGAACTGCCTTGCATTCTCGGTAGCGATGACTCGCGTACCCAGGTGCTGCCAGAATGCCGGCGCGGAAGCCGTCTGGTCGCCCGCCGACCATGATATAACCCGGCCCTCTTTATCCCAAGTTGATGCACAAAGACTCACGGAACCCGAACCTTGCGCCTTCACCCAGCATTCGAGCCGAACAATGTCGCCGGGTTGGACGTCCAGGAGGACCGCGGGCTCGACGCTCCAATCTTTTTGACCATGGTGCACGAGGCGCAAGGCGAAGCGCCCTGAATGAATCTCCTGGCTGTCGAGGGAGGTCGTCAGAACCCCGACATCGCGCGACCAGGCACGCCAGCCGTTGGTCCCCATTTCAAATCCGCTGTTCGCCACCAGATTTTCGCCGGCGTTGGCGACGAGGATCGAAAACCCTAAAAATAAGACCACCGAACTTTTCATGTGAAGATAAGAAATTCCGACGGCATTGTTGGGACATATCAGCAGGACTTCAAGTGTAGAGAGTTGGAAGATTAAAGGTTCGCCAACGGCAGATTGCCAATCGCCTCCCTGCCCTGCTTCACCCGCTCACCTTGTAACGAGCCCTTTCCAAATGGAGGGAGCCCGTCATTGAACGCCCGCCCTTCGAGCTCAGTCGCGGTTAGTGCCGAGGCGTGTTGCCTGAAGTTCCAATTGTGCGTCGGTCACGAGCCGGGACTTGGACTCGGAGTCATGTTGGCGTTCCTGGGATCTTGAGCGAAATCGCCAAAGACCCAACGCCACGACGGCAAGGGCGGCGACCTGGTAACCGGAAAAGGGGCCGAGCACTCGCGGCTCGTCTCGCACGAATTCATGGACGAACCGCATCGCACCGTAAGAAACCAGATACAGGTGGAAGTGCTGGCCTTCGAGACGCCTGGTTTTTTTGAGGGCGAAAACAAGCGCCAGAAAAACCAGGTTGAACGCCATTTCGACGGGAACCGCAGGCCAGCGCGCGTGACCGGACGAATCGGACACCGTGAACCACGCCGGAGAGAATTCGATTCCCTGGCAGCATCCGCTCGTCCAGCAACCGATTCTTCCCAGCAAAACACCGGCAGGAACAATGAGCGCAAACCGGTCGCCAGTGACCCGGCGATAACCCAGGAAGCGTTTTGCCGCCTCAACCCCTGCATAGCCACCCAGCAACCCGCCCAGGATACTCTTGCCGGTCGCCAGATGGCGCCACATGTCTGAAGCTCCAAGGTGCAAATAACCTTCAGCGCAAAAGTAGACAATCTTGGCGCCCACGAGCGCGCCGAACAATCCCGCCAGGTAGATGGTGAGTAACCTGGGATCGTTTCGGGCCAGCCGAGTCCATACCACGAAGCTCAAAAGCAGGCCGCCTAACGTCAGCCAGCCGTACGGCGCTACGATCACGGACCGGCCCTCACGTCCGCGAAACCCGAGTAATAACGGCAAAAGGAATCCAATTTCCCGTCCGGCCTGATGACATGCGTGCAGCAGCGATCCACCCGATCCTCATCCCACGTCCAGG
The DNA here is from genome assembly GCA_035294005.1 of Verrucomicrobiia bacterium. Taxonomy (GTDB): domain Bacteria; phylum Verrucomicrobiota; class Verrucomicrobiia; order Limisphaerales; family UBA8199; genus JANXQE01. The sequence goes on from DATGLT010000275.1 coordinate 2,635, forward strand.
CGTCCATGAAGGGTTTGACCAGGATTCGGAACGTGTTGGAAGCATCCAACTCGAATTGCTTGAGTAATTGCCCCAGCGGCTCGGACTCGCAACCGCAACGCGCCAGGTCCTCGAGTTTGTAACGGATTTTATCGCGCAGGAAACCCTGGACTTTGCCGAAGTCAATAAAGTCGCTGACCGAATAGGTACGGCCGTTGGCGCGCAGCAAATATCCAATCGTCGCACAATTGGGATCCCCGCAGGGCAGCGGGGTGAAATCGTCGTATTTCAGGGAGCCGTTGGACTGCTCGACCGCCGCCAGAATGATGTCGGCCGTGTTCAGGCGAAACCGTGGCTCCACCGCCGGGGCGCGTCCGGAAAAGAACATGGGCTGGAAACATATGCCCCGGACATGAGAGTAGCGAAGACCGAATTCGATCGCGCTCCACAGGCTTTTTACCGTGCGGTGGGTCACCGTCATCGCAAGCGTGACCGGCAGCTTTATCCGGCCACACTGTTCAATCGCCCTCGTGCGCAACTCCCGCAGGTCCGCGCCTCTGAGCAACCGTTGATCTTCCTCCTGCACGCCGTCGAATTGAAGGTACAACTGAATCCGTCCTTTGCTGGCAGACTCCGCGAGTCGGGACGCAAACTCAGGTTCCCTGGCCAACCGCACTCCGTTGGTATTAATCAGCACATAATCAATGCGGGAATGTGCCTGAGCCCAGTCCAGGAGTTCAAAAAATCTCGGATGCAAGGTGGGTTCACCTCCCGACAATTGTAGAATTTCGATCCCACCCTTGCGTTGAATGACGGCTTCGATTCGACCTTTCAGGTCCTCGAGGGGTACAGCATCGACAGGCGTGCCTCCCCCGTTGGGCGAGTCGGCGTAACACGTCGGACACGCGAGATTGCATGATTGGACGATTTCAATGAGCGCCAGGCATGTTGAAAGGGTCTCGAAAGGCCCGTTACCCCGGCCTTGAGCATTTCGGCCAAGAGTTCCTTGCAGCCCACCGGCGGCAGAACAGCAATTCGCCCCTTCGCTTTGGCAGCAGCCGCCGTTCAGTTTGAAATCTCGGCTGTTTTCAGGTTTGCCCACCGACAGCCAGTAAAAGCGAGCGTCCGAAGCGATGCAAATGGACGCGGGCCCGTGATCGGGGCATTCACGCCTCAAGAACACCTTCTGCGGGGAATTGCCGCTCAGCCAAACCTCGGCCGGGCACGACGCGTGGCACATGGGACAGCGGCTACGCGTCTGTTTGAGCAGGCGATCGCCATTTTGCGCGGCGGGGGCGCCGGATTGGATTACGCCAGCAGACATCACTTGATTGCTATAAACTTTCTAGGAAGGCTTAATGGAACAGGACCGCGGATACAGAATTGTGTACGCGACGGTAATGACCAGTGCGGTGATGATGCCAAAAGCAGCCTGTTGCCACGTTACAATCCCTCGAGACAAATATACGAATCCCAAAACACATTCCAATGCGCCACGCGCGATGCCGGTCTGAACCCAAGCGATGTGGCGGAGCGGTTGAGTGGCGGCGACAACGTACCCGCAAGCCATAGTTGCGAAAACACAGCCCCACAACCCAATTAAATAACTCACGGCGGCCGGCAGGTCATTGAAATGAAAAGCCGCTTCAACCTGTTTTGGAGCGAAAATCAGGCAAGCGCCCAGCAGGAACAGGACCGCGGCATCGACCATCAGCGCGTAACGCAAGAGTGTCAGTTTCATAGGGATGTTCGACACTTCAGAGGTGAAAGGCGCAACTTGCAAAAACGACGGCCATCCCCACCAGGAAAATGGCACCGATAATAAGCAAGACCCGAAGCAGAACGTGCCCAACAGTCATTACAATCTCCCCTACCCGGTCCGGATCGGCGGCTCGGGGTTGGATCTGCTCAAATTCCATGCCGCACGCCGTGCATTTGCGCGACCGCCCGGTGTCAGCGAATACAACGTCCTTTTGGCAGCGTGGACAATAAGCCATTGGACCGCTCATAAGGTTTCGATTAGGGACGCGCTGATAGTGACACGGACGTCCCGAATTGTCACTTCAATGTGAGGATGGCCCTGACGACGTTGAAGGAATCGTAGAGGCCGGTCCCGGAGAACACCATGTACATAGTTGTCCCGTCCGCACTCATCCATTTTTGCGGGAACGTGAAACCGAACTTTGGCTTGGAATCGAGCCACTGGTCGAACGTGGCGATGGTGCTCCAGGGCCCCCATGGCTCGGAAGAATCATAGATTCCCCAGGAGCCGTCCCAACGGTGGAAAGTCGTGAGAAAATAGCGTCGCAAAGCTGGATTGTAATCGACACGAACAGCAAAGCCGATCCGTTGCGGGAGGCCAAATACGGGCGAACGTTTCCGAATATCCCGCGCCCAGGTTGGCTGCGAACCATTCAATCCTGCGAAGTATTCATAAGCGCCATGGTTCATCAGCCTGTCCTTTGGGACGCGGAAAAGGGCAACGCTGTCCGTAATGTCGGCCATGGCGCCATCGGGCTTGCGTCGATGATCTTGTGAATAAACGTAAACGAAATTGTCGCGCGCGCCGGCATAGTCTCTGCCGAAATTCAGAAATGTCATGTCGCTGAACGCTCCGTCGGGTTCGGAGAAATCCCAGGCAGTTGGATCGAACGGTCCTTCGTTGAATTTCCAGGTTTGGCCGCGATCTGCGGAACGTCCAATTTTGGCGCGCCACCATTTGCCTTGCTCGATGACGTGCAGGTAGAGGATGCCGTCGATGCTGAGTATGCCATTGGATTTACCGGGAAACGGGGTCGGACCGTAAACGGGCTTCTTGCCGCCCAGTATGTTGATTCCGTTCCAGTGGTCGCCCTGCCCCGTTATTTCAGCTATGCCAATAGCCACCCGCCCATCACTGTCGGTGCCGCCAAAGCCTCCGCCATCGCCCCAGGAGCTGTAAAGCTGATCGTCGTCCGACCAGGTGATTGGCCACAGATCGCTTCCAGGAGCAGCGCGCCGCAAATGCTCGGTGTCGAAGCGAATGCCCCGGATGACGGGACTGGGAGGATACGAAGTCGGTAACTCGACGGGCGCAGCGGCCAGGCCGCCACACAGCGCCAACGACGCGAGCAGTAAACAACGGCCCAGGCCATGGTGGACGCCCAAGGTCGCGATCGGCAATTTTGCGCGTATCCATTTGCTGTTGGTCATACCGACAGTATTGGCAAAATTGACCGGGTTGCAATCCGGCGCAGGTCACGAAGTGAGGACGCCCACCCGATCCCGCCAGGAAACAAAAAAGAGCACCCGGAGTGATCCGGATGCTCTTTGCAATGTAAGAACTGGTTAGCCGACCAGCGGGTTTTCCGCAGCAGCCAGCGCGGGCGCAGGCGCCTCTTCGGGCTCAGGTTCTTCAACAATCTCGACCAGCGGCTTCAGCCGTACCTTGCGGTGATGGTCGAACCCGGTGCCGGCCGGGATAATATGGCCCATGATGACGTTCTCCTTGAATCCTCGGAGATAATCGACACGGGCGCGGGTGGCCGCTTCGGTGAGCACCCGGGTTGTGTCCTGGAACGACGCCGCGCTCAGGAAGCTTTCGGTTTCCAGAGAGGCCTTGGTGATGCCGAGCAGCACGGGTTGGGCCTCGGCGGGTTTGCCGCCCATCTTCTCGACGCGCTGATTCTCTTCCTCGAACTCGAGTTTATCGGCCTGTTCGCCCCAAAGGAACGTGGTGTCGCCCGGTTCCGTAATGCGGACCTTGCGCAACATCTGGCGCACGATGATTTCAATGTGCTTGTCGTTAATCGTCACACCCTGCAACCGGTAGACTTCCTGGACTTCATTGACCAGGTGTTCCTGCAATTCCTGCGGACCGCAGATATCCAGAATTTCATGCGGGTCAATCGGGCCCTCAGTGAGTTGCTGACCCTTTTTGACGTAGTCGCCTTTGAAGACGATGACGTGTTTGCCGATCGGGATGAGGTGTTCCTCTTCCACGCCCGTTTGCTGGTCCTTGATGAGGATGCAGCGTTTGCCGCGGACGCTGGCGCCGAAGTCCACGATGCCGTCGATCTTTGAAATCTCGGCGGCGTCTTTGGGGCGTCGCGCTTCAAAGAGCTCGGCCACACGCGGCAGACCGCCGGTGATATCCTTGGTCTTCGAGGTTTTGCGCGGCGTTTTGGCCATGAGCGTTCCGGCCACGATCTTGTCGCCTTCAGCCACAACGATGTGGGCTCCCGAAGGAATCGGGTAATTGGCGGCCGGTTCGTCCTTGTCATCCATGATGATGATTTGCGGGTGCAAATCCTCCTTGTGCTCGATGACCACCATGGCTTCCTGGCCTGTGGTTTCATCGGTCTCCTGCTTCATGGTGACCCCTTCAATAATGTCGGCGAACTTCACGCGCCCGGCTTTCTCGGAGAGAATCGGGACGTTGTACGGATCCCACTGCACGAAGGTGTCACCCTTCTTGACGCGGCCGCCGTCCTTGACGGAAATGACCGACCCGATGACCACGTTGTGCTGTTCGAGCTCCCGGCCGTCATCCGCAAGGATCGAAACGGAGCCGTTCTTGTTCAGGACGATGTTGTTGCCGTCCTCCAGTTCGACCAGGCGCAGTTCGTTGTAACGAACGGTGCCTTCGTACTTGGCCTTGATTTGAGGCTGTTTGAACACCTGGGACGCGGTTCCACCGATGTGGAAGGTACGCATCGTCAACTGGGTGCCCGGTTCGCCGATGGATTGCGCGGCGATGATGCCCACCGCTTCACCCAGCTTGACGCGAGCGCCTGTAGCCAGGTTGCGGCCGTAGCAGTTCATGCACACGCCGTGCTTGCTTTCGCAAGTCAGCACCGACCGGATCTTGACGCGTTCGACGCGCGAGCTTTCGATGAGCTTGGCCTTGATCTCGTCGATTTCGTCATTCGCTTTGACGAGGAGCTCTTTCGGGTTCATCGGGTTGGCGATGTCATCGCACGAGTGCCGGCCGATCAGCCGCTCGCTCAGCTTGACGACTTCGTCTTCGCCCTCGTAAATGGCCTGCACCCAGATGCCGTTGGACGTGCCGCAATCCTCTTCGCGGATGATAACGTCCTGCGCAACGTCCACGAGCTTGCGGGTCATGTACCCGGAGTCAGCGGTCTTCAGAGCGGTGTCCGCCAAACCCTTTCGAGCGCCGTGGGTCGAGATGAAGTATTCCAACACGGTCAGCCCCTCGCGGAAGTTCGAGAGAATGGGCTTCTCGATGATGTCGCCGGAAGGCTTGGCCATGAGGCCACGAACACCGGCCAACTGGCGCACCTGCTGGCGATTGCCACGAGCGCCGGAGTCCACCATCAACGACACCGGGTTGTATTCCTTTTTGCCCTGGTTTCCATCGAGCGTGCGCAACATGACGTTCGCGATCTGGTCCGTGCAATGAGTCCAGATGTCGATGATCTTGTTATACCGCTCGCCGGGGGTGATAACACCCTTGCGGTATTGCTTTTCGACTTCGCGAATCTGTTTCTGCGCGGCATCGATTTCCTGATCCTTTTCCTTGGGAATGATCATGTCGTCGATACCGATCGAAACGCCGGCTTTGGTCGCTTCGCGGAACCCAAGTTCCTTCAGCTTATCGAGCATGACAACGGTCTTTTCATGACCGCAGATTTTGTAACATTTCCAAATCAGGTCGCCCAATTCGCTCTTCTTGACCGGCTTGTTGGGGAAACCCATTTCCGGCGGCCAGATTTCGCTAAAGAGCACCCGGCCGACGGTTGTCTCGATGACTTTTTTATCGGCGTTGCCGAACTCGGTTTTCTTGCCAAAGTCTGGATTCGCCAGGCGAATGCGCTCGTGAGTGGTCGTCGCGCCGTCGCTGAATGCGAAGATGGCCTCGGTTTTTGATCCGAACAATTTCAGCTGGCTGGGGCTGCTCGGAGCCGCGCTGCGAGGCTCGGCCGTCAAATAGAAGCAACCCAGGGTAATGTCCTGCGTCGGCGTGATGATAGGCCGGCCGCTGGACGGGCTGAAGATGTTGTTGGGAGCCATCATCAACAGGCGCGCTTCCATTTGCGCCTCGACCGACAACGGAACGTGAACGGCCATTTGGTCGCCGTCGAAGTCGGCATTGTAAGCGGTGCAAACCAGTGGGTGAATGCGGATGGCTTCACCCTCGATCAATTGAGGTTCGAACGCCTGGACGGACAGCCGGTGCAACGTCGGGGCGCGGTTCAGCAGAACCGGGTGCCCCCGTGTGACTTCCTCCAGGATGTCCCAGACTTCGGTCGTCTGGCGTTCGATCATTTTCTTCGCTGATCGAACGGTATGCACATAGCCGAGTTCTTTGAGGCGCCGGATGATAAACGGCTCGAAGAGCACCAGCGCCATTTTCTTTGGCAAACCACATTGATGCAGCTTGAGCTCAGGCCCAATCACAATGACGGAGCGGCCGGAGTAGTCGACGCGCTTGCCCAGGAGGTTCTGGCGGAAGCGCCCGCTCTTTCCTTTCAGCATATCGCTGAGCGATTTGAGCGCGCGGTTGCCGGCACCTGTGACGGCGCGGCCGTGCCGGCCGTTATCGAACAAGGCATCCACGGCTTCCTGCAACATCCGTTTTTCATTGCGGATGATGACTTCCGGCGTCTTGAGTTGGAGCAGGTTCTTTAAGCGGTTGTTGCGGTTGATGACCCGGCGATACAGGTCGTTAAGATCGGACGTGGCGAACCGGCCACCTTCCAGCGGAACCAGCGGACGCAAGTCTGGCGGGATAACCGGCAGCACCGTGAGAATCATCCATTCCGGGCGGCTCTTGGAGGATTGGAGCCCCTGGAGCAGCTTGATCCGCTTGGCGATTTTCTTTCGGATCTGTTTGCTCTTGGTTTCGCCCATGGCGACCTGCAAGTGCTCGATCTGTTTGCCGAGGTCCACCTTGGCCAGCGCATCGCGGACCGCTTCGGCGCCCATCTTGGCGATGAACGCGTCGGGGCCGTAGGTTTCGCGGGCCTCGCGATATTCGTGCTCGCTCAACAACTGGTTTTGCTTGAGCGGCGTCGAGCCGGCATCAACCACCATGTAATCCTCGTAATAAATGACCCGCTCGAGGTTGCGCGCGGTCATGTCAAGGACCAGGCCAATGCGCGAAGGCATGCACTTGAAGAACCAAATGTGGCAAACCGGAACGGCAAGCTCGATGTGGCCCATCCGCTCGCGCCGAACGCGGGCCAGAGTCACTTCCACGCCGCACCGATCGCAAACGACGCCACGGTGCTTGATGCGCTTATACTTTCCGCAGGAACATTCCCAATCCTTCACAGGACCGAAAATGCGCTCGCAAAACAAGCCGCCCTTCTCCGGCTTGAAGGTCCGGTAATTAATCGTTTCGGGGTTTTTGACTTCCCCCTTGGACCAGGACCGAATGGCTTCGGGCGACGCGACCGAAATCGCGACGTACTCGACCTGGTTGACCTTATCAAGGCCGAGGAGTTCTCGGGCGCTTTCTTTGGTGCTAATCATAGGAACGTTAGGACTTGAATGACTTAAAACTTTAAACCGCAGTCAGGACCGTCGTGGGCTCGGCCGGTTGATCCACCGGATTGGAATAGCCCACCTTAACATCCAGTCCGAGCGACTGCATTTCTTTGACCAACACATTGAACGACTCCGGAATGCCGGCTTCGAGACTGTTGTCGCCTTTAACAATGCTCTCGTAGATCCGGGTTCTGCCCTGCACGTCGTCCGATTTGACCGTCAGCAATTCCTGGAGCGTGTAAGCAGCGCCGTACGCTTCCATGGCCCACACTTCCATTTCGCCGAAGCGCTGGCCGCCGTATTGCGCCTTGCCGCCCAGCGGTTGCTGAGTGACCAGCGAATACGGGCCCACCGCGCGAGCGTGAATTTTATCGGCAACCAGGTGGCCCAGCTTCATCATGTAGATGTAGCCGACAACGATTTCCTGGTCGAAAGCTTCACCAGTTCGACCGTCGATCAGGCGGGTTTTTCCGTGCTCAGGCAACCCGGCTTCTTTCAGATAACCGCGGATCTCTTTTTCTTTTATCCCGTCGAAAACCGGGGTCGCGTACTTCAAACCGAGCAGCTTGGCCGCCCAGCCCAGGTGGGTTTCGAGCACCTGCCCGACATTCATGCGCGAAGGCACGCCCAGCGGGTTCAAAACGATGTCCACCGGTGTTCCATCCGCAAGGAACGGCATGTCTTCCTCGGCGACGATCTTGGCGACTACGCCTTTGTTCCCGTGACGGCCCGCCATTTTGTCCCCGACCGACAGCTTGCGCTTGGACGCGATATAAACCTTCACCGATTTGATCACGCCGCTGTCGACGCCTTCCCCGGACTCCGCGCGCTCCAGTTCTTCGTCGTACTGCATCTGAAGGTCGTCGAACTTCTTTTTGAAGCTGCCTATGATTTCGTTGATCTTGTTGCGGATCGGCGAAGGATCGATCTCGATCCGATCGTACACCATCGCCAGTTTGCGCAGCAGCGTCTTGGTGATCTTGCGGTTGGCCGGGATAATGATTTCCCCGGTCTCGCTGTTGACCACATCCAGCGGGATCTTTTCTCCCAGCAGGATGTTGCTCAGGGCCTCGGTTAACTGCTCGCGCAGCTCGTCCATCTTCTTCTTATATTCGTCTTCGACTTCCTTGGCATGGCGCTTTTCTTCGGTCGCCGTTACCCGGGACTCCCGATCGGACTCCTTCTTTGCCGAGACCTTGACGTCCATGACGATCCCGTAGGTGCCCGAGGGCACTTTCAGCGACGTGTCTTTCACGTCGGCGGCTTTTTCACCGAAAATGGCGCGCAACAATCGTTCTTCAGGAGCCAGTTCGGTTTCGCTCTTGGGCGTGATTTTGCCGACCAGAATGTCACCCGGCTTAACCTCGGCGCCGACTCGGATCACCCCGTCCGGGCCCAGGTTTTTGAGCGCCTCGTCGCCCAGGTTCGGGATGTCCCGGGTAATTTCCTCAGGTCCGAGCTTGGTGTCGCGGGCGCCGACCTCAAATTCATCGATGTGGATGGAAGTGAAGATGTCTTCCTTGACGATTCGCTCGCTAATGAGAATGGCGTCTTCGAAGTTGTACCCGTTCCACGGCATGAATGCGACCAGGACGTTGCGGCCCAAAGCCAGTTCCCCGCCCTGGGTGCAAGGACCGTCGGCAATGACCTGGCCCTTCTTGATGGACTCGCCCTTTTTAACCAGGATTTTCTGGTTAATGCAGGTCGCGGCATTGGAGCGCATGAATTTGCGGACCTGGTAAACCCAAATGCCCTTTTCGGCATCAGTTTTGAGCTTCTTCTTGCCCTCGGGCATTTTTCCGTCCGGTGTCACGACAATGATGCTTCCGTTCACCGACGCCACCTTGCCATTTTCTTCGGCAACAATGACAGCGCGGGAATCGCGGGCGACACGTTCTTCGAGGCCTGTCGCAACCAATGGCGCTTCCGTGACTAACAACGGCACGGCCTGGCGCTGCATGTTCGAACCCATCAGCGCGCGGTTGGCGTCGTCATGTTCCAGGAATGGAATCAGGCTCGCCGCCACCGACACCAACTGTTTGGGCGAAACGTCCATGTAATCGACATGCGCCGGTTCAACGTCGATGAAATCGCCTTTTCCTCGGCAAACCACCCGGTCCGTGTTAAAGGCGCCCTTGTCACCGACGGGCGAATTGGCCTGCGCAATGACATAGGCTTCCTCGCGATCGGCCGTGAGGTAGTCCAGGTGCGCGCCAACTTTGCCATTCTCCACTTTGCGGTACGGCGTTTCGAGGAAACCAAAGTCGTTGATTCTCGCAAAGGTAGCCAAAGAGGCGATAAGACCGATGTTTGGTCCTTCGGGAGTCTCCACCGGGCAGATGCGGCCGTAGTGCGACGGATGCACGTCACGCACCTCGAATCCGGCACGGTCGCGGGAAAGACCGCCCGGTCCCAGGGCCGACAATCGGCGTTTGTGGGTCAGTTCGGCCAGTGGGTTGATCTGGTCCATGAACTGCGAAAGCTGGCTGCGCCCGAAGAAGTCACGAATGACAGCTGAGAGTGCCTTGGGATTGATCAGTTTCTGAGGTGACATCGCTTCCACGCCCTGATCGAAGAGCGTCATACGCTCTTTAACCAGACGCTCCGTGCGGGCCAGGCCAACTCGGCACTGGTTGGCAAGCAACTCACCTACAGTCCTGACGCGACGGCTGCCCAGGTGATCGATGTCGTCCAGCGAACCCTCACCCTTCTTGAGGCGCAACAGGTACTTGGTCGCAGCGACCAAATCCGCTTTGGTCAGAATTCGAGAGTCGCCACCCTTGATGCCCAGCTTTTGATTGATCTTATAACGGCCGACACGTCCCAGGTCGTATCGCTTGGGGTCAAAGAACAGGCGTTTGATCAGGGCGCGCGCGTTGGCGGCGGTCGGCGGATCGCCAGGACGCAACCGGCGGTAAATATCTTTGAGGGCTTCTTCCTCGTTCTTAGCGGGATCTTTCTTCATGCACTTGATGACGATCCCTTCGTCAGCCGTGGTGTCCACGACTTTGATCTTGTTTACACCCAGCTCGGCGATTTGCTTGACCACCGCTTTGCTCAGCGGCTCGAAAGCGCGCGCGACAACCAGGTTCTTGTCCTGGTCGACCACGTCCTCGATCAGCACCTTGTTCGGAAGGTCTTCCCGTTTCTCGGCTTCCTTGACGCTGAGATCTTCAACATCATAGAAGAGCTTCAGGATTTCCTCATCGGTCCCGCGAATAGGAGCGTCTTTACCCTTGGTTTCGCCGTCGAGGAATGCCAGCGCCCGGAAGAAAGTCGTGGTTAGAAACTTTCGGCGGCGCTTTTTGCGGTCGAGGTAAACGTAAAGAAGGTCGCTGGTGTCGAATTGCGCTTCGTACCACGAACCGCGGTCCGGGATAATCCTGAACGAATGAAGGGTTTTGCCGTTTGGATGGAGGGTGGCCTCGAAAGCAAGACCCGGCGACCGATGCAATTGGCTGACAATAACGCGCTCGGCGCCGTTGATGACGAACGTCCCCTGCGGGGTCATCAGCGGCAGTTCGCCCATGAAAACCTTTTCTTCTTTTGTGCCTTTTTCTTCTTTGAGAAGGAACGTCACGTAGAGCGGGGCGCCGTAAGTGAGGCCCTCGCGCAGGCACTCCAGCCAGTCGACCTTCGGCTCCCCAATCTCATAGGAATGGAAGTCCAGCACACATTTGCCATCATAGCTTTCGATGGGGAAGACCTCGGTAAAGACGGCCTGCAGTCCCAGGTTGCGACGCTTGGAAGCCGGGACTTCGGCTTGCAGAAATTCCTTGTAGGAATTGGTCTGCAACTCGATGAGATTCGGGGGAGCGATGATCTCTTTGATTTTTCCGAAGTTAATACGTTCAGTGGATCGCGATGGCATTTGGACCTTTATTCGTGGGCCGGCAAACAGCCGGTCCGTAAGTTACTGCTAAACGACAGAAGGCAAGCCCCCTGCGTTCAAGCGCGGACTTGCCACAAACCGAACCACCTTCAGTGGTCGCACTGGGTTTTCTGTTTCTAATCTAAAAACTCTGTTTTCTGCTGAAATCAACCAGGCCGGCCCTGGTTTCATGTTCAAGGCCGGCCTGCGGGGTTCAACCCTACTTTAATTCAACCTTGGCGCCAGCTTCTTCAAGCTTCTTCTTGGCGGCTTCAGCATCCGCCTTGGGAGCGCCTTCCAACACCGGCTTGGGAGCTCCTTCAACCAGGGCCTTGGCCTCGGCCAGACCCAGGCCGGCCTTCACTTCACGCACCGCCTTGATGACGGCAATCTTCTTATCGGCAGGCAGCGAAGCGAGGATCACATCAAAGGTGGTCTTAGCTTCGGCAGCCGGGGCAGCGGCGGCGCCTGCTCCACCCGGAGCAGCGGCAGCCATTGCTACGGGAGCAGCGGCCGAAACGCCCCATTTGCCTTCGAGTTCCTTCACCAGATCGGCGATTTCAATCACCGTGGCGTTACTGAGTTCATCTACGATTTTTGCTTTGTCTAGAGCCATTTTACCTTTCATTGCGTCTCGTCGACACTCGTGGCCACGAGCGAATTATGTCTGCAGCCAGCAGACCGACGATTTACGTGTTTTTGTTTAGTTCTCATCCCGATCGGCTTAACCGGAATGAAATCAGGTACTTCTATAAAGTTTTGGTTTCGGCGTTTTAGAAAGGGCGGCCGTCGCAAACTACACAATAGGCCATTGCCGCCCCGGGTCAAGCGGGCGTCGCCTGGCCAAGTTTTTCCTGCCGCGCTTGCAGCACACGGGCCAACTGGCTGGCGGGCGTATTCAGTAATCTGACAAGTTTCCCCGCCGGCGCGTTCAAAACTCCAAGTAATTGTCCGCGCAGCACTTCTATAGACGGCAGGTCAGCCAGCGTGAGAACCGAGGCTTGCTCCAGCCGCTGATTATTGAGGTATCCGAAATGGACCTTGAGTTTGTCAAACTCCGACCCAAACGTCTTCACGACCTTGGCCGCGGTCGAGATATCCCGCTGGCCGGTCACAACTGCGACCTGGCCGCCCAACGACCCGTTCAGGTCCGCAACTCCGGCTTCTTTAGCGGCGAGGCGAAAAATCGAGTTTTTCACGACGTGAATCTCAGCCCCGGCCTTGGTCAAGCGCTTACGAAGTTCCGTAAGGTGTCCGACGTTGAGGCCTTTGTAATCCACAACGATGAAGAACGGCGAAGCATTCAGGCGCGCCAGGTATTCCTTGGTTAGATTTTGCTTTTCGGGACGCATTTTTGGAAAAAGTTAATTGTTAACGGGTGCCCCAATGCTCAAACGGCAAATTCCTTCGTATCGAGGCGCACCGGCGGGCTCATGGTAGCCGAAAGAGTGCAGCTCTGAATGTAAACGCCTTTGACGCTGGAAGGCCGCGCTTTGACAACCGCGTCGATCACCGCGCGAGCATTCTCTTCGATCTGAGACGCGCTGAATGAAGCTTTGCCGACCGGGACATGAATGTTCCCGGCTTTGTCGATTTTAAATTCAACTCGGCCCGCTTTGACTTCTTTAACCGCTTTGGCTGTGTCTTCAGTGACCGTTCCCGTCTTCGGGTTCGGCATCAAGCCCCGGGGGCCGAGAACTTTGCCCAGTTTTCGGACCTCGCCCATCGCGTCGGGCGTGGCAATGGCCACGTCGAAATCAGACCAGCCTTCCTGGCATTTCTTGATCATGTCGTCGAACCCAACATATTCGGCCCCGGCGCCCCTGGCCGCATCGGCGGCCGGACCGCTCTTGGCAAAAACAAGCACTCGCACAGTTTTTCCGCTGCCGTGGGGCAGAGGGACGGTGCCGCGAACCATCTGGTCGGACTGCTTCGGATCGACTCCAAGACGAAACGCTAAATCAACCGTCTCGTTGAACTTGGCTTTCGGGAATTTGGTTAGTACTTCGACCGCGGACTTGAGAGCGAACGGTTTCTTGCCGTCCACAAGTTCGAGGGCTTTGCGATAACGTTTACTGGGCATTTTTGTTCGTTGCGGTACAAGCGAGTCTCGAACATTCGAGGCTCTCCCGCGTTGGTTGGTTGTTTATCCGACTACTTCGATCCCCATGCTGCGCGCCGTGCCGGCGACGACACGGAACGCCGCTTCCTCTGAAGTGGCATTTAAATCTTTGGACTTGAGCTTCACGATCTCGAGGACCTGTTTGCGGGTCACCTTGCCAACTTTATCCTTGTTCGGCTCTTTGGAACCCGCAGTGATCCCGGCAGCCTTCTTCAGCAGCACCGAAGCAGGGGGAGACTTGGTGATGAACGTGAAAGACTTGTCCTGGTAAACGGTGATGATGACTGGGATCACCATGCCAGGCTGATCTTTGGTCTTGGCGTTAAATTCCTTGCAGAAACCCATAATATTGACGCCGTGCTGGCCAAGCGCGGGTCCCACGGGCGGAGCAGGATTTGCCTGTCCGGCCGGGATCTGCAATTTGATGATGCCGGTAACTTTCTTTGCCATGGTACTATGTCTTTACGACGCTAAATTGTTCAATGTTCAAATGGTAACACCGCAAACACGCAAGGGTTTCAACCGCGGTTGACTCAACCCTTTAGCCCTTCTCAACTTGCCAATACTCGAGCTCCACAGGGGTGTTTCGGCCGAAAATGTTCACCGTGACTTTGAGCTTGCCCCGGTCGGGTTCGACTTCCTCGATGACGCCGCTGAAATTGAGAAACGGCCCATTATTGATCTTAACGGTCTCACCCACATCAAAGCTAACCTTGGGCTTCTCATGCTCTTCAGAAGCTGAAATCTGGTTCTTAATGGATTCCACTTCGTCAGCCGGAGTGGGCGTTGGCGGCTCACCGCCCACAAACCCAATCACACCCTGTGTTTCTTTGATAAAATACCAAGGCTTTTCGATGATCCGGTTGTCCTCATCCAGCAGGACCATGTCGACAAAGACGTACCCGGGCCATAGCTTGCGGGTTGACACGGTCTTCTTCTGGTTGCGCACCTCGACCACTTTTTCCATGGGCACAAGGACTTCCTTCACATAGTCGCCCATTTCTTCGGTCTTAATGCGCTTCTCGATGCTCTCTTTGACCTTTTGTTCCTGGCCTGAGAGAGTGTGGATGACGAACCACTGGCTTCGCATGTTATAAGCAGTCGACTGAATTTAGGTGATCCACCGGACTAGCATCGAAAAGACGAAGTCGACGAAAACGGTGAAGCCGCCAAGCAACAGGATCGAAATGGCCACGACCACGGTCGAGCCTTTCAGTTCGTCCCAGCTTGGCCAGGTGCACTTGCGTAATTCTTCCCGGGTTTGTCGCACATAATCGGCAAAGCGCATCAAGTGGCCGGCCCGCCAGAGCCACACGAATGTGCCGCCGATGGCGACTACCCAGACAAGGATCCAAATGTAATCTGTATTCATTTACACTAGCCGCCCGATCGGGCCTTCAATCCAACCACCCTCTGGCGTTGCTGGCGGAGAGGGAGGGATTCGAACCCCCGTCGGCGGTTAAGCCGAAGCGGTTTTCAAGACCGCCGCAATAGACCACTCTGCCACCTCTCCGCGATGGAGAATTCAGAATTATGAATGCAAAATGAGCCATTTACACGGATTCCACATTCTGTCTATTTCGTTCGCCGTTTTGCACTTTGCATTCTTATTTCAGATGGCAGGGCGGGAGGGACTCGAACCCCCAACCGACGGTTTTGGAGACCGCTACTCTACCAATTGAGCTACCGCCCTACGCGAAAGTTCACGCGAGGACTTCGCTAACGCGGCCGGCGCCGATGGTCCGGCCACCTTCACGGATAGCGAACCGTTGGCCCTTTTCCATGGCCACAGGGGCGATCACATTGACCTCGACCGAGACGTTGTCGCCCGGCATGACCATTTCGACGCCCTGCGGCAGCGCGACCGTGCCGGTCACGTCCGTGGTGCGGAAATAGAATTGCGGACGGTAATTCGTGAAGAACGGGGTATGACGGCCACCTTCGTCCTTCGACAGGACGTACACTTCCGCCTTGAATTTCATGTGCGGAGTGATGCTGCCGGGCTTGGCCAAGACCATGCCGCGTTCGACTTCTTCCTTTTTGGTGCCGCGCAGCAGTACGCCGACGTTGTCTCCGGCCTTCGCTGAATCCAACAGTTTGCGGAACATTTCGATGTCGGTCGCCACCGTCTGGCGGGTGTCTTTTAACCCGACGATCTCAACGTTGTCCATGCGCTTGAGTTCACCGCGTTCGACACGGCCGGTTACTACCGTGCCACGGCCTTCAATGTTGAACACGTCTTCGATGCACATCAGGAACGGCTTGTCGACCTCGCGTGGAGGCAGAGGAATAAAGGCGTCAATGGCGTCCATCAATTCCTGGATCGCCTTTTCGCCGGAAGCTTCACCGGCCAGCGCCGCTTTGGCGCTGCCGCGGATTACCGGCGTTTTGTCTCCGGGAAACTCGTACTTGCTCAGCAAGTCGCGGACTTCCATTTCGACGAGGTCCAAAAGTTCGGGATCGTCAACCAGGTCAACCTTGTTGAGGTAAACCACGATAGCAGGCACACCGACCTGGCGGGCCAGCAGCACGTGCTCTTTGGTTTGGGGCATCGGGCCTTCCGAAGCGTCCACGACGAGGATCGCGCCGTCCATCTGCGCCGCGCCGGTGATCATGTTCTTCACGAAATCGGCGTGGCCGGGACAATCGATGTGGGCGTAGTGCCGTTTGTCACTCTGGTATTCGACGTGCGACACGGCGATCGTGACAGTTTTGGTTTCATCGCGCACGGTGCCGCCCTTGGTAATATCCGCATAGGAGATCGGGGTAGCCAAACCTTTGCGAGATTGGGTTTGGACGATGGCGGCCGTTAACGTCGACTTGCCATGATCGATGTGACCGATCGTACCGACGTTGACGTGCGGTTTTGTTCTCTGAAATTGCTCTTTAGCCATTGCTGTCTCCTGGTGTTATGATGTCTGGTTCTGTGCTTTAATATTCAGTCTGGAGCCCATGATCAGGATTGAACTGATGACCTCGTCCTTACCAAGGACGCGCTCTGCCAACTGAGCTACATGGGCATTACCCCGAAAACTCTCGGAGTCGGCCAGATTAATCGTTCCTGATTCCTAAAAACGACAAAAACCCATTGCCCCGACTCGTTCCTTCAGGAAAAGCTCAGGGCTAATGATTTTCGACTTTTTACGGCCCGATTGCGACGGAAAAAATACGGGACCCCAACCGGTCTGTCAATGGGGTTTACAGATTTTTCGCAAGAATTTTATCAGGCATAAAATCAGCCCCTCGAGCCCGGCTGGTGCAGGCAAAACCGCGCAGGGAAGCAGGGCTTCTGACACGGCCGCCCCTCGGGCAACAGGGGGCGGCATGGGTTCAGAGCCGCTGACAAGCGTGAGTATCAAATCGACAGAATACCGCCCTGGCTGGCATTGCTGACCAGTTTTTGATACCGCGCAAGCCATCCGGTAAGTTCCCGTTTCACGGGTTGCCACCCTGGTTTTCGGGCGGCAAGCTCAGCTTCTGGAACCTGGATATCAATACGCCGATTCGGGAAATCGATTCGCAAAAGGTCGCCCTGCCGTAGCAGGCCGATCGGGCCGCCCTCAGCGGCTTCCGGCGAGACATGGCCGATGCAGGCCCCCGCGGTTCCCCCGCTAAAACGTCCGTCCGTGATCAACGCCACTTTGTCACCCAACCCCATTCCGACGATATAGCTGGTTGGAGAAAGCATCTCCTGCATGCCGGGCCCTCCCCGGGGGCCTTCGTTGCGGATAATCACAACGTCGCCCGCTTTAACTTTGCCGCCCAGAATCCCTTCGCAAGCATCCTCCTGGCTTTCGAAAATGACGCAAGGTCCCTGGAAAACAAAATCCTTCCCACAAAAGGCCTTGAACCCATCGCTGATCCCGGCGGTTTTGACTACGCTGCCTTCCGGCGCCAGTTGTCCGTAGAGAATTGCAAGGCCCCCGTCCGTCGTATACGCGGTATCCCGGGTCCGGATGCAGTCACGGGCGTCGAACATGAACGCCGAATCATAAGGCATCAAACTGGCAGCCTGGGCTTCCTTTAAGTGGGCTTCCTTGTACTCGTGATACGCTTTCGTGATTTGCCACTTTCGGAGACGCCCGAAACGCAGCAGACACATGATCCTCTTTTCTCCGCCTTTGCCATATTGCCAGATCAATAGAAGCGGCGTGCCTTTCAACTGGCCCAGTTCGGCCCGAACCATGCCCTTGAACTCGGCGAATTTGGCTTTCAAACCCGATTCGATTTCCCCCTGGCCGCGCCAGGTGAGGTTCTCATTGACCTGGAACTCTCCATCATCACTGAAAAGGCACGCTGCGGCCGCTGAATCCCCGACGTTGAACGCCGCAGCCAGTCGCCACAACGTGATTGCACGAGGATCAGCCGGGAAAAACAAAAGCGGCTTGGGAATGAGATTGCCATTGGCCGTCCGGGCAGCGGGCCCGAGTTTGTCGTTGGGATCGAGCACCATCGCCGACGCTCCGGACACGCGCGCGGCCCTGGCCCAGGCCGTGCAACCGGGTGAACGCACGTCCCACTCGTCAATATTCTCGCCGATGGTTTTTCCGGTGACGGTCTTGCAGGTGAGCGTTAAAGCGTTCATCCGCTTCAGTTCGCCTAAAATCGTGTGAATGCCCCCTGCCCTGTGAACATCCTGAACGTGGTAGTTCGACGAGGGCGAGACTTTGCAAAGGCAAGGAACGCGGCGAGAGATTTCATCGATGCGTT
>DATGLT010000276.1:0-4204 GCA_035294005.1 Verrucomicrobiia bacterium
CCATCTGCCGGCGTTTAAGCAAACCTCGGTAGGCGCCACTAACAATAAGACCAAACACGATATGGGTAAACAGTACGGCTACCTCGTTGCCATGCCACCCCGGAAAAGCAATCCGCACTACGGCCAGGTTGCACACGTAAAGAACCGCACCGATTACGCCGCCGACAAGGAGGGCCCGGGTTTGGGTGACGTTGTTTACGAACAAGGAAACGATTAAAGAGTAGACCTCGGCAATGCCAAGGTGCAACAGGCACACGACTGGTAGAGGCATTACCATACCAGGCGCAAGCGCTCGGCCCATTATCACTTGTGAGAAAAAGGAAACCCCTGCCCATGGACTACCTCGCGGCACCAGCAGCAGGATTAGCCCCGCAATCAGTCCTGCGGCTAGCGCTGCCCAAATTTGAAACTTGCCGCCGTCCTGGGGTTCAAATACTGGGTGAGCCTCGTAATGCCTAATCATCTATCGTACCTTACTCCGAAAATTCACCGCGATTAACGGGGTATGAACCTGCCCGGAAAAGCGGACGGTAAGCAGGGCTCGTTAAACTGTAAATTTCTGATTTATAACAATTTGAATGTCAACGAGACCGATTTCCCGAACCCGCTTTTGGTCCCCATACGGGCGAACGTTACGAAATGGAAAAAAAACCGATTTTACTTCTTGCAACTACGGGCTGAACGTGGCGTAGTTGTGCCCGGCGCAGCTTTGGGTTGATTTCGTACGGGTTGATTCATCTGATTCGAAGCCACCGTTGAATATTTGCTTATGGTGGAGAATAGTTGTATCGTGCGTGCGCGTCAGTCTTCCGGTGTTAGCGGTCTTCAGAAGCCCGTTGGTGGGCCCGTGGCAAAGTTCCGAGACCTGTTCAGAATTATTGTAGCTGTGTGGGTTACGATAAATTCTGGAACAAACTGCACCCTGCGCGTCTGAATAATTATGCTGAATAGGAAAGAGAGCAAAGTATCCAATCGATCAGCCGGCCATGGCCCTAATGGTCAACGTGAGCCTGCGGCAAAGGGTCGTCCGCGGCGTCGCTTTATCATCTCGGCCAAAGCCGCTGCTCGACATGATACAGCGTCTCACACCCCGCAAAACGGAGGAAAAGCCCCCGTTCCACCTGCAAAGAATGCTCCCCCGGTCGCCGCGGCCCCGGCGTCGCCAGTTGATTTGGCCGAGACGATAAAAACTCTGCTGCACTTGGCCCACGAGAACGGCCACATCACTTACGACGATATCAATGATATCCTGCCGGATGGCCTCTCGCCCGACGACCTGGACGCGCTGTATACAAAGCTTCGCGGCCTCGATGTCGAGATTGTCGACCATGCCGAAGTCGAACGGGCCAAACCCGCTGAGCCCGAGGAGGAAGAGGATTCACGCCTTGAGGTTCTGGATGACCCGGTGCGGATGTACATGAACCAGATGGGCAAAGTCCCGCTACTGACCCGCGAACAGGAAGTCGAGATCTGCAAGCGAATCGAAGAGGCTGAATCCGAGATGAAACGCCTGGTCTATGGCCTTGGCTTTACCGCCAAGGAACATATTGCCATTGCTGAAAAGCTTCTCTCCGAACCGCCCAAGGAACGCTTTGACAGGGTCGTCGTCGACAAGAAAGTCGCCAACCGGGAAGGCCATCTCAAAGACCTGCGCAACCTGATTAAGAAGGTCCGCAGCCTCGATGCCGAAGTCGATGAGAAATACATGGAATGGCAGAAAGCGCCCTTGAAGCACCGGGAAAAGCTCATGTCCGCGTTTCGAAAACTCGACAAGCGCGTGCAGGACACCTTCCCGAAATTCTTCTACAAGCAGAAGGTGCTCGAAGACATGATTGTCGTGGCCGGCAACGTGCATGAAAAGTTCCAGGCGAGCTTGCGCCGCATTCACGAGCTTGAATCCCATCGCAAGTCGGCTGACCAGCAATCCGCTATTCACGGTGAGCAGACCAAAATTCAGGCCCTTGAATTGTTCGTGCGGCTGCCGCGCGAGGAATTCTACAAAGCCTTTGACCAGCTCAAACGCGCCGCCGACCGCGCGCACCAAGCCAAAACCCACATGGCCGAGGCCAATTTGCGGCTAGTGGTTTCCGTCGCGAAAAAGTACACGAACCGCGGCCAGTCATTCCTCGACCTCATCCAGGAAGGCAACATCGGCCTGATGAAAGGTGTCGAGAAGTTTGAGTATCGGCGCGGCTATAAGTTCTCGACCTACGCCATCTGGTGGATTCGCCAGGCCATCACCCGCTCGATTGCCGACCAGGCGCGCACCATCCGTATCCCGGTCCACATGATCGAGATCATGAACAAGCTTTGGCGCGCCCAAAAGCAGCTGACCCAGGAACTCGGCCGCGAGCCGACCCCGGAGGAAATCGCCGACGAAATGCACATGCCCGTCGCGCGCATCAATTCGCTGCTCAAGATGGCTCAGCAGCCTATTTCACTGCACGCCCCCGTGGGCGACGACGGCGATGTCAGTGTCGGTGATTTTATCGAAGATAAATCGGCCGAAAATCCCTCAGACGTGACGAGCTACAGCTTGCTCAAAGAAAAGCTTGGAGACGTTTTGACAAGCTTGACGGAGCGGGAACGCAAGATTCTTGAAATGCGCTTCGGGCTGGTCGACGGCTACGAGCGCACGCTCGAGGAGATCGGCAAGATGTATAATGTCACGCGCGAGCGTATTCGCCAGATCGAGGCGAAAGCCCTGCGAAAACTCCGCCACCCAACCCGGGTACGGCATCTCCAGGGTTTTCTCGATACGGAAGAGGAAGCCGCCGCATAACAGCAGCTGCGAACCTCCTGTTTCGTCTTTCAACCATCCCACTGCACCGCAGCGGGATGGTTTTCTTCTTACCAGGAACCTTTTTGCTCAGGACCGCAAGGGTACTCTACGCGCACAGCCGCTAGAGATCGGATGGGTTCGAAAGAATTAGCCGTTCAATGTCCAGCCTTCGCGGTACTTGCGGCTCAGCAACTCGTTGGCCTCAGGACAATCGGTAACTTTGCCGGTGGCGCCGTCGTAACTAATCTTTTTGCCCACGCGGTACGCGACCAAACCCAGCAGCATCATCTCGATCATCTTCCCACCGTAATCGAAGTTACAGGACGTCGTGAGATTGCCTTTGCAGGCGTTAATCCATTGCCGCTGGAAATTTCCCATTGGCGGAATAAGGTTCTCTTTCGTGCGCGGCTTGTAATACGTCATGTCCGCCTGTTTGCCTGGGATGATGATGCGGGATTCAAAACCGGCCGCAATGCTGCCGCGGCTGCCTTCGAATAATGCGCCGTGATCGATCCGATGCAGGTCCACGTTCGAGGCCGGTGGATTCTCAGGCATAGCGCCGCCTTGGTACCAGGAGACTCGGATCGGTGAACGCCAATTGTTGGCCGGAATATCCCAATGCATTTCAAGCTTCACCGGCGTTACCTCGGGGTTGAAGGGATCGCCTTTAGCTTCCGCCGCCACAGGCAGGTCGGCATCGAGGGCATTCCAGGCTAAATCCATCGTGTGACTGCCCATATCGCCGACCTGGCCGCTGCCGAAATCCCAATACATGTTCCATTGAAGACAGTTCATCCCGGAACCTCCCGAAAAGTAACCAGGATTGTAAGGATGCTCGGGAGAAGGACCCAGCCATAGGTCCCAGTGAAACCCCGCCGGAGGGCTGCCCTGCGCGGGCAAATAGCCGGGCCGCGGAATTTTGCGATTTCCCCAGGCGCTGACTTCTTCAACGCTGCCAATTGCGCCATCGAGCACCAACTCCCGCACGCGGTTGAAATTCTCATACTCGTGACGCTGCGTGCCGACCTGCGTGGCGAGCTTGGCCTTGTTCTTGAGGTAATTCGCCCTGACAACGCGAACTTCTTCGACAGAATTGCCAAGCGGTTTCTCGCAGTAAATATGCTTGCCGCGGTTCATTGACCAGTTCGCGACAAAAGCATGCGTGTGATCCGCCGTGCAGCAGATCACCGCGTCGATATCCTTTTGCTCGAGGCACTTTCGCCAGTCCACATATTGTTGCGCTTTGGGAAATTTATTGGCGGCAAAACGCAGGTGATCCTCGTTGATATCACACAAGGCCACCACGTTTTCAGTCGCCATGCCCCCAAAGTGCGCCTCGCCTCGCCCCCACGTTCCGATCAAAGCGATATTGAGTTTGTTGCTCGGAGCGTCGGCGCCGAACAGTCGGGTTTTTGGAAGAAC
>DATGLT010000277.1:0-13766 GCA_035294005.1 Verrucomicrobiia bacterium
CGTCCGTATCCCCAAAGCCGGGGCGGCGCCTCACATGGAGGTGTTGCATCGTGCGGGTGTTGATCGTTGACGACCATCACGTCGTGCGGCGTGGAGTCAGAGAGATTTTCGCTGACGCGTTTGCCTGTCTGCAGGTGGGGGAAGCCGAAAACTCGAAAACCGCGTTGGAATTATTGATGAACCAGGAGTGGGATCTGGTGTTGCTCGACATCAACCTGCCGGGCCGCAGCGGGCTGGAAGTGCTGGAGGAGGCGAAGCGACTGCGCCCACAGACACCGGTGCTCGTTCTGAGCGCTTACCCGGAAGAAGAATTTGCCATCCGCTCACTCAAGGCCGGCGCATCCGGTTATTTAACCAAAACTCTCGCTGCGGATGAGATGCTTGCGGCTGCCAGAAAGGTCATGAGCGGCGGGCGGTACGTCACGGTTTCGCTGGCGGAAAGGCTGGCATCCACGCTGGGGCCGGACGTTCAGTCCGCCCCCCACGAAAGCCTCTCCAGCCGGGAACTTCAGGTTTTACGGCTGATCGCCGGCGCCAGGACCATTAAGGAAATAGCCGCTGAGCTCGGCTTAAGCCAAAAGACCGTGAACACTTACCGCGCGCGCCTCGCGAAAAAGCTGGGACTCTCCTCCAATGTCCAATTGGCGCGCTACGCTCTTAAACATAACCTTGTCGATTAAGTATGGTCCTCACGTTGGTGCCCGGGTCCGACTGCTTTCGCCCGTGTCGGTAGTTTCTCTGACAAGACTCTTCCTTTTATCCCGACTCGAGTTTTAGACTTTCACTATCTGGCCAAGCTAGTGTTATTAGCACAGTTTTTCCTGATGGAACATATTTTAGGTTGGCCTCAAGCCTCCGTTTTGAAGATTGCCTCTGAGTTCTTGATTCATCAACGATTGTTACTCGTAGTCTATTGTTGAGGCCGGCGGCGTTGGGAGATTCTAACCGGGAGCTTAATGACAGAGTCTGAAATCACATCACGCTTTGGAGCATCCGTGAGACACCTGCGATACCGCCTTGGCATTTCCCAGGAAACCTTGGCTGAACGCGCGGATCTGCACCGAACCTACATTGCGGGAATCGAAGGCGGAGTGCGGAATGTCACATTGAAGAGCATCAATAAACTGGCTCGCGCGCTGCAGGTATCCTGCGCCACTCTTTTGTCCCAGACCAGTGGACAGCTCGATCCGGACGACGCAACGGGCAGCGACCTGTCGACGGGCGAGCGCGTGGATATCCTGATGGTCGAAGACAATCGTGATGATGTGGAGTTGACTCTGAACGCGTTCAAACAGGCTCGGATCACTAATCCCGTCAAGATCGCTCACGATGGTGTTGAAGCGCTGGATTTCCTGTTTTGCGCTGGCCCGTACGCCCAGCGCTCGAGGGAGTACCGGCCTCAATTGGTGTTGTTGGACTTGAAACTGCCCACACTCGATGGAATCGAAGTGCTGCGGCGAATCAAAGCTGACGAACGAACGCGCGCGATTCCCGTGGTCGTGTTGACCGCCTCTCAAGATTGTTGCGAGCTCGCTGAATGCCGTCGTTTGGGCGCCGAAACCTATATCCTCAAGCCGGTGGACGTTTATGGTTTGATCGGGGCAACTCCCCGACTGAATCTCAATTGGGCGTTGCTCAAGCCGCGGGAAGTAAAACCCCACAGCCCTCGCCGGCCCTCTACTCCATGAAGCCAGTTCTTCTGAAAGTACCGTCGGCCCGGGTCGGCCGATCAGCTCACCGTAATAGTCGAACGGAACAGCAACTCCAGGCCTCGCTCAAGGAACTCGGTGACTTCAAAGCGGCCCTGGATGAGCATGCGATCGTCGCAATTACTACGCCTGATGGAAAAATAACGTACGTTAATGAAAAGTTTTGCGCCCTCTCGAAATACTCCCGTGACGAACTCCTGGGGCAGGATCATCGCCTGATTAATTCCGGCCACCATCCAAAAGAATTCTTTCGCAACCTGTGGAAAACCATCGGGAGCGGCAAAGTCTGGCACGGCGAAATCAAGAATCAGGCGAAGGACGGCTCGTATTATTGGGTGGACACCACGATTGTTCCCTTTCTGAACGAGGACGGCAAGCCGCGCCAATACGTGGCCATTCGCGCCGACATCACCGAACGCAAAGCGGCCGAGGAGAAGATCCGCGAGCTGAATGTCGAGTTGGAAAAGCGCGTCAGCGAACGCACCGCCGAATTGGAGGCGTTCTCCTATTCCGTCTCGCATGACTTGCGCGCGCCGGCGCGCGCCATTGGCGGGTTCGCCCGCATGGTCCAAGAGGGATATAGCGCGCTCCTACCCCCGGACGCACTCGAAAAAATAGCGCGGATTAGCGCCAATGCCTCGAAGATGGGGCAACTGATTGATGGGCTGTTGGCATTCTCGCGATCGAGCCGTCAATCGCTCAACAAATGCAAGGTCTCACCGACTACCCTGGTTCGCCGCGCGCTGGAGGAACTTCAAGCCGAGCACGCAAACCGGCACCTGGAGATCTCTGTCGGCCGGCTGCCCCCCTGCCACGGCGACCCGACGCTCCTGCAACAGGTTTTTACGAATCTTCTCTCCAATGCCTTCAAATACACACGCGGGCGCGATCCGGCCGGCATCAGCATTGGGGCTGCCGAAGAAAGGGGCCGCTGTGTTTATTGTATTCAGGACAACGGCGCGGGGTTCGAGATGGAATACGCCCACAAACTCTTCCAGGTTTTCCAGCGATTGCATCGGGAGGATCAGTTTGAAGGCACGGGGGTGGGTTTGGCCATTGTCCAGCGCATCATTCACCGCCATGGCGGACGCATCTGGGCGAAATCCGAACTGGGAAAAGGCGCTTCCTTTTATTTCACCTTGGAGGGGGAGAGTCCTCATGGCTGAGGAAGCCCAGGAAGTTCTTCGTCCATGAACCCAATGCCCAAACCTTGGCTCGCTAGATGGCAACACCGCTCAAGCTTTTGATCGCCGAGGATTCGCCGGAGGATACCGAGTTGATCCTCCATGAATTGCGCCGCGCTGGTTATGACCCTCAGTGGACGCGAGTTGAGACCGAAGCGGAGTTTCTGGCCGAAATCGAGAAGCTTCCGGATGTCATTCTTTCTGACTATTCGATGCCGCAGTTCAACGGATTGCGTGCGGTAAAGCTGTTGCGTGAGTGCGGCCTGGAGATTCCTTTCATTTTGATTTCCGGAACCGTCGGCGAAGATTTTGCCGTAGAGGCCATGAAACAAGGCGCCAGCGATTATCTGCTCAAGGATCGGACCGCCCGGTTGGGGATTGCCGTTGAGCGCGCCATGCGGGAGAAGCACCTGCAACGCCAGCGTCAGCAGGACGAAGCAGAATTGCGGCGAGCCCATGAGGCCTTGCGCCAAATGCTGGCTCACAGTCCGGCCGTTACTTACACGCTGAGAATCCACGGGCAGGAGGTAGTTCCGGTGCTGGTGAGCGAGAACCTGGAGCGGCTGTTGGGATTCACGGCGGCGGAATTCGTGCGGTACGAGTGGTGGGTGGCGGGTCTGCATCCCGAAGATCGCGATCGTGCGGTCGGCGCGCTGACCAAGGGTATTGCCGAGTACGGGTATTCGGTCGAATATCGGGTCCGGCATAAGAACGGTTCTTATCGGTGGATCGAAGACAGCAACCGGGTGGTGCGCGACGCCGCGGGCGAGCCGAAGGAGCTAGTGGGCGTTTGGACCGATATCACCGATCGCAAGCGAGCGGAACAGGAGTTGCGAGAAAGCGAAGCAAGATTCCGCGAACTGGCCAGCCACATTGACGAGGTCTTTTGGATCACCAATGCGTCTAAAACCCAGATGCTCTACATCAGTCCCGCCTATGAAAAAATCTGGGGGAACACGTGCAAGAGTCTTTACCATTCGGCCCGCACCTGGCTGGATTCCATTCACCCCGAGGATCGCGAGCGAGTTCTGCAGGCGGCGATTACTCGCCAGGCAAAAGGCACTTATGACGAGGAATATCGCATCATTCGCCCCGACAAATCCATTCGCTGGATTCGCGATCGGGCGTTTCCGGTGCGCAACGAGGCTGGGGAGGTGGAACGGCTTCTCGGAGTGGCGCGTGACATTACCGAGCGCAAAGCCCTGGAGGAGGACCTTCGGAAAAGTGAAGCTGATTTCCGGGCCATTTTTGAGAATGCTGCCATCGGTGTGGCCCTGGTGGATATAGACGGACATTCGCTGAAATCCAATCGCGCAATGCAGCAGTTACTCGGCTATTCCGGAGTTGAATTGCGGGAAAAGACATTCAGTGAGTTCACTCATCCGGACGACCTGGAAGGCGACCTGGCATTGTATCGCGAATTAATCGCGGGGAATCGCGAGCATTACCAGATGGAGAAGCGCTACGTGCGCAAGGGCGGGGACATAGTTCACGGGCGCCTGACGGTGTCGGCGGTTCGGGCGCCAACTGGCAAGGCGCTCCACTCCATTTCCCTGCTGGAGGACATCAGCGAAAAAAAGAAGCTGGAATCCCAGTTCCTGCGTGCCCAGCGCATGGAAAGTATCGGCATCCTGGCGGGAGGCGTCGCTCACGACCTTAACAATGTTCTCTCACCGATTCTCATGTCCTGCGAATTGTTGCAAATCAAGTCTTGCGATGAGGAAACCCGCAACCTTCTGGGAATGATTAAAGGCAGCGCCGAACGCGGCGCGGAATTGGTCAAGCAGGTGCTCTCTTTCGCGCGGGGTCTGGAGGGGCGTCGCATCGCGGTGCAGCCGAAACATCTCATTCGCGAACTGGTGGACATCGCCACCAAAACATTCCCCAAATCCATCCGCGTCGAATCCTGCATGCCGCGGGATCTCTGGACTATTTCAGGCGATCCAACGCAGCTTCACCAGGTGCTGCTGAATCTTTGCGTGAATGCCCGCGATGCGATGGCGTTCGGCGGCACGTTGACAATTGCCGCTGAAAATGTGGTCTTGGGAGGCGCGCCGCCGAATTTGGAACCAGAGTCCGCATCAGGCCCGTACCTGGTCATCAGGGTGGCCGACACCGGGACTGGCATTCCCGCCGAGATTCGGGAAAAGATCTTTGATCCGTTTTTCACTACCAAAGAAATCGGCAAAGGCACGGGCCTTGGTCTTTCGACTTCGCTGGGAATCGTGAAGAGTCACGGAGGGTTTATCAACCTGGAGTCCGAGCCGGGGAAAGGTTCAATTTTCGAAGTCTGGTTGAAGGCAAGCACCGGCCCGCAACCATCATCAGCGCACGTAGAGGAAGCCCGGCTTCCGAGAGGACATGGTGAGCTAATCCTCGTCGTGGATGATGAGGCGGCGTTGCGTTCCATGACCAGGCAAACTCTCGAAGCCTACGGCTACATCGTTCTCACGGCGACTAACGGCGCCGAGGCTCTGGGGATTTATTCCCGGCACAAGGACGGCATCGCAGCCGTCCTAACGGATGTTATGATGCCGGTAATGGATGGCGCAGCGCTGACGCTGGCTCTGAAGAGGTTGAATCCCTTCGTTCGCGTCATTGCCGCCAGCGGTCTTTCGAACCCGGAGCAGGAGACCAGAGCCCTCAGTGCAGGAGCGAAGCGTTTCCTGCCCAAGCCGTATAACGCGGAAACCTTGCTGAACATCCTTGCCGAGACGCTCCGCGAGCCCGATGGCTCGGGCGGTGGGCCGCCTTAGGGGCGCGAGTTCGCTGAGGTACACCGTGGCTTCGTCAAGGCACCCGCGTTCTGCGGGAGCCCAACCCCGCACCCCTCGCCCAATCATATTTAAAACTCGATTTGATCATCGGATGGAAGTCCCCTGACGATGACGGGGCAAACCGTGCACCGGTTCTCGCCACCTCCCGCAATCAAGATAGGGTCGGAGCATGCGTTTCAGTCTCTTGCGACCATGGTGAATTAGCGCTTTGGTGGCAGGAACTGTAGTCCCAAGGACTCGGGCGATGTCCTCATACGATATTTCGGTCTCCCGCAGCAACAGGATGGCCGTCCGCTCTCTTTCCGGCAATGTGGCCATGGCTTCATCGAGTGTGTCAAGCAACTCGGATTGCAGCAGGTTTTCTCGAGCGACCGGGTCTTGCACGAGTTCGACCGGCACTTTCCGATGACCGGCACCATCATCCCCTTGCTCCAAAGGGTCAGTCCGATGTCGGCTTCGGCGCCTGAGTTCGTTAAGGCACAGGTTCCTGGTAATTGTGAACACCCAGGACGAGAATTTGGCTTCGAATCGGAAACGTCCTGACGCCCTGAACACCCTAACGAATGCATTTTGCGCTATATCTTCAGCCTCGATTGGGTCCCCAAGTGTGCGGGCCGCGTAGCTGGTAACGGGTTGTTTATAACGTTCCACCAACTGTTCAACTGCGGACACGTCTCCCCGCTGAACGCGCAACATGAGGTGAGCATCGAGGTCGTTTGCGTTCGATTCGCAAATCGGGTTTGGATCCAGCCCCGGGTTCCAACCGGTAAAGGCAACCGTCCTTTGGGCCGACAGGCCCATGAAGCTCTGCAGATAGGTACACGGAGCAAGCATTGTATGGAGTAGGATGTCGCTTTCCCGAATCCAGTGACAAAAAATGTTTTGTCTTCGGGGACTGGCACAGGAATGACTCGACGGGACGCTGAGGGCAGGCACGCGCCCTGTTTACGATTCCGTATCGGCTCTCTCGGGAGCCGGCGGCAGATTCTTTGGCAATTCGAGCGTAAAAGTCGCTCCGTGGCCGGGCCCATCGCTGTGGGCGGTTAACGCGCCGCCGAGTTGTTTAGCCGCCAGCGCTCCGCTATGCAACCCGAACCCATGACCGTTCTTGCGAGTGGTAAAGCCATGGTTGAAAATCCGAGTCAGGTTTTCGGAGCGTATTCCCACACCATTATCGATTACCGAGACTCGGACGTGCTCCCGGCTATCGCTAATGCGCACAATGATCTGCTTATCGCTCCGGTTGGACTCATCGCAGGCGTATTTGCTGTTGCGGACAAGGTTGACCAGGATTTGGAGAACCTTGTGTTTGTCCGTATTGATCGGCGCCACGGGGCTAAATTCACGGACCACCCGCACATCGTGACGGGCGAAAGCTTCTGCGTTCATGCACAAAGTGTCTTCGACCAAATCTGGGAGCGCGATCTTCTCGACTACGCCCGAAATTTTTGCGTAGTTCTGTTGCATGGCCACGATTTCCTTGATGTGTTCCACATTCTTCCGCAGAGAGGCAAGGTCGCTGATGATTGATGCCTGCTCGGAATCCAATCGGTCTGCCAGTTGGCCAAGAAACGCCTGCACTTTCTGGCCCTTTGCGTCGCGCGTCAGGAAGTCTCCCAGGTCGGCAGTGTGATCCTCCAGCAGCTGGACCACCCGCCTCAAGCCTGGGGCGCGAGAGTTTTTAACGCGTTCATCGAGCAGGGTGGCAGTTACGTTGAGACTATTGAGCACATTGCCAACGTTATGGAGCACGCTGGTTGCGACCTCGGCCATGCCAGCCTGGCGGGAGGTTTCTAAAAGCACCTTTTGATTTTGCTGGATCAGCGCGGTTTGCGCGCGGACTTGCCGGCGCAACAAACCGATCCACACAAGCCCAAAAAGGACGGCGGTCCCCGTGCCGATAGCCAGCAGGATGGTGTGCCGCAGAGTCCACCAGGGGGCGGCCTTTACCAGAACCACGTCCTTGGCGCCTCCGAGCAATAACCGAAACGATTCGGCATCGTGGTGATCGTTGCCTTGAATAGAACAAACGCCGTTGAGCCTGACCACCGAACCGGAGGGCCAGGGTGGCAGTTGCTGGTGCGGTTCGGAGGTCTCGACTGAGGCGCTGAATATAATAGGACCGTCCTGGAGCATCAGTTTCTGCCGCGCTGAGAGCGAAATATTCTGGACCAATTTGGCTTGCACCTGCACGAGTCGCAAATCATTGGTCCCTTGTGCCAGAATTTGCTCGGCCGTGGTTTTGGTTGGCTGTGGCAGGGTGCCTCGGCCCGCCTGCTGAACGATGGCTTCTTCGAGGTATGGTGAGAAATCCCCCATTGCCGGAAATCCCAGCACCTCCACCGCATCGCCGACGTGGAGATCCTGTCGCGGCGTCATACTGGCGCGAATACCACCGGTGCTGTCCTGCACGATCAGGCCTTGTCCTGAGAGAATCAGCGTTACCACGCCGCTTACTTTGACGCGGCGCCCGGCAAGGCGAGCTGGGTCAAACGTGGCCACCGTCTCAATGGGAACCGCTCGTGTGGCGAAAGGGTCGGCGGGGACAGCCTCAACGATTCGGATCTGCTCCATGCTGGGAACATGCAAAGTGACGCCGCTTAGCTGACCTCGCGCGTTCACCTGCGAACTGCAGGCGCCGTCAACTCGGACCAATGCGTCAACAAGATTCTGCGGCGGGGGCTGGGCGCCGAAGTTCGGCACAACGACTCGGAACCGGCCCTGTCTTGTCATGATGCTGAGACTCAAATGGCTCCACTCCGCACTTACACGACGGACCACCCCCTGGAGTTGGACCCAATGCGCGTCCAGATTGCCGCTGGCCAAATCTTCGAGTTCCACCCGGGCGGGAGCCGGCAGGTTGGTTTCTCCCAATACCTGGATGACGGCGTTACCCACCTCGGGCGCAAATCCTCCAGGGCTGGTTTGCCCGGTCAGTTCGACCCATTGACCGGCTCGGACGTTAGGCTGAGCGCTTTCGGCATAAACATCGCCACTGTCATCATGGAAAAATACGTTGTGCCACGCGGGATCGGCGTAGGTGATAACACCACGCAGCCGCAGGGGGATATGCCGAGACGCCTCGTCTTTTGTGAGACTGAGAATAGCTGATGCCTGCCGCAACTCAGGCGCGGCATTCGTCGCCACGGCTGGCGCTTCGACCAGAGGGCTAACCACGTCCCGGGGTGGGTCGTGAAGCGCTTCGAAATATGCATCAACCAGAACTGGTTCGTTGTTCTGAACGGCCAGGAATCCCCAGAGATGAACGCGCTCCTCGACCTGGATCCTGTTGACTTGAACGATCTGCCCCCGGATCGATCCGGTCGGCTCCTTGATGTCGATATACTCGCCCGGTTTGTACGCGGAAACGATTCCGCTGACGTGGATCATTCGGTTGGTCCTGGAGCCCAGGCTTCGGTTGAGTAGTGAATCGATTGAGACAACCGGCAGGTGGTTGGGGTCCAGATCCGAACGTTCCAGAATTGTGACCTCATCAAGCCCGGGAGCGAAAAGCCACGCAGCGGTCACCCGGCCACGCTCGATTTTGCTCGCGTTGATGCCTCGAACTCGCACCGTGCAACCGATGAAGCGCTTGAAATCGTTTCCTTTCGGCGCGCCCATCACATAGACGCGACAACTTTCACCGCCAGCAGCCACCACCAGCGCTAAACGACCCCAACTGGTCTCCGCGACCCGCACCTGACCCGTCATTTGGACCCACTGTCCAAATTCTTGCGCGAATTGTCCTATCTCGAGCCGCCGTGCCGGCGGCAGGGCTTTTCGTCCATGGATTGTCAGGCTGAGATTTGTTAACCCGGCCGAACCATCCACCAGGGCAGTCCTGCCCGTGATCTCGACTGAGTCTCCGGTGTCGAGTTGGTTTGTAAGGCTCAGGGGACTAAACCACTTCGCCTCTTTACCATCGTGAATATAAATTTGGCCCCAGGCAGGATCAGAACAGAGTACCACTCCCTTGACGCGGATGGGCAACCCTTGCGACGCCTCCCGGCCTGACAACCCTCCGAATTGATTGAACCTTGTGATCTCATTCGTTCCCAATATGGGGACGGACGCCCCCCAAACGCTCTTTTCCTCCGGGCACGAAACAAAGAAGAACGCTGTCAGCGACAGCAAGAAGGAGTCGGTCTTCCAAAAACGCCAAAAAAGATCAGGAAATCTGCACGAGATTTCCGGCTTCATGCGGCGTTTTCTCCCGTTCATCGCAGTACTCGCGAATGGTTCGCAGGAGAAGCTGAGGGCAGCAGGGTCCCCCAAGCCACAATGGGCAGTGGGGAGCAAGCCACGATAGCCTTAATTCTCATTAGTTTATGGGCACATATTCGACCGAGATTCTCATTGCCGGAGTTGTGCGGCGTTTCGTTCACTCTTCTATCGGAATGCAACAGCTTTGCTTAACTCGTATTTGCCGATCCTGGTGTTCGCCCGAGTCCTGTAACGGATCACGATTCTGCATTTGCATGCGGAAGGGCAACAACGGGTTTGCCGCGTACCCCGGTTCGCATGGCGCTAATCGGCCTAAGAATCGGTTGTACTTAAGACTTGTTCTAACCTCTCGGTAAGCACCCGCGATGCCGTCGGAACAACAGCCACCTCCAAAAGGCTTTACCAAAATTGCCAAGTTCAACTCATCCTTTGCGCGAACTTGCTGGTTAACGCGGAACAGGGGTCGCGAAAGGGACATCCGGTCGACCCCGCGCCCGGTCCTTATTCGTGGCGCAACGCCACCATGGGATCGACTCCCGCGGCGCGCCTCGCCGGCAGCCAGCAGGCGCCAAACGCCACTCCCAGGAGTAGCAGCGGGCTCGAAACAAAAGCGATTGGGTCGGTCGGGCTCACTTCAAACAGCAACCCCTGGATGACTCGCGTCAGAATCCAGCCCCCGACCAACCCGAGGCCGCAACCCAGGATGGTTAAGCTCATCCCTTGCCAGATCACGAGTCCCAAGAGCCCATCGCGTGGCGCTCCGAGCGCGAGCCGGATCCCAATCTCGCGCGTGCGTTGACTCACCCAATATGCGATGACTCCATAAATGCCGGCCGCGGCCAGCAGCAAGGCCAACAATGAGAATACACCCAGCAACAAAGCGACGAGGCGTTTTGGCGAAAGGATAGTTTCGACCACCTTTTGCAGCGGCTTGAATTCATCCACTGCCATGCCGGGGTTGAAAGTTCGCAGAATCGCGCTCACGGCCGGCCCGGTCGCCGCCAGCGTACTTCGAGTTCGCACAATCAGTTTCCGCCCGCCCCAGCTGAACATGTACATTTCCGGTCCCGCCGCCTGTTCCAGCGCGCTCTGCCGGACATTGCCCACGACGCCAAGAACCTTGCATTGCATCGGCGGATCGGGCGGGTTCTCCAGGATTAGCCGTTGATCCACCGCAGCCCGGCCTGGCCAAAAGGTCTTCGCCAGTCTTTCGTTTACCAGGATGGCCATCGGGGTCGTGCCAGCATCATCGGTGGTGAAATCCCGTCCCGCTCGCAAGGGAATTCCCATTGTCTTGAAGTATCCTGTTCCGCCGACCTCGCGCAGAGACACGGTCGAGGGCTCACTCGATTGATAATCACTCGCGACCGGACGGACACGGGCCACATCGTTGAGTTCGAAGGGAAGCGTTGACGCCAATGTGGCGCATTCCACCCCGGGCAGCAACGTCACTCGTTCGACCAGATCCTTATAGAAGGCGACCTCCTGCTGATGTGAGGCGAATTCGCGGTTGGGCGCGATGCGCCACGCAGCCGCTCGTGCCGGGCTGAAACCGAGATCGATTTGAAGCAACCGTGCAAAACTCCGAATCAGCAAGCCGGCGCCAATCAGAAGGACACAGGCTGTGGCGACCTGGGAGACGATCAGCAATTGCCGAATTCTTGATCCGCTCCGTGCTGGACAGGCGCCGCGACCAGCCCCTTTCAGATCCTCGTGCCAGGTTGCGCGTGTCAACTGAAGGGCGGGAGCGAGGCCAAAGGCCAATCCCGCAGCCAACGCAAGCACAACCGCAAAACCGAGCGCGGCGGTATCCACCCGGGCGGTTTGCAAGAGCGGGATGTTGAAGGATTCCGAGTGTGCGACCGCGCGCGTGCCCACGCAGGCGATCGGCACCCCCAGCAGGGCGCCAGAACATGAAAGTAGAAGGCTCTCGGTCAGCAGTTGCCGGATCAGGCGGCCCCGGCCTGCTCCCAATGCCACGCGAACGGCGATTTCCTTTCGGCGTGCAGTGGCGCGCGCGAGCAAAAGATTCGAGAGGTTCGCGCACGCAATCAGTAGAACGCACCCTACGGCGCAAGCCAATAAGATGAAAGGGCGGGTGAACGATCCGCCGACGTGCTCTCGCAAGAGTGTCACCTGCGCTCCAAATCCGCGGCGCTCGGGGTGGGCCGCACGGAGTTGTTGGTTTAAAAGATCCAGTTCCGCCTGTGCGGCAGCCACCCGCACGTCCGGTTTCAAACGTCCGACGACCGCCATCATGTTACCCCAATTATCGTATTTCGGCGTGTCCTGGTACGGACGAAGAAAATCCACGGCGCTGGCCCCGGGAGTGAACACGGCGGAAAAGTCGAAGGACTCCGGCAGAACCCCCACCACTGGCCAGGCAACGTTATTGAGAGTCACCGATTTTCCAACGATGCGGGGGTCGCTTTCAAATCGGTCCTTCCAGAATCGATGCGTCAGGAGAATCGCTCGCGGTCCATTTCGCTGGCATTCTTCGGCTGTAAAGTTACGCCCCAGTTGTGGCATTGCGCCGAGCGTTTCGAGAAAGCTTGCGGTGATAAGCGCTCCGGCCACCCGGCTCGGCTCGCCGTGAATCGAAAGAGTGTAACTCATGCGGTCGGAAATCCGATGAAGGCGCCTAGATTCTCGAAGGAGCAATTCGATTCCTTCCAATCCAGGAAATTGGATCGGCGAGTCAGTCCGGGAAGACCATCGCCCGCGACCGGATTTGAGATCCAGACCAGGCGCTCGGGAGCGCGGAACGGCAGCGGGCGCAGGATCGCCGCGTTCAAAAGGCTGAAGACGGCCGTGTTTGCCCCAAGACCGAGCGCAAGCGTGATTACCGCAGCGGCTGTGAACCCGGGGTTTTTCCATAGCATCCTTGCGGCATATCGAACATCCCGCCAGAGCGTCTCCAGCACAGGCAATCCCCGCTGATCCCGGCAGGCCTCTTTGGCCGCCTCGATCCCTCCAATCCGAATCTTCGCTTGCCGGCGCGCCTCCTCTGGCGTCATGACGGTTTGAAGGTTTTCGTCGATGCGCAATTGGATGTGGTTTTCGATCTCCTCGTCAAATTCGCGGTCGTTGCGCCGCCGGTGGATAAGGCCTCCCAGCCTCATCATCCATCCGCGAAGCCCGCTCATGCCATACCCTCCCGTTGGCGCAGGCCAAACCCGATATCAATTGTCATCGAGCTTGGACATTCCTGCGGCGTCTCCATCACGGAGCGGTGCTTATCCGCCTTTTCGCGCCAGCTTCAAGGCTAGCTCGAAATCGCGATCCACACCGGCCAGCAGATCCGAGATGTTCCCCATCACAGGGAAATCCGGGATGATGCCGCGCGCCGGGTCGTGCTCGTGGCTGCCCCCAAGGGCCATGTAGCCCGCGAGGAGCGGAATGAATACTCCCATCTTGGTGTTGGGCAGAGTGATTCGCGCCGTAGGGGAATTGGGCCCATAATAGCACCCGGCGGATTCTTCCCCGATGAACGTCGCGCGGTGGTGGCTGTTAACCTCGGTCAGAAATTCCGCTGTCGTCGAGAGACAGCCACCGTCGATCAAGATGTAAACAGGCCCGGTGAAAGTCGGTTTGCTTGGCTGCTGCAGGGCCAGCAGCGAATCCTCGATTTGATGAAATTTCCCATCCGCTCGGGCTTCGGCCAAACCCGCGGGGACAAGATACTCGCGACCGTCGTCAGCATATTTAGCAAAGCTGTAACGCATCCCGGAATTCTTGGTCAGAATTATGTCGTCAAAGTACTTGAAGGGCTCTCCAACCAGGTACGAAAGCAATAATCCTCCAAGCTCGCTCTCGCCACCACCGTTGCCTCGCACGTCCAGGATGAGCACCCTCGAGGCCTTGGCATGGAT
>DATGLT010000278.1:0-8713 GCA_035294005.1 Verrucomicrobiia bacterium
GCCGAGCCTGGCGGGCGATTACCAGGTCACCCTGACCGCCACCAACTCCGGAGGCTTGGGCGCCTCGGTGCTGGACTTGCAAGTCATTGACACCGGAAGCGCGGTCAGCCGTGAGGTATGGCTGGGTGTGGCGGGCACAAATGTCGCCGATATTCCCGTAAATTCTCCGGCGAACACGATTACACCGCTCGGCACGCTGGAAGGCATTACTGATTTTGGCGACAATTATGGCGAGCGTATCCGGGGCTATTTAACTGCCCCGGTCACGGGCAATTACTATTTCTGGATTGCAGGCAGCGATTCGGCTGAGCTTTGGATTTCCGATGACAGCGAGCCGGCCAACAAGGTGAGACGGGCATATGTCGCGCCGTCGGCCAACCCTGCTCCTCCCCCGGTCAATGGAACGGCTGTGCACCAGTGGAACCTGCAACCGAATCAACGTTCTCCGTGGCTGACGCTCGTCGCCGGCCAGAAATATTACGTCGAAGTGCTGCATAAGGCTGGTGTCGGCATTGGGGATAACTGGTCGGTCGGCTGGTCCCAGGACCCGACCGGAACGAACACCACACCTTCCGGAATTGTTCCGGGATACGTTTTGTCGCGCTATTTCCCGCTACCGGTGACCGATGCGCCCGGAACCCTCTATAGCGCGAACATGCTGGCCCAACCCGGAGTCAACAGCACCGGCGTGGGATCGGCCACCTTGCGCCTGAGCGCCGACGAGTCTCAAGCGGTGTTAAGCTTCTCCTTCAGCGGTCTGACAGGACCTGTTACCGGTGAGCACATTCATTCGGACGCATACCTGACCAGCCCGAGCCAGATAATTTTCGATATCGACCAGGCCACCCCGCAACCGGACGGCACATATGTGTGGGTCCTGACGCCCGTCGGTACGTTGAGTGTCGCGGACATCCAGGAAATCATTCGCGAAGGGAAGGCTTACATTAACATTCACACCCTCAACTATCCGAACGGTGAAATCAACGGCCACTTCACCCTGGCCAGCGGCACCCAGACCTTTACTCCGCCTCCGCCCATGCCCTCGTGGGTCGATGATCACACAGACCCGAACGCGGCGGCCCGATTCCTCGTTCAGGCTACCTTCGGGCCGACCGCATCCGACGTGGCGAGCGTTCAATCGTTGGGTTACCAGGGCTGGATCAACAATCAGTTCAGCCTGCCTGTCAGCCACCATTTGCCCGTGGTCTACGCAAATATCAGCGCTGATCCGACCCGGCCGTACCCCAGTTCCCTCACGTTTAATGCGTGGTGGCAGCAATCGGTGACCGCGCCTGATCAATTGCGTCAGCGCGTGGCTTTCGCATTGAGCGAAATCATGGTCATTTCCGAAAACGGGGTTCTGCAGGATAACGCCCAAGCGCTTTCAGCCTACTACGATGTTCTTTTGGACAATGCCTTCGGCAACTACCGCTCCCTGCTCGAAGCCGTAACGCTCTCCCCGGCGATGGGGATGTACCTGAACATGCTCGGCAACGACAAGGGCAACATGATCACCGGCATCCATGCCAATGAAAACTATGCCCGTGAAATCGAACAGCTCTTTTCGATTGGCCTTAACCGCATGTGGCCCGACGGAACGCTAGTGCTCAATTCCCAGGGAAGCCTGGTCCCCACCTACAATCAGAATGTAATAATGGGCTTTGCCAGCGTGTTCACGGGTTGGACGTACAACCAGTCAAACCAGCCGAATGGCAGGTTACCTACCAACTTCTTCCCACCGGCCAATAACGTAGCTCCCATGGTCCTGGTACCTACCCACCACGAACTGGGAACCAAGCTCTTGCTCGACAACGTAATGCTCCCGCAAGCCTGGGGCACCCAAGCCAACCCCTCGAGCACCAATTTTGATGCTTACGCCCTGAACGACCTCGAAGCTGCGCTGGACACGATTTTCAATCATCAAAACGTGGGACCATTCATTTGCCGCCAACTGATCCAGCGCCTGGTCACAAGCAACCCGAGCCGCGATTACGTTTACCGTGTCGTCCAGGCTTTCAATGACAACGGCTCCGGCGTGCGGGGAGATCTGAAGGCGGTCATTAGCGCTATTCTGCTGGATTATGAGGCGCGCAGCCCCGTGGTGAGCGCCCAGGCAACGTTTGGCAAACAGCGCGAACCCCTGCTCCGGGCCACAGCCATTTCGCGAGCGTTCTCCGACTCAACAACCCTGGGCGGCAGCTATGTCGAGAACGGCAACGAAGTCATTACCATTACGACCACGAATGCACATCGGCTCAATACCGGGGATATTGTTTGGCTTACCTTCACCGATACATCCGGGCAGCCGGCGCCCTACACGCAAGGTTACCGGGTGACGGTGACCAGCCCATCGAGCTTTAATATTGTTTCTCCCGGATTGCTAACCGGGCTCTACTCGGAAACCACCAGCACCAACAATCCAAATACCAATAACATTGCGGTGACGATTTCCGGCAACGGCGCGATGCCAGGAAACCCGGTTTACCTGGGCTTCACCAACGGCGGCGCGATCAGTGCGGCCTACACCGTGTTCAGCACCAACTCCAGCTCCGTATTCAACGTAACGGCATTCGATTCTCAATCGACGACCGGCGGATGCGTCATGCCCAGACTAATCCCGGCCGGCTTCACGCAGAAGGGCACCAACATAACGGTCGACTTTACCGGCCCCCACGGGCTGAACCCGGGACAACCCTTCTACGTCTTGTTCGCGCCCGGAACGGGAACCAACGGCACCTACACAGTCGCAAGTGTGCCGGATCCGTTGCACCTGGTTTTCAACGTGACCAATTCATTGCGGCAGACTCAGAACAGCATGACCATTTATCCACTGGTGCCCCCTGCCCTGAGCCGGTCGGGTAATGTCCTGGTTCAACTCAGCACCTGGCACATGAGCTATACGGACAGTTCCTTGACGCAAACGCCTCTGCGTTCGCCAACGGTGTTTAATTTCTTCTTCCCGGATTTCCGGTTCCCAGGATCTCTGGCTTCGGCGGGGCTTACCACGCCTGAGTTCCAGCTGACTTCCGACACGACCGTGGCTATACAAATGAATTTCATGGAAGGCGGCCTGCTCGTGACCGGCAATACCAACGGCATTAGCAGCTTCGTCGGGGGCAGCGGCGCCATCGGTTTGGATCTGGGCGCCTGGATGACTCCTGCTTACACGTCCAACACGGGCATCCCGAGCCTGATCGACGCGCTGACTTCGCTCCTGACCGGGGCCCCACTGTCCGCAAATGCCCGAAGCGCAATTGTGGCCTACGTCGCCAATACCACAAATTTCCCTTACAGCTCTCCGCCAACCTACTCTCAAATGCGCGATCGCGTCCACGCGGTGGCTCACCTGATCTCAGTTTCACCTGACTTCATCATCCAGAAATAATGCATATGGAACAGAACCCCTTCTCCGTGCTCCAAACCAGGCGGCAATTCATCCGCCAGGCCGCCTGCGCCGCACTGGGCACTGCCGCGCTGACCTCGGCTATCCGCGATTTGCGCTATATGAACGCGGCCGTGGCCCAAAGCAACGTCACCGATTACAAGGCGCTGGTCTGCATTTTCCTGCAGGGTGGCAATGATTCCAATAACCTGATCATCCCCACCATTCAGTCGGAGTACAACAACTACGCCGCGATCCGCACCCCGGTGCTCGCCATACCCCAATCCGCCGTTTTGCCAATCTCGCCATTGAACAGCGACGGCCACGAGTATGGACTGCATCCGTCCTGTCCTGAGCTTCAAACGCTTTTCGGTGAATCCAAACTGGCCCTGTTGTTTAACACCGGCACCCTGGTTTATCCAATCACCCGCGCGCAGTATCAGTCCGGCGCGCTTCAAAAGCCGCCTCAACTCTTCTCCCATTCCGACCAGGTGACGCAATGGCAGACCTCGATTCCGGACCAGGCGCCTTTAACCGGCTGGGGCGGGCGCTGCGCCGACCTGATGGCGGCGGTGCAACCGAATGCTCCCATTTCCCTTTCCGTGACTCTCTCGGGCTCCAATACGTTTGAGGTCGGAAACAAGATCTCGCAGTACTCCGTGTCGACCTCCGGCGCGATCAACCTGGCAGGCGTCAGTGGCGCGCGCTTGCAGGCGCTGACCAACATTCTTGGGATGTCCTACCCGAACATGCAGGCACAAGCGTATGCCGGGATCGCCAAGCATTCGATCGACACCGGCGGGTTGCTCAACAGCGCCATCGCCGCAACATCGGCCGCCAATTATTGGACCACGCCGTTTCCGACCAAGATCACGCCTCCGACCGGCGGGAACCCGTTCGGTTCGTCACTGTCGCCTCAGCTCCAGATGGCAGCCCGGCTCATCGAAGCCGGCCATCGCAGCACCTCCAACGGAGGCTTCGGCATGCGGCGTCAGATATTCTTCTGCGCCGTGGGAGGGTACGATTTGCACACGAACCAGACGCCGGGGCCGGGCCAGACGACGGTTGGCTCTCACGCAAATCTGCTGGCGGAGTTGAGCCAGTGTCTCCTGGCATTTCAACGCGCGATGGAACAGCTCGGGATTGCCAAAAACGTTACCGCTTTTACCGCAAGCGACTTCGGTCGGACGTTCCCCAGCAACGGCCAGGGCAGCGATCATGGATGGGGCAGCCACCACCTGATTGTCGGCGGCGCTGTGAACGGCCAGAAAACTTATGGCAAGTTCCCTACCCTTGCCGTCAATGGCCCGGACGACACCAGCACGGGCCGGTGGATCCCGACGACCGCCATTGACCAATACTTTGCCACGCTGGCCTCCTGGTTCGGTGTCGATTCGGGAAATCTCGCCACAGTCTTCCCCAATATCGGGCGCTTTGCCGCTCCGAATCTCGGATTCGTATGAGCAGAAAAGCCGGTCTCTTCATCCTGGCCGCAATTACGGCCGGAGCGCTGCTGTATTTTCAAGTTCAGCGCCGCCAACCCGCGTCGGTCGGCGTGGCGCAGAACACACCAACGGATTCCGGCACTCCGACTCAAACCGCCAAACGGAACGCACTCCGCTCGCAAGCCGCCCTGCCAGGTGCGGGAGCGGGAGAAACGGTTGCGCCGGATGCGCTCTCAGCCGCCCCGCAGGCAGCTCCCCCACCCGCCCCGTCCATTGAAGAAGTCGCTTCCACGCCCGAGTCTTCCAGTTTGCCAGGGGAAACTGTCCTGGCGAACATGCGGACCACCATCCTGCAATTCGCCTCCACCTACGGTGAAAACCCGGTCGGAACAAACCCTGAGATCACAAGCGCGTTACAAGGAGAAAATCCGAAGCACATCAACTTTTTGAAGCCGGACGGCAATCGCGTCAACGCCAGGGGCGAACTGGTGGACACCTGGGGAAGTCCTTACTTTTTCCATCAAATCTCCGGCCACGAAATGGAGATCCGCTCCGCCGGCCCAGACCGCGTGATGTACACGGCCGACGACCTGGTAACGCGGTAAGTCAACCCGGAACAAACTCCGGGCGAATGGCCCGCTGCGCCACTTGACCCCAGTTCTTACCGGGTCACAATTATTCCAATGGCTCGTTGCAGCCTGGCGCGGGCAGCCTCGTAGTCATGCAGCGCCTGGATTTGTGTCGTGCGCGCTTCGGTCAAAGCCGTTTGGGCGCTCAAAACGTCCAGCAGTGTCCCCGTTCCCGCTTCAGTTCGCGCGGCCGCCAGACGTAACGCTTCTTCGGCTTCCTCAATGACTTTCTTTTCCGACTCGAGCACCTCGCGGGCCTCGATGAAATTGGAATAGGCGGTCCGCACCTCAAGCTCGATGCCGCGTCGTTTGTCATCCACGTCAATGCCGGCGCGTTCGTAATTCGCCGCCGCCTCTCTAATCCGTCCCTGGGTCCGCCAACCGTCAAAGAGATTCC
This sequence comes from Verrucomicrobiia bacterium, assembly GCA_035294005.1. Lineage (GTDB taxonomy): Bacteria > Verrucomicrobiota > Verrucomicrobiia > Limisphaerales > UBA8199 > JANXQE01. The sequence continues at coordinate 5,854 of DATGLT010000278.1, forward strand.
AGCTCAATTGGACTCCTGCAATCCACCCGTGATCGGTTACCGTCAGATCGGAACTGAGCATCGAGTTATGAATGTCATAGCCAACATAACCCTGAAGGGCCGGCTTGTAGCCGGCCCGGGCCGTCACCAGGTCTTCTTTGCGCAACGCCTCGGCTTTGCGCAAAGCACTTAGTTCGCTCCGTCTTTCGAGCGCCTGGCCAATGGCCGAGGTTAATTCCACGTTCAACTCCTCAGCTTCAAGTTTGTCGGACAAGACCATAGGAATGTCTTCCACGGTTCCGGCTGGGATGTTCACTCCGAGCAGGTTGGCGAGATTGTTTTTGGAAATGCGAAAGCTGTTACGCGCCTTGATCAATTTCGGGCGGGCGTTGGCCAATTCGACCTCGGCCCTCAGGACATTGAAACGCGGAACTGTCCCGGCTTCGAAACGGCGCAACGTGTCGCTCAACTCGTTGGTCAGCAACTGAACCGAGGCTTCCTGCACGGTGATTTGCTGCGAGGCAAGCAAGACATCATAGTAGGCCAATTGCACGCTCAGGACCGCATCCGCGACTGCGGTTTGATAGCTTAGCAACGAATGTTCCCGCGTCAGCTTCGCGGCCCGAAACGCCGAAACCATCCGGCCGCCCTGGTAAATGGATTGCACCAGTTTGACCTGTGATGACCAGTTCTCAGGCGTGCCGAAAGTGAACCCGGGCGCCTCGAAAACATCGACGTCGGTCCGTTGCACAGCGGCAAACCCACCGTTGATGCCAAACGAAGGCAGAGCGATGGCCCGAGTCTGGATGGCGATGCCCTTTGCGGCTTCAACATCCTTTTGGGCGCGCAAAACCGAGGGGTTCTGGCGCAAGGCCAGGTTCACCGCGTCGGCCATTGAAAGCGGACCGCCAAACGGCTGTGCGGGGTGAACATTGGTGCCGGATTGGGCGGATACATTGCCTGACAAGGCTAATAGAAGAAACAGCAGGATTGCCGGGGCCGGAGCCAACCGAGGCGAGGGCGCCTTGAACGGAGCTTCTGAAGAGCAGTCGTGGTCAGGATCGCGGCTGCCGTCGTCAGCGGGGTGTTCATCACCATTATTCGAGGCGGATACCATCATGAAAACACAGCGCGCGTCCGATTCCGATGTGCCGGTAAGGTTCATGTATAGCTTGACCAAATCCTGTTCTTGCATTGCCGCTCCGGCCGGCGCTACCGGCGCTCACGCCCCGGGTCACCCCCTGCAGGCTGACCGGGTTTAGCAGTTTTGAGCCGGATGGCATACTTCTTTTTGCGAGTTGTATGGCATTTTACGCCTCTTTTGTTCGTGACTTCTCCTGCAGGTTCTCTTACAAGATAGCCTGCAAATCAGCAGTCTATTTAAACGCATGCACGCAAAATTGTACAAGGTTCGAGGACGCGCCGTAGGCCAGGGCAAAACGGAGCTGATCGACCTTGACCTTGAATTTGACGGCAAACGCGCTTTTGTGATTTGGGATTCAATCTCGCTCGGAGGCTATCTTCTGAAAGCTCGCGTGGAAATCGACCCACAACTGCTTCACGCCCATTGTGGCCGCGGCTTGGACTACGTCTATCGCGGCGAACTGATTCTGCCGCGGCCCGAAAACAACTGAGTCGGCGATCGCCGTTTCAGCCAACTTTGGGCTTGTCCGGGCTCGAGGGGGTGGGAAAACAGTTCAAATCCAGCCAGTAATCTTTGATTACACGCACCATCTCGATTCGCTTTTCCAACGAGACTGGCTTTACCAGGTAAGACCGCGCACCCAGCGCGTAAGCCCTTTCCACGTCACCGATATCCGCCGAGGAAGTCAGAACGATCACCAGAAGATGCTTTAGCTGAGGCTGCGATTGGATCCAGCGCATAACCTCGAGCCCCATTTTGACCGGGAGTTTGAGATCCAGCAGCACAACGGCGGGAATAGGAAATTTTCGCCGGTCCGAGAATTCGCCTGTGCCCGACAGGTAATGAATCGCTTGCTGGCCATCCAGAACAACGTGGAGAGGGTTCTTGATGCCGGCGGTCTCGAACGCGTATTGAAGGAAGAAGACGTCGTTTTGATCATCCTCAACCAGCAGAATTGGGCGATCGTCGCTGCTCATGACGCGCCGGCGGGCAAATCCAGCCAGAACCTGCTTCCCTTCCCAACAGCTTGCTCAAGTTTCATAGACGCTCCTGGTTGCTGCCCAATTTGGCCTGAACCCATCCTCCTTTCAATTGCAAAGCCGAATGTGGCGGCGGAAAATGAATGTCCCCCGAATTTCCACGCCCGCAATCACGAGGGACCGGGTGTGTGCCGTGAATAGAAGGCCACCTGGATGCGTCAGGAATTTCGAAGACAAAACAGCCCCAATGGTTTATACTTTCGATTAAAGTTGATAATGTCCGCTCGAGCCGACTATTCGCGCCGCATTAGACCCGGAATTCGCCGGTGGCTCGGGCATCTTCCTCTGGCCGCTTTCGCCGCGGGATTTTTCGTTCCGGCCACCGCCCCGGCTCAATCATCTTCCGGTTCCCCGTATCCTCCACAAATCGGCAAGATTTTGTCGACGTACTGCTACGATTGCCATGGGGACGGAATGGAAAAAGGGAAAGTCGCCTTCGACACATTCAGCTCGCGGGATGAAATCCTGGCCAAACGGGACGTCTTTTATAACGCGTTAAAAAATGTTCGTGCGGGCATCATGCCGCCCGAGAAGAAGCCGCGGCCCAGCCTGGAGGAACAACGGGCACTTGCCGATTGGATCAAGGCGGACGTCTTCCAAATCAACGTTCGCAACCCGGACCCGGGAAAAGTCACATTGCGCCGGTTGAACCGGGTGGAGTACCGCAACACGATTCGGGACCTGACCGGCTTTGATT
>DATGLT010000279.1:0-3055 GCA_035294005.1 Verrucomicrobiia bacterium
ACGATATGAATTTGACCGAAAGACAACCCTAATGATCCACCCGACAGCCGTGGTGCACGCCAAAGCGGACATTGGCGCCGACTGTGACATCGGGCCGTACTGCGTTGTAGGTGAGAACGCCGTCCTGGGGGCTCGTTGTAAACTCCATTCGCACGTGGTCATTGGCGGCCACACCCGGCTGGGAGAGGACAACGAGATTTTTCCCTTCGCCAGCATTGGCTTGCAAACCCAGGATTTGAAGTGGAAGGGTGGAGTGACTCACACGGAGATTGGGTCGGGCAATACCTTCCGCGAATATGTAACCATTCACAGCGCCACCGCGGACGGCGAGGCCACCACGGTCGGCTCGCATAACCACATCCTGGCTTACTGCCACGTTGCACATAACGTTTCGTTGGGAAATTGCGTGATCATGTCCAATGTCGCCACCCTCGGCGGGCACGTCGTTGTCGAGGATCACGCCGTGGTGGGCGGGCTTGCCGCGATTCACCAGTTTTGCCGAATCGGCCGCATGTCGATCATCGGGGGCTGTTCCAAAGTTGTCCAGGATGTGCCTCCGTTCATGCTTGTAGATGGAAACCCGGCGGAGACCCGGACGGTCAACAAGGTTGGAATGGAACGCAACGGAGTCTCTGACGAGGCACAATCGGCACTTCGCCAGGCCTTCAAACTGCTGTTCCGCGAAGGACTGACCATTCCCAACGCGCTAGCGCGGATTGAGCAGGAGTTGCCGGGCTTGCCCGAACTGCAGCACCTGGTGAAGTTTATTCGCGAAAGCAGCAGGGGGATCAGCAAATGAGCGCTCGGGTTTCAAAGTCCAGGAAGGTTTTCGTTCCGCACTGCTATGCCTGAGACGCTGCCCCCTTTGGCGCCCGCGACTCTGTACCTGGTCGCCACACCCATCGGGAATCTCGAGGACATCACTTTGCGGGCTATTCGCACTCTGAAGGAGTCCGATGTAGTCGCCGCCGAAGATACCCGTCGGACCGGGCAACTTTTGAAACACTTTGGGATTTCCAAACCCATGCTCAGCTATTTCAAATTCAGTGAGGCGAAAAGGAGTGAAGAGATCCTTGAACGCCTTGGGCGGGGAGAAAAGGTTGCCCTGGTTACCGATGCCGGCAGCCCCGGGATAAGTGATCCGGGTGAACGTGTTGTAAAGGCCGCGATTGGGCGTGGCTTTCGAGTTGAAGCTGTGCCGGGACCCAGTGCGGTAGTAGCAGCTTTGACGGCAAGCGGCTTGCCCACCGGCGAATTCCATTTTATCGGATTCCTGCCCCACAAGCCGGGCCAACGCAGAACCAAACTCGAATCTCTCAAAACAGTGCCTGGCACCCTGGTGTTGTATGAATCGCCTTATCGTATCGAGAGGTTGCTCGAGGAATTGGCGGGTGTCTTTGGTGAGCGCCAGGTCGTGCTGGCTCGGGAACTGACCAAGAGATTTGAGGAATTTATGCGGGGCAGGGCCAGTGACCTGCTCAACCTGGTTCGCGGTCGCCGCGTGAAAGGGGAGTTTGTCGTTGTGATATCTGGTCTGGACAAGGATCGAATTGAGTCATCCTTTCCGTGCGTCGGTTCAGTCGAGTGACACCGGACCCCGAACCCGAAGGGTTCACGTTGTACGTCGAACTCGTGCCCGCGCTCAATTGGCTTGCCCGGTATAAATAGAAGATAAATCACCCAACCGCTTCACAGGGGGCGTGTCCTGGACCTTTTTTCGAGGGAAAATACCCCGCGTAACTACGCATAATAAAGCTTGCCTCCGGTTAGATTTTGTCCTAGAAATCCAATTAACTCAGCCGAACAAGCACAGCATCGGGGCTGTTTATTTTCTGGGACTTGCGGTCCTGGTGGGGTATTGGTCGGCGGACACAACCCAAACATATATGGCGGCTAGACTATTCGTTGGTAACCTACCGTTCACCACAACAGAAAACGATCTGCAGGATCATTTTGCACAGGCAGGCGGAGTGATCGCAGTCAATATCATGCAGGACCGAGCGACCGGGCGGTCGCGTGGCTTCGCGTTTGTCGAAATGGCTTCTCAGGAAGACGCGAGCAAGGCCATAACCATGTTCCATCAAAAAGACTTCCAGGGCCGTCCCTTGACAGTCAATGAAGCCCGTCCGCGTGAAGAACGGCCGGCAGGTGGTCGCGGTGGCGGCGGTGGTGGAGGCGGTGGCGGTTACCGCGATCGGAGATAAAGTTGCCTCGCTTGCGCCGCAATGGCGCAGGTTGTTTTTATAGTTCAGCTCGGGCTTGAGGCTGGGAGGGTTTTTAGCCTGGCTACGGCTATTACTCTGATCTCGTAAGATTCTGCCTATTGATCTTTTTGGCTCCGTCCCCTTCAATCGATGGAGCCTTTTTTTTATCAATTAGCGCGTCCGCCGCGCGCACCGTAGAGTCGGTCAAAGCCTATGACAGAACCGACAATGAGCCGGAGTTGTGAGATGGACCTCAAGAACGTCCATTCTCTGCGCGGTTTTTGGAGCCTAATCGTCACCCAGTTCGAGGGCGCGTTTAATGATAACGCCCTCAAAGCCCTGGTGACCTTCTTTGGGCTGGACCTTGTTCTGCCTGATTGGGAGCACCGCTCGCTCCTGCCTCTCACCGGGGCGCTGTTCTCCCTTCCAATGGTTGTCTTTTCAATGTGGGGCGGGTTCCTGGCCGATCGCTGCAGCAAAAGAACTGTGACGATTTCTATCAAGATCCTTGAGGTTGGGATCATGTGTTTTGCCACCGGGGGCTTGGTTTTGAAAAACCTTCCGATGGGCCTGGTGGCGATTTTCCTGATGGGCACTCACAGCGCGATTTTCAGCCCTTCCAAGTACGGGTTGCTGCCGGAGTTGCTTCCGGAGAGGAAGCTTTCGTGGGGCAACGGCATTCTCGAATTGGGGACATTCCTGGCGATCATCATGGGCATGGCGGCCGGGGCGGGTTTGTACACCTGGACCAAAGGCGCGGAGATGTTTGGGGAAGCGGGCGTGGTTCTGGTCGTGTTTGCCATAATCGGCCTGGTGTTCAGCTTCGGCATCAGCCGAGTGCCGGCGGCGGA
>DATGLT010000280.1:0-2100 GCA_035294005.1 Verrucomicrobiia bacterium
CTGCGCTGTAGCCTGTTTGGCAACCAGTTCGATCAGGTTTGGGACCAGCTCAACCAAAGTGATTATCTGCGCCTCCGCATTCTTGAACACGCCGAGGACTCCCACCAAGCCGCCTAATGGTGACTATTTTGTCCTGCCCCCGAAGCGGCACAAGCGGGACGGTTTGGGTTGCCCCTGCCCTACGGATCGTCTAGTTTGAGGAGCTAAAATGCTGAGCTTTAAAGTGGGTAACGCATGAAAGACAGTGAAATAGAGATTCAAAACGGCACGGATTCCGCCGGCCAACAGCCTGAACCAGTGAGCCCGGCGGAGCAGCGCGCCCCGGGCCCGGCGGAACTGGCGGAATTGAAACAGCGGGCAGCCAAAGCCGATGAGAACTGGGAACGGTTACTGCGGACCACGGCCGACTTCGACAATTACAAAAAGCGGGTAAACCGGGAAAAACAGGACGCAATTCGGTTTGCCAACGAGAATTTGCTGGAGAAACTCGTTCCGGTGCTGGATAGCTTCGATATGGCCCTCGCGGCCACCCAGAACGCCCAAGCTGGGGGCGCGGCACAATCCTTGCAGACAGGGATCAATATGGTTTATCAGCAGCTAAAAAGCGCTTTGACGGATGCCGGTCTGGAAGAGATTGAGGCAACCGGCAAACCGTTTGACCCCAATGTTCATGAGGCGGTTTCCCAACAGGAAACCAACGAGGTTCCCGAAGGCCAGGTGCTTCAACAACTGCGTCGCGGTTACAAACTGCGGGAACGCCTCCTGCGGCCGGCGACAGTCGTGGTCTCCAAGCACCCTGCTTCCTGACCGCCATGGCCAAACGCGATTATTACGCCGTTTTAGGACTCGAAAAAGGCGCCTCCTCCGAAGAAATCAAAAAGGCTTACCGGCGCCTGGCCGTTAAGTACCACCCGGACAAAAATCCCGGTGACAAAGTCGCCGAGGAGAATTTCAAGGAGCTGGGAGAAGCTTACGAAGTTCTCAACGACCCGCAGAAACGCGCCGCATACGACCAATACGGGCACGCGGCATTCGACCGCCGGACAGGTGGATTCGCCCGTGGCGGCGGTTTTCACGATCCGTTCGAAGTGTTCCGCGAAGTGTTTGGGGGCGGCAGTATTTTCGAGGATCTTTTTGGGACGGCCCGGCAGGACCCAAGCCAATCCCAACGGGGGGATGACCTGCGGTACGACATGGAAATCACCTTCGAAGAGGCCGCGCACGGGTGCGAGAAGGAGATTACCGTCACCAAGCCCGACAAATGCGAGGAATGCAACGGGTCAGGCGCGGAAGCCGGCTCGCGCGCGCGGAACTGCCCGACGTGCGGCGGCCGCGGGCAAGTCATTTCGTCGCGCGGCATTTTCAGCATTGCCCAGACCTGCCCGCATTGCCAGGGAGCGGGACGCATTATCGATAAGCCTTGCAAAACGTGCCGCGGCAACGGTCGTCGAGAACGCACCTCGAAAATCAAACTGCGCATTCCTGCCGGAGTGGATTCAGGTTCGCGGCTGCGTTCAGGGGGAAATGGCGAGGCGGGCTGGCGCGGAGGTCCGTCGGGAGATTTGTATGTGGTTTTGCACGTCAAGCCGCACGAGATTTTCCAGCGTGATGGCGACGATCTGCTGTGCGAAGTGCCGGTGAGCTTTGTCCAGGCGGCGCTCGGCGCGGAGATAGACGTGCCCACCCTGGATGGCAAAACTTCCATCAAGGTCCCGCCCGGAACACAACCGGGAACGATGTTTCGGCTCAAAGGAAAGGGCGTTAAGAATATCCAGGGCTACGGCCACGGCGATTTGCACGTCCGAGTGACGGTGGAAGTCCCGTCACAACTGTCATCGGCTCAGCGCGCCAAACTCGAGGAGTTCGCGGCGCTTTGCAACGGCAAGGAGAGCCCGCTCATCCAGGGCTTTTTCGAAAAAGCCAAGATGCTGTTCAAGTGATGGGATGCATCGATTTTACATCGGACAATGTGATTGCTCGGCCGATTCCCTATGTTTGAGCGGTCGTGAAGCGCACCACGCTTTGCACGTGCTGAGGCTCCATCGCGGAGAGCGCGCGCAAGTCCTGAACGGCGAAGGGTGCGTCCTTGATTGCGAAGTG
>DATGLT010000281.1:0-11602 GCA_035294005.1 Verrucomicrobiia bacterium
TCTGGCTGGCCGAGCCTTTACGTTGATAGAACTCCTGGTGGTCATCGCGATCATTGCCATTCTCGCCGGGATGCTCTTACCGGCGTTGTCCCGCGCAAAAACCCAGGCAAAGCGTATCCAATGTTTGAATAACGAAAAGCAGCTGATGCTCACGTGGACGTTATACGCCAACGACAATCGTGAATTCCTGGTTCCAAATGGCGGCGGGCAGCCAAGAGCGTCCGGCGCATACTTATGGGTCCTGGGCGATAATCATATGTACCTTCCAGCTTTTGTTGACCCGGACTTCCTCCTGAACCCGAAGTACGCTCTTTTCGCGCCATACCTTAAAACGGCACAGCCTTATAAGTGCCCAGCCGACCTCTCCACGATGCACATTTCTGGCACGAACGCCCCCAAAATCCGCAGTTACGCCCTGAACTGCTACGTCGGCGTTCCCGCGGGAACCCTCGAGGAACCGTTCCGCATGTCGCCTGACGTCAAAGTCTTCATCAAGTCCTCCGACTTCGCGAACGGTCCGCCCGGAGAGAGATTTGTTTTTGGGGATGTAAACCCGGCGAACTTATGCACTCCAGCTTTCGGCGTCGACATGGATCAGGACATTTTTTTCCATTATCCTTCGACCTTGCATGGCTCATCTGGAATGGTCTCCTTCGCGGATGGACATGTCGAAGCCCATAAATGGAAAGACTTGCGCACCTTCAAAACCGTACCCTCCGGCCAAATCATTGGCCATTCCGACCCCTCCCTTCGCAATCAGGACCTCAACTGGATTCGCGATCGAACAACCGTCAAAAGGTGATCCTCGCGACGAATTCAAGTAGCGCCGGCTCCGGAAGGGTTTGAGCTGGGTTGAACGTTCTGGCATCGTATTCCGACTTTGGCTGCACTGCAGAATCGAGCGGACTAAACTGCAAGTTTGCGGTCCAATTCATTTTCAATGTACGAGCACAAACGATCCCCTTTACTACCGCGCAAAGCCTTTTACGCCCGGCTTGCCAACCATCTGTTCGTGGCCGGCCTACTGATTGGAGTTTCTCTCTTCATCGGCGCCTGGGGCTACCATGGCCTCGACGGCCTCAATTGGGTCGATTCTTTTTTAAACGCTTCCATGATACTGGGCGGAATGGGCCCGGTCGACACACTAAGAACCAATTCAGCCAAGCTGTTCGCCGCCGGTTACGCGCTTTACGCTGGTTTCGCTTTGCTGATTTGTGTGGGCATCGTCATCGCCCCGGTATTCCATCGCCTGCTTCACCGGTTCCATCTTGAGAGCCCAGCTAAGGATACTTAATAATTATCCAGCAGCTGATGCCGAAACCGCCAGGTTCGGATAAATCTCCGTTCAACCGGACCCTTATGGGTCACTTGGATGGGAAACCGATTCTGGTTTAATCGACTGCTCTACCTTGCGGCACATCATGTCGAGCAAGGGATCATTGCCGCGCAGCCCGAGGCGTTTCGTGACTTGGGACAACGCCTTTGCCTCCTCCCATTTCTGATTGCACCACAGAGTTTCCATCCTCCGGAAGAGCACAAATTGCGGGGCTGGGGGGTCGATGAAGAAATTCCCAGGTCCGCCCTTGGCGATGCTCGGGTCTAATGCGCTATTGGCCAGTTCAGCACACGCATCGTCATCGCCTCGGTCCCAGGCGATCTCTGCCAAATGGCACTTATAAACACGCTGGTTGGCTGGGTTCGTTTGCAACAGACGCCGCAAAACGCTTTCCAGGATTTCGCTCGGCGGTCTGTTGAAGACAGAACGATGGGCACGATACGTTCCCATCAGGTAGGATTCATATTGACGCAGCGGCTCAGGATCTTTTTCAGCCAGCTTCAGCAAGTTTTCGGCCGAGGGAGCGAGGCGGAGCATTTCGAGTTCGGCGCTGGTTGGTTGGTAGGGGGTCTGTGCGATAAGTTCCATGGGTAAAACTGCTTCGGGCTTTTCACGTTCCCAGCGAAGCAGCACGGTTCGCATCAGGTTGGGATCGGGCATTCTATACTCCAGGTAAAAACGGGCCTGCGCCTTTAAATCATCCTCGGTTAGCGAATGCGTCTTGAGATACTCCCCAAGGAGCGTAGTTGGTCGTGTTTGCAGATTTTCATCAAGCAAACGCCATCGATTTGCCCCGCCGAACGCAAAAAAGGCCTTGGCAGCTTCAAATTCGAGGATCGGGTGGAAATCGCTGTGGATGGCGCCGGGTTCAAGGGCAAGGAACGCTCCGTTTTCCTGTGAAACAACCTCCCGGGCCAGCAACACCGGGAGAGACACAATTTCTATGCGCTCCAGATCAGCGTTTACGGAGCGTTCGAGAAAGCGGGCCCGCGTGGCCTCCAAGTCAACCGGCAGGCGCTGGCTCGATCCCACCAGTACAATGTCGGCTGCCGATGTTTGCCAGATGCTCACATATGGGAAGACCGATCCGAATGTCCGCAATACCACATCCAGGAGCGCATCGCTTGTCTCATAGGTCTGCACCCATTGGGCCATGACTCCAGTTGGCGTCAACCTTGCCCGGCAATCCTCGTAGTATTCCTTACTAAACACTCCTGCGACGCCAGCCATCCACGGATTGGATGGTTCGCTGATGATCACATCATACCGGTGGCTGCCTATTTTGAGAAAGGACTTCGCATCTTCCACCGTCACCTTGATCCTGGGGTTCTCCCAGAAACGGTCATTGTAATCGGCGAACAGGCGTGCAGCCTCAACCACTTCCGGCGAGATTTCAACGATGTCCACGTGTTGAATCGATGAATGACGGGCCACCGCGGCGCCGGTCATACCACTGCCCAACCCGACCACCAGAGCCTCTTTAGAAGCTGGGCACAGAAGCATTGGTATGTGACCGAGCAACCGCTGCGTGGTCACATCGACGGCACTTGCTGTGTCCGTTTTTCCATTCACCTTGAGCCGCAAAATCTCCTTGCTGCTGCCTATGCGCTCAGAAGTGACCGCGACGGTGGACCCAGCACCGTCGCGGTGATACACAATCTTTCGGTCCCGAGCCTCTTCACGAAAAGCTTTAAAATTAGCAGGAGCCTGCGGAGTGCGCCAGAGACCCAGCGAAAGCGTGCCCTCCCATTCCTCGTTGAAGGCTACTCCGATAAGCCAAATAAAGCACAAGCCCACTATCGGCACGGCGATCCATCGCCTGGCGGCGACTCGGTTCCGAAAAAGAATCGCCAAACCGACTGAGGAATTAATCAGGATGCCGACGGCGAACGTCCGGGGCAAGCCAAGCCACGGCATGAGCCAGAGCCCGGTGACGATGGCTCCGAAAACAGTGCCGAGGGTATTCACTGCGAAAACCCTTCCCACCGCGCGCCCAGTGTGCGCCAGTTCGATTGTGGCGATTCGGCTGACGAGTGGCAGTGTCAAACCGAGACAAGTGGCGGGCACAAACATCACGCCAAAACAAATGAGCGCCTGGAGCATTTCGTATATTGGGTATGACGCTGCCTGGCGCGAGAGCAGCGATGCTCCCTTTACAAACCAATATGGCACCGCGGCGTAGAACGGCATGGAAACCAGAAGAGTGATGGCGAGCGTCAGTTCAGCCCAGGCGAAGGCTTCCAGGCTCCGCCCTACTCTGCGTCCGTAGTAAATGAGCCACGCGCCGACCGTAATGCCGCTGATGAAGGTCATCAGCATTAGAGAGAAAGCATGGGTGGTCGCGCCGAGGGCGAGAGCCAAAAACCGAGTCCACGCTACCTCGTAAAGCATCGCGACAAAGCCGGAAAGGCCGATTCCGAGCAACGCCAACCGCAGTTCACTTCTCGAAAACGACTCGTCGCTGCCTGCGACCTCCCGTTTTCCGACCCCTTCGGATTTCCGTTCGCCGATTCGCTTACTGATATAGAATGCAACCAGCCCTGGGGTGAGGTTGAGGGCGGCCCCGACGAATACCGTCCTCTCAAGACCGTAATGTGGAATCAGCCAAAAATCAGCGAGGAGACACCCCAGCACCGCCCCAAAGCTGTTGATGAAATAGAGCCCCGCCACCTTTTCCCGTAGTTCGGATAAAGATTGGGTTACAAAACGGGTGAGTGCGGGAAACGTTGCGCCCATTAGCGTTGTGGGCAAAAGCACCGTTGCCAGGCTGAACAGGAACTTCAGCAACAGAAGCGAACCGGTTCCTGGTTCAAGACTACTTGCGAGGCTGATGAAAACGACATGGCAAAGCTTGTAATAAGCCGGGAAGAGAAGTGCATAGGCGCTAATGCCGATTTCCAACCAACCATACAACGCCAAGGGCTTATCGGTTCGATCCGCCTGGGCGCCGAGCCAGGCGTTTCCAACCGCAAGCCCCCCCATGAAAGCTACAAGCACCGCCACAACGGCATAGCTGGTATGGCCGAGAAACAAAGCCAGGTATCGTGTCCAAACGACCTGATAAACCAGTCCGGCCATGCCTGAAACCAGAAAACACCCCAAGACCGCAGTAAAGGTCACCCTGGGCGTCAATTTCATTGGCGGCAACATTATCAATTGAAGTCGGAGGCGTGCCAGCGTTCATTTTTTGCCAGAAACGACCATTGGTTCCTTGAAGGGGTGCGTAACGTTCTGCGATGGTCGCGGCCCCGTAGTTCTGCGGGGCTTCCCAGCGCCGGGATCGCATCCACGATGATTACACGCCGTGTTTATGCTTGACCGATTCGATGTGCCGGGGCAAACTCTTGGAGTAACAGCCACACCGGTATATGTAGGGGAGACATGAAAATCACGGCGTGCCTCATAGCCCTCACTCTATTGACGGAAGCCGTCAAACTCTACCCCGCCACGCTGTATGTCTCCCCAGTCAGCCCGAACCCGATGCCGCCGTACTCAAGCTGGGCTACTGCAGCCACAACCATCCAGGAGGCGATCGATGCGGCGCCTCCAGGCGCGTTCGTGGTTGTAACCAATGGAGTGTATGCCGGCGGCGTGTCGGTGGAAAAATCCTTGGCGTTATCCAGCATCAACGGCGCCCAATTCACGCGGATCGACGGTGGCGGGACCAATCGATGCCTGGCGTTGACCAATGGCGACTGGCTCTGGGGCTTCACCTTCACCAACGGCTTTGCTGACACCGGGGCCGGAGCGCTGGGAACAGGCACAAACTGCTTCCTCACCAACTGTGTGTTCACCGGTAACTCGGCCACCACAGGCGGTGGCGTCTACGGGGCCATCCTTTATGATTGTTTGTTGACCGGGAACACCGCCCGCGGGAACGGCACGGGTGGCGGAGCTGCTTCCAGCACGCTTTACAATTGTACCGTAAGCGGCAACTCGGCATCCCAGGCCGGGGGTGTTTTCCAAGGCACACTTTACAACTCCATTGTCTACGACAACACCGCCGCCTCGGAGCCGAACTACGCGGCCAGCACGCTGGATTATTGTTGCACGACGCCTCTGCCGGCGGCGGGATTGGGCAACATCACCAACGCACCGCTGTTTGTGAACGCAGCGCCGAGCGACTTCCAGTTGCAGGCGGGTTCGGCCTGTATTGATGCCGGCAACAACGCGTATACAGTTGCGTGGGGCCTCGTTGATCTTGCCGGAAGCCCGCGCATAATGGGCGCAGCGGTGGATATGGGTGCCTACGAGTACAGCGCGCCCGTGATTACGGCTCAGCCAATGAGCCAAACGGTCTACACCGGCACCAAAATCGTGCTCTCGGCGAATGCGTCCGGAGCGCGTCCATTGTCCTGGCAATGGTGGTTTAACCAGGCGCCCCTTGGTGCGGCAACGAGTTCGAACCTAACCCTGAGTGCGGTCACGACGAACCAGGCGGGGAACTATTGGGCCGTGGTGACGAACATTACCGGAGCCGCAACCAGCCAAGTCGCCGTCATAACCGTTCTCGACAGCAAACCGTTGATCACGGTGCAACCGGTAAGCCAGACAGTCCTGGCCGGCAGCAACGTAACCTTCACGGTCGGCGCGGTCGGTTCGCTACCGTTATCGTGGCAGTGGCAGTTTAACGGCGCGGCCACGCTGGGAGCCACCAACCCAAGCCTGGCATTGACTTTTATTACCACCAACCAGGCCGGGCTCTATTCGGTGGTGATCACCAATGCTTTGGGTTCGATCACCAGCCAGGTCGCCCTCTTGACCGTTGTGAGGGTCTCCACTCCAGGGACAAAATATGTGTGGCAAGACAGCCTAACTCCGAGCGTTCCGTACGCCACCTGGGCCACCGCGGCCCACACGATTCAGGATGCGGTCGATGCCGGCATCGCCGGCGACACCATCCTGGTCACCAACGGAGTTTACGCGAGCGGTGGGCGAGCGGTTGGCTATGACCAAAATCGAGTGACAATACCTATCTCGGTTTTTCTGAAGAGCGTGAACGGGCCTCAAGTTACCATCATAGATGGCCAGGGGACAAATCGATGCGTGGCGTTAACCAATGGGGTGGTGGTGTCGGGGTTCACGCTGACCAACGGCGGCCTGCTTTTCGGTGGATGCGGCGGAGCCGACGGAACTCCGGGCGGCGGTTTGCTCACCAACTGTGTGCTGACGCGCAACCGAGGCACATTCGGGGGTGGCGCAGCATATTGCACTCTTTATGACTGCACACTGAGCAACAACTCGGCCAATCTTGCCGGCGGGGGTGTACAGTCCTGCACGCTTTCGAACTGTTTCTTAATCGGCAATTCGGCGGCCACAAATGGCAGCGGAGCATTCTTCTCATCGCTGTTCAACTGCACTTTGACCGGCAACTCACTGGTGGAAAATCCGCCCGGCGCGGCGGCCTACGCGTGCAACTTATATAACTGCGCGGTGAGGGGTAACTCAGGAACCGGGGCAGCTGAGAGCACAATTTATAACTGCACCATAAGCGGCAATCCGAGTGGCGGAGCTTCCTCGAGCAAAGTATATAACTCCATTTTATACTACAATGCACCCTCCGGAGATATGAACTATGATACCGGCAGTTCCGCGCTGAACTACTGCTGCACAATACCCATGCCCCCCGGCGGCGCCGGGAACATTACCAATGAGCCATTGTTCGTTGACCCCGCCAATGGCGATTTCCACCTGCAATCCAATTCCCTTTGCATCAATGCCGGCAACAACGCTTACGCCACGGGAGCCACTGACCTCGATGGCAACCTCCGGATCGTTGGCACTCAAGTTGACATCGGGGCCTACGAGTACCAGTCGGCGATGCCGCCTGTGCTGACGGTGCAACCGCTGAGCCAAACTGCGTGGGCTGGCACCAATTTGAGCTTCTCCGCAAGCGCCTACGGACACGTGCCCCTGTATTGGCAGTGGTGGTTTAATGGCTCGGCGGTCCCTGGTGCGACAAACGCCACCCTGACGCTAACTTCGGTGGGGACGGAGCAAGCCGGACCTTATGCTGTCGTTGTGAGCAATGTTTTCGGGACCGCTACCAGTAAGGTCGCCACCCTGACCGTGCTAATGCCGGGAACAAAATATGTTTGGCAGAACAGTCCTGCGCCCACCGCTCCTTACACAAACTGGGCGACTGCAGCTCACAACATCCAGGAAGCCGTGGATGCTGCAGCCCCGGGGAACGTTGTCCTGGCGACCAACGGTGTGTATTATTCCACTGTGGGAATATCCAAGCCGATTTCGCTATTGAGCGCCAACGGTCCAAGGTTTACAGCCATAGACGGCCAGGCGAACGGTCGCGGGTGCGTTTTGTTGAACGGTGGCGCTATGGTTTCCGGCTTTACTTTAACCAATGGACAGACGTGGTTTGGAACGGGGGGTGGCGCCGTTATCGGGGGAGGCACCAGCAACGCCTTTGTCACAAACTGCGTGATCGTGAACTCGTCCGCGCCTTACGGTGGAGGCGCCGCTTATTGCACCCTTTACAATTGCATGCTGAGCGGCAACCTCGTCTTAAAGGGCGACGGCACGGCGGCGTTGAGTTGCACTCTTTACAACTGCACTGTGGTCAACAATGGACTTGGCGCATGCAGCGCATGCACACTCTGCAATTGTATTTTATATTCCAACGGTGTGCAGTCGGCCGGCTTTAATAACTACAACGACAGCTGCACTCTAAACTACTGCTGCACGATGCCCCTGCCCACCAACGGCGTCGGCAACATTACGAACACGCCGATGTTCGTCGATGCGGCCAATGGCGATTTTCACCTGCAACCCAACTCGCCCTGCATCAACGCCGGCAATAACCTCTTCGCTTTCACCAGCAATGACCTCGACGGCAACCCGCGTATCATCGGCGGGACCGTTGACATGGGGGCCTACGAGTTCCAGGGGTTGAACTCGACCACGTTCTACTCCTGGCTCCAATCCTACGGCCTTCCAACGGACGGTTCCGCTGATTACGCCGATTCGGATGGGGATGGCATGAACAACTGGCAGGAGTGGGTTTGCGGCACCAATCCGACCAACGCCGCGTCGGTCTTGCGACTGCTAAGCGCCGCGCCCACCAGCACCAACGTGATCGTGACATGGCAAAGCGTTCCGGGAATTAACTACACCCTGGAACGCAGCACCAGCCTTGGTGTTCCAGACCCTTTGGCTACAACAAATTTTTCCGTCGTGGCTACCAACATCGTGGGGCGCGCCGGCACGACCGCCTACGCGGATACCAACGGCGCCGGCCAAGGACCATTTTATTTTCGCGTTGGCGTTACCGCGCCTTAGCAACCCGGTAAGCTATCAAAAGAGCGCTCCCGGTTGCATACAGGCTGGCGGCGGTTGGGTGTGAGAATGCGGTTGCCTCCGCTTGGGGATTTTTCGATGCTTCGGCCATGAATGCCATCACCCGCCGTAGTTTTCTACAGAGCACGGCTGCCGGGGCCGTGGTCCTTTCACAGTTGCCCAGCGCGCTGGGAGCCGCCGGATCGGAACCTAAGATCAAGCTCGGCCTCATCGGTTGTGGCTGGTACGGGATGGTCGATTTAAAGGCAGCCGTCCAAACCGGGGGTTTCGAAGTTGTAGCCTTGTGCGACGTCGACAGCAGCCATTTGACTGCAAATGCTGACGAGGTCGAGAAGCTTTGCGGCAAGCGACCGCAGACTTTTAAACTTTACCAGGAGTTCCTTAAAACTCCGGGGCTTGAAGCGGTGATCATCGCCACGCCGCCGCACTGGCATGCCCTCCAGTTCCTGGCGGCGCTCGAACGGGGCGTCGACATCTACTGCGAAAAACCGCTTAGCTACGACGTTCGAGAGGGCCGCGCCATGGTGGACGCGGCACAGAAAGCCGGGCGCATTGTTCAGGTCGGATTTCAGCGACGTCAAAGTCCGGCCTTCCAGGCGGTCCGGCGACGGATTGAATCAGGGCAGACCGGCCCCATTGTGTGTGCCGAGGCGACAATCAATTACACCGCTGGAACCAAGGACCCGACTCCGCAGGATCCGCCGGCGGTCCTCGATTGGGACCTTTGGTGCGGGCCGGCGCCCAAACTGCCGTACAGCCCGCAGGTCGGCCATATGAACTGGCGGCTCGAAAAGGAGTTTGGGCATGGCCACCTGGTCGACTGGGGCATTCATTTGGTGGACGCGGCGCGTGTCATCCTTGGCGAGAAGATGCCCAAATCGGTTTCTGCAGCGGGCGGGTTGTATGGGCTTAAGAACAAAATCACCACCCCGGACGTATTAACGGCGCATTTCGATTTTGCCTCTTGCCCATTGACCTGGCGGCACCGCATCTGGGGTGCCGAGGAGTACAGCCCGGAAGTCTCGAACGGCATTTTCTTTTACGGCGAGAAGGAGACCCTCTTTGTCACCGATGACCGATGGGTCGTTATTCCACGCGGAAAGGGCAAGGACCGGCAGGTTCAGGAAGTCAAAGCCGACACCGGCGGGCTGCATATGGCCGAATTCCTGAATGCCGTACGCACGCGGAAACAGCCTGGTTGTCAGCCGCAGGACGCGTATCTCTCAACGGCGACCGTCAAGCTGGCGATGATCGCCTACGAGACAGGAACACGCATTGAGTGGGATCCGCAGCAGGAACAGATTGTCGGCAATCCCGCCGCCGCGAAGCTCTTGCGCCGCGAATATCGCAAGCCTTGGATGCACCCGTATCCGGCTTGAGCCGATTTTTCGGCGGGCAGAGAGTCCTTCTGCAAATCTGAAGCAACTACGCGGCCGGCTCGGCTAAAAGTTTCTCCACTACCTCTTCCACGTGATCGGGCTGCAGACCGATCACGCGGACAATCCCCTTGCGATCAACCAGCGCGTAAGTCGGGTAGTAATGAACCCTCCACGCGGCCTCGGATTTGAGCTGCGGGTCGCGCGCCGTCGGATACTCGATTCCCTTGGATTTAACGGTGTCGGACATGCGCTCCTGCCCGTCCCGGGAGGTACATACGCCGACAATCACCAGGCCTTTGTCTTTGTACTTCTTGAGCAACTCATTGTTGTGGGGAATTGCGGCCATGCAGGGGCCGCACCAGGTCGCAAAGAAATCCACGACCACGACCTTGCCTTTCATGTCCTGGGGTTTGACCTCGCCGTTCACCCAGCCCTGTACGGACAGGGGTGGCATGGGCTTGCCCTCGAGAGCCGCGTGCTGCTTGCGCGCGCCGGCATCATCATCCCATGTCCAGTTATCCGGTACTTCACCGGCACGGACGACCAGGGAAGCCGTAAAAAAGGAAAGCGCCACGAGGTAAGAGCCACATTTTAACATGACCTTCCATACTACCTGAGGTGGCTTTCGTCAACGGCTTGCGGACGCATTGGCGGAATTTGCTT
Organism: Verrucomicrobiia bacterium; assembly: GCA_035294005.1. GTDB lineage: Bacteria > Verrucomicrobiota > Verrucomicrobiia > Limisphaerales > UBA8199 > JANXQE01. Next base: position 10,693 of record DATGLT010000281.1, read on the forward strand.
TCCAGTTAACAAATTATTGCCAAAAGAAAGGTGGACTTGAGCATAGAGGACCAGGTGAGGCAGGCCGCTGCCGTTCTTAAAGCCGCTGACGCCCTGTTGGTCACGGCCGGAGCAGGCATGGGAGTCGATTCCGGCTTGCCCGATTTCCGCGGGAAGCAAGGTTTCTGGCGTGCCTATCCCGCCCTTGCGGAGCTCGGCATCTCATTCGAGGAAATGGCTAATCCGGCCTGGTTCAAGGAGGACCCAGCGCTGGCGTGGGCATTTTATGGACACCGGCTGAACCTGTATCGACACACCGCTCCGCACGCGGGCTTCCACGAGTTGCTACAACTCGGCAAGTCAAAAGCTCACGGCTACTTCGTGTTTACCTCGAACGTCGACGGCCAATTTCAAAAGGCCGGCTTTTCGCCAGAGCGCCTGGTCGAGTGTCACGGCTCGATAGGTCACCTCCAGTGCCGGGTTCCGTGCACTAATGAGATTTGGGAGGCGGACGGCGGTCCTGTCAACATCGACGTCTCGAAGTTTCGCGCCCTGGAGCCGTTGCCCCGGTGTAAGAATTGTCGCGAATTGGCACGACCCAACATTCTGATGTCTGGTGATTATTCATGGCTGAGTCACCGGACCGACCGACAGCGCGAGAGATTTTCTGCGTGGATGGACGAACTGGCCGAAAAGTCCGCAAAGGTGGCGGTGATCGAATTGGGAGCGGGCGGAGCCATTCCTACGGTGCGGAGCACCTCGGAATGGGTGACTGGGCATCTTGATGGCAAGCTAATCCGAATCAATCCGCGCGAGGCCACGGTGCCGCCTGGGCAGATTAGTCTGCCGCTGGGTGCGACCCAGGCAATTCAGCGGATATTTGGTTGCGGCGTGAACCTCAGCGAACCGCTTTAGGCGCAGAGTTAGCCAT
>DATGLT010000282.1:0-23399 GCA_035294005.1 Verrucomicrobiia bacterium
ACCGCGCTTTCGGAATCGCAAGGAGCGCGGCCGGTGGCCAGGCGGAACCCGTACCGCAGCCGGGCTGCGTCGTCCAGGCCGCCCTCGCGCATCATCCGGTAGCCCAAGTGACGGGCCGCTTCAAAATACTGCGGATCATTCAACGTAATTAGCGCCTGCAACGGCGTATTGGTGCGCTCGCGGCGCGCCCTGCATTTCTCCCGGGACGGAGCGTCAAAGGTAATCATGGTCGGGGGAGGCGCCGTGCGTTTCCAAAACAGGTACAGGCTGCGGCGATAAAGAGCGTCACCATGGTCCTGGGAATACTTTGCCGTGTTGCTGGTCGTGTAACCAACGGCTTCCCAGATGCCCGGCGGCTGATACGGTTTCACGCCATGGCCGCCGAGTTCCATGTTGAGCAGACCGCTCACGAAGAGAGCCTCGTCGCGCAATTCTTCCGCATCCAGCCGAAAACGCGGACCTCTTGAGATCAGCCTGTTTTCCGGATCGATGGCGAGCAATTCCGGCGTAACCTTGGAATCCTGCCGGTAAGCAGCCGAGGTTACGATCAATCGCACCATGTGCTTAACATCCCACCCGCTTTGCATGAACTCGGTCGCCAGCCAGTCCAGCAGCTCAGGATGCGAGGGCCACTCGCCTTTTGTGCCAAAGTCTTCGGACGTTTTAACAATGCCGATCCCGAAGAACTGTTGCCAGACCCGGTTGATGGTCACCCTGGCCGTCAGCGGGTGCTCAGGCTGCACCAGCCACCGTGCAAACGTGAGCCGGTTGGTGACGTCCGTTTTCGGTAGCGGTGGAAGGATTGCCGGCACCCCAGGGCCGACCGGCTGGCCATGCTTGTCATATTGCCCTCGAATCAGGATCCAACTGGGCCTGGGCTTCTCAAGCTCCTTTGAAACCATTGTCGCCGTAATCTTTTGATCCAATTGGTCTTTGTCGTGCCGAACGGGCTTCATCTCGGCCCGGATGGCCGCGAGATGCCCTTCGGAATCCTCGTAGACGTTCCGCAGGTAATAATCCTTCAGTTTCTTCTGATCCGCTGCTTCCAGTTTTGCCGGCTCCTTTTTCAGCAACTCTTTGATGTCGTCAGGGGCCCCGGACTTGTCTCCCACCCGCCGCTCCGTTGCCGACCATGCTGCAAAAGATTGGTACGGATTAACTGCAGGATCATTGGGCGAGAGCAGGCCCGCTTTATCCCAATAAACCGTGCCGTCGAATTGAGTAAAGGCAATCCCTTTGACTTTGACTCCGCGCTTCAATCCTACCGCGCCGGCGTCCACCTCAAGCCGAACCCACTTCCCCGCTTCCGGCAGGCCTCCCATGTCGAGCCGTTCGGGCGTGCCCTTTTCTCCAAACTCAATTGCGTCCTGGTCCCCCCACACCGCGCGGTGTTCCCAATCTTTGGTGTGGAACTGGAGCATGACCGATTTGGGAGGGTCCTTGGGATCCAGGTAGACGTAGGCAAAAAATCTGTCGCCGGCGTTTACCGTGAGCGGTTCGGCGCCTTCCTTAAAATAGACCTGCTGTAGTCCTTTCCCGGATCGGCGGATGGCTCGTTCGCCGCTATAAACAGGACCTTCATCCTTGGTGATCCATTGATTGGGCGCGTTCCCGTCATGAACTTCGATTTTTGCATTTGCCGGGAAGTCGTCATCCACCCAAACCAGCTCGTGAGGCTCCGGTTTCGCGCGGTTGGTATCCGAAGCAGGATCCTTGTAGTCAGCTGCCGCGATCCATTCGGTCAACTGCTTGTCGAGCTTCGCGAGTTGGTCATTGTATTCGCCCAGTTGCCTGGCCTGCTCGGGCGTGGGCAGTTGCATGGTCGGCGGCGGCAGCAGCGCGTTGCCATCCATCGCTTTCTCGGCAATGTTGTTGAAGATGGAAAAAACCTCGTAAAATTCCTTTTGAGTGATGGGGTCCAGTTTATGATCGTGGCAGACGGCGCAGCCCATGGTCAGGCCCATCCAGGCGCTCGAGGTTGTCTCCACGCGGTCGACCGCGTAACGGACCTGGAACTCTTCATCGATCGCGCCGCCTTCACTGGTTGAGACGTTGCATCGGTTAAAACCTGAGGCCACTTCTTGGTCACGCGTAGGATTTGGCAATAAATCTCCGGCAAGCTGCCAGATCGTAAACCGGTCGAACGGCAGGTTCTCATTGAAAGCGCTCACGACCCAATCGCGGTAAGGCCAAATGGATCTTTCGTTATCCAGGTGCAGGCCATGTGTGTCGCCATACCGTGCGACATCCAGCCAGTACCTGGCCATCTGTTCTCCGTAGTGCGGCGAATTGAGCAACCGATCCACTACCCGCTCGTAGGCCCCGGGCTCATGGTCCGCGACAAATGCGTCGATTTCTTCCGGTGTCGGCGGCAACCCCGTCAAGTCGAGCGTCACTCTGCGAAGAAGCGTTTCTCGCGGCGCCTCGGGGCCAGGCTCAAGGCGCTTGCTTTCAAGCGTTGCGGCAATGAACCGGTCGATGTCATTCCGAGGCCAATCGGCCTTTTTCACAATCGGAACTTCAGGCCGGACTGGCGCCACAAAAGCCCAATGCTTCTGATAAACAGCACCATCCACAATCCAATCCCGGAGGGTGGCGATTTGAGCAGGACTAAGCTTCTTACCGCTCGAAGGCGGCGGCATCATCGTCTTGGGGTCCGTCGAGCTGATCCGACGCCAAAGTTCGCTTCCGGCCAGGTCCCCCGCCTTTATCGCCTGGTGCCCCTTATGGAGAGCCGAAGCGCCTTCGGGGCTATCCAGGCGCAGATCGGCCTTGCGCTTGGAAGAATCAAAACCATGACAAGGAAAGCAGCTGTCGGAGAGAATCGGCCGAATGTCGCGGTTGAATTGAACATGCCCCTGCATTGCCTCCGCCGCCCCCGACTGGCCAATCGAGGCCAAGAGGGCAATCATCCAGAGGCCGAGCCAGAAATCGACTCTTCTCAGCGTAAGTTCCGTCATTCGTGCGGTTTCCGCTCCATGGAGGCACCGGGGCACAAGCAACCCAGGCGCATGCCCAACCAATGTCCTCCACGATAACCTGCGACCGGCATTCGACAAGATGAATTTTTGGATTAGACGTTGTCGTCCCCCCGCGGATTCAGCGAAATCTTTGGCCCGGCGTGGGATCAACACCCGGCCCAACGCGGCGCAGCGCGGCCGCCCGGATTACCAGATCCTGGCCCGGAGGTCAGGGGCCCGCCACATCGCGGCGTCGGGTCCGATCCCGAATGCGTCGAAGAATTCCTGCATATTGACGTGCGGCCCGATGGCGCGGAACTGGCCGGGACTGTGGGGATCGACGGTGATGAGTCGCCGCATTTCGGCATCGCGGCAATTGGTTCGCCACACCTGGGACAATGAAACGAAAAAGCGTTGCTCGGGAGTCAGGCCGTCGATCTGCTTTCGCTTCGAAGGTTCCTTGCGCAGAACACGTTGAAGGGCTTCATAGGCGATGCGGGTCCCGCCGAGGTCAGCAATGTTCTCTCCAAGAGTCAGCTTGCCGTTTACGTGGAGGCCGGGCAACGGCTCATACGCGTCATACTGTTCAACGACTTTTTGAGCGCGTTGCTCGAATGCCTTCGCGTCCTCAGGGCCCCACCAATCATTGAGGTTCCCATCGGCGTCGTATTTGCGGCCTTGGTCATCGTACCCGTGAGTCATTTCGTGGCCGATCACCACACCAATGCCGCCGTAATTCACAGCGTCATCCATGTCCATATCGAAGAACGGCGGTTGCAGAATCCCGGCGGGAAAAACAATTTCATTCTGAACCGGACTGAAGTAGGCATTGACGGTTTCGGGCGTCATGTGCCATTCGCTGCGGTCCACCGGGTGCCCAACCCGGACCAAAGTTCTGCGGGTCTCAAAGGCGTCGGCACGCTCCACATTGCCAAGAAAATCATCCGGCCGAATCTCAACGGACGAGTAATCTCTGAATTTGTCCGGGTATCCGATTTTCCTGGTGAAGCGTTCGAACTTGCCCAAGGCCTTGGCGCGGGTCGGTTCAGTCATCCACTCGACGGTTTTGAGACGATCCTGAAAAACGCTTCTCAAATTATCCACCAGTTCATTCATCCTGGCCCGGGCGGCCGGCGGGAAATGCTTTGCCACAAACAACTGGCCCAGCGCTTCCCCGATTTCCGCGTCAATGACCCGAGCGGCGCGTTGCCAGCGGGGTTCCTGCAAAGGCTGGTCTCGCAAAACTTTGCCATAGAAACGAAACGATTCGTCTTCGGCGGCCGAATGCAGGTACGGGGCTGTGGCGCGCAGCAAATGCCAGCGCAAGTACACCTTCCAATCATCCAAAGAACGCTCGCGCGCCATCGAATAGAGAGCCTCGAAGAACTCCGGCTGCCGAACGACGACCTCGTCGAGTTTCAAATCCGCGGCTTCCAGGTAAATGGAAATGGGCGCCTTTGGAAAGTCCTTCGCCATGTCGGCTACGGCGGTTTTGTGGTAATTGGCGATGGGATCTCGAAGATCGACCCGCGACTTGCTGGCTTTGGCCAAAGCGGTTTCCATTTCCAGGACGGTGGCCGAATGTGTTTTGGCAGCCGCCTCGGGTTCACCCAGCAGAACAAACATGCGCGTGATGTGATCGCTGTAAGCCTGGCGCTGTTGGGCGAATCGTTCGCTGAGATAGTAATCGCGATCCGGCAGGCCCAAGCCGCCCTGGCTCAGGTAAAATGCATACACACCGCTGTTTTTCGCGTCAGGCGATGCGGATCGACTGAAACAGGCGTCGATTCCGTGCGCGTGAAAATCCGCCAACAGCCGCAGAACGTCCTCCGCGCCTGATAGTTCGTTGATTCTCTTAAGGTCCGGCTGGATGGGTTTGAACCCGAGCGTCTCCAGGCGGTTTGTGTCCATTGCTGATCTAAAGAACTTCGCAACCTTGTCCGCAGGTGAATTGGCAGGATTCTCTCCCGACAATGTTTCATCCAGGATCTGGTGGATCAGGAACCAGTTCCGTTCCTGGAGTTCCGCAAATCCGCCCCATCGCGATTTATCCGGCGGGACGGGATTGTTTTTAACCCATGAGCCATCCGCGTAACGGTAAAAATCATCCCCAGGCTGAACAGATGTATCCATGTAGCTGATCGAGAAGCGCGGGATCTTCGGAGCGAAAAGAGTGGACGCAGATTGCGGGACATCCGAACCCAACGCGCCGTCGACGGAGTTCAGGATCAGGGATGAAACAATAATCAGCGGGGATTTCAACGAGTTGGTCATCTGTCAAAAATGCTTTGCGCAAAACTTGAGGCGTACCAGTACAGGAACAAACCGGCGGAGGCTAGGCAAAACGCCAGTCAGGAAACGTTCAGGTGGCGCAAAAGCCACCTTCGTAATGAGCATCAAAGAAGGGCTGGAAGATCAATACGCCTTGGCCTGGCGATCGTCCCTGGTAACGAGCCGGCAAAACCGCTCGGCTCGCTCGCGCACAGCTTTGCGCGGCCGTTCAATCTGGGCAGGGGCGTTCCAAAGGACGTAGAACTCAAAATCGCTCGGGGGCCGGTTGTAAGAACGTTCAAAATTGGCGCAGCGTTCCTTCATGAGTTCCTGGGCCGCAGCCAGCGCATGGAGCGGGTTCTTCCAGTCCGCATCACCGCGGGCGTATCGGCGCCAAAGCAATGGTTTCATTTGGTAGCGGGAGATTTCACCCGCCGCTCCCACGGCATTATCATCGTCCCGTGTTTCGATCTGAGACAGCGCCGACCATCGGTCCATCGCCTGGACTGATGTTGAAACTTCAAAGACGAGAGCAGCCGCGGCCAATGCTAGTTTGAGCCTCATTTTAGAAACAATCGGTTAAAGATTAGCGTTAGTTCGATTGCTGCGCAATACAGGCCATCAGCCTGGAATTGTTGGCCAGGCTCCTACTCCCGTCAAGTGGGCCCGGTCTGATTCCGGGTTCCTGAGAGAGTGGCTATGATGATCTCATAAGACTGCAGACAACGCGATGGGGTAATGTCAGCACGACCTATGCCGGTGAACCCTACCTCCTGGAATCACATGCGCGAGTGTTGTGCCCCAGTGCCAAGGTCTATGCTCGACTGCTGCCACAAATTTGAAAACACGCCTTCAAAGCAAAACCTCCGTCACCGGGAGAACTAGCATGGTGACGGAGGCTGTTGCTGAAGAGTGATTTCGAAAGCGGGATTATTTTGCGCCTTGATCGATCCAGGCGCGTACCAATCCCACCTGCTCGGGCGTCAACGGTTTCGGGGGCGGACCGAACCCGCCGCGCATTCCACCTTGTGGCGCTCCTGGGCCACCAGGAGGAGGTCCGCCCGCACCGTCGCGACCGGCACCCGGCGGAGGGCCGCCGGCTTGACCGGGTCCTGGACCTCCAGCCTGAGGACCCGCTCCATCAGGACCAGGACCGCCCGGGGGAGGACCGCCAGGTCCTCCAGGCCGGCCGTGACGGCCCTGGCCTGGCTTGAACTTGGGCGGCATGGCCGTCTCTTCATCAAGTTGAGACACTGCCAGCACCAGCGGGCTGCCTTGCTATCGCCGGGCAGGACCACTTTGCGATCCTTGCTGCCTTTCAGCACGCCTTCGAGGCTGTTGAGTTGAAGACCCGCTTTGGGTCGATTGTTCCCGTGACAACGCACGCAGGAAGCTTCCATCAAGGGCTGGATGTCCTTGGTGAAAGTGAGGCCCGGCTGGGTTGCCGGAGGGGGCAATTTACTTAGGTCGATCTCTGTGGCGCCTGCGTTTGTCAATATCGCCAGCGCCAACGGAGTCGCAATGTGCATGGCTAACTTCATGGTCAGTTTAGTTTTGTTTTGGTTTAGATGAATCTCGCACCTGCCAATGCTTTGGTGGCGTCTCCAGACTCGGAACGCTCTTAAGACAAGTGCTTGCATCGAGGAGGAAGCTATTCGCCAGCACCTTAAGGCAACGTGAAGTCGTGGGAGGGAGGCGGTTCGGAGCAACTGAGTTTCGGGAACTCGAAAAACGGCCTGGCTGTAAAAATGGTTTGATGAACCCGGGTAAAAATCAGCAGTCCACTGTGGGCCCATAATGCACCAGGTCAAAAACTCCAATCCAACACGATGGCAAACAGGACAACGCCAAGGATCAACAGCAGCATGGCGATCAAAGTCCGATGGATGAGCAGCATGCGGATCTGAATTCGCCTGATTTTGTGTTTCGCAATGCGGCCCATATTTTGATCGTCCGGAAATTTCTGGGGAGGCGCAGCGAGCAAGCTGGAGGGTTTTAACTTTCGGAGCAGGAACAAGCCCAACTGAGCATGGCGGGGTCCGCCCAGGGCTGTGAGGTGGGGGAAGGGAGGAGGGCAGCCCCATGCCAACCCCCCTGCCCTTCCCGTTGGCGGCAGTATTGAGCCCTTAGTCTGCCGGCCGGCCCTGCCGCCGTGGGCCGGCAAATCCACGCTCGAAAACTCGATTGTATGTATGCGATTCAAGGTCCCGGCACTTCACTCTGCTTCATTGATCGCGCGGAGCCTACAACTTGGAACCTTAAGCCAAGATTAAGGCGAACGATTCACCACAAACCGCGGCCATGCCGCGCATGGCTACCCGGAAAAGGCGATTTACGCGGGAGTCGCTTAATGCTTTCTTAAGGCAACTCCTGTCAGGATAGCAGAATGAGTAGAGCACTGAATGCCGCGGCCAAATGGATATGAGAGTGCTGGTGATTGAAGATGAACCCGATTTGCTTGCCAGCCTTTTGCAGGCCGTGCGAGAAGATGGCTACGCTGCCGATGGCGCGACTGACGGTGAGGAAGGCTTCTACAAGGCTGAAGCTTACGAATACGACGCGGTGCTGCTGGACGTGATGCTCCCGGGAATCGACGGTTGGGAGGTTCTCAGAAAGCTTCGGAAGATACGCAAAACGCCGGTGCTCATGCTCACCGCCCGCGACACGGTCCGGGACAAAGTAAAAGGCCTGGATACCGGGGCTGACGATTATGTTGTAAAACCGTTCGATATCGACGAGGTGCTAGCGCGCTTGCGGGCACTGATTCGGCGGTCTGCCAGCGAAGCCCAGCCGCAGCTTGCGCTTGGCGATGTGACGATTGACACGGCCTCGCGTACGGTAAGCAAGGCCGGACACCCGATCTTTTTAACAGCTAGAGAGTACGCCCTTTTGGAATACCTTGCATTGCACCGGGGCAAGCTGGTCACCCGAACGATGTTGTACGAGCATTTGTTCGATGAAAACGACAATACGCTATCCAACCTGCTGGATGTGCATGTCTCCAACCTGCGCAAAAAGCTCGGGCACGATTTTATTACGACCCGCCGGGGCCACGGCTATTCGATCGAGGCACAGCCATGATATTCAAATCCATTCGGTGGCGCCTGCAAGCCTGGCATAGCCTCATCCTTGTTGTCGTCTTGACCGGTTTTGGGATCACCGCTTACCGCGTTGCCCGCAGCAATCAACTGCGCAGAATTGACCAGGAACTGCAGCAACGACTGATGAGCGCCTTTCGCCCGGGACCGCGCGGTGAGGGTCACGGGCCAAAAAAACCGCCCGAAGGCGAACCGCGCCCGGAAGCGCCGCCACCGGGCAAGCCTCCCGAGGAGCGAGGTCACGAGCACGACCTGGCGGGCTGGCGAACTCACATCAAAGATGTGATCGCGCGGACCGAAGCGCTGGAAGCCGGCCAGACTAATGCCTTTTATTACGTGGTCTGGGAATCCGATGGAACTTTGCTCGCCAGTTCACCCGGAGCGCCGGCCGGCATTCCCATGCCCAAGGATGCTCAAACCGGTGAACGGGGACCAGGCGAACAACCCGGAACAGTCACTCGCACGCGCGGAGAATATCGGGAATTTGCCGTGTGCTTTCCATTTGGGGATCGCGCATTGATCGGCCGCTCGATGGCCCCGGATTTGGCGGCGATGCACCGCCTCGCACTATGGCTCTTCACGGCGGGAGCCTCCGTTCTGGCATTGGGCATGGCCGGAGGCTGGTGGGTGGCCACCCGCGCCATCCAGCCCATTGAAGCCATCAGCACCACGGCATCTAAAATCGCCGGCGGCGATCTCTCACACCGCATCAACGCGTCGGATACCGAGAGCGAATTGGGACGATTAACCTCGGTGTTGAACTCAACTTTCGCGCGTTTGGAAGCCTCGTTTGCTCACCAGGCGAGGTTTACTTCCGACGCCTCACACGAGCTGCGCACGCCGGTTTCCGTCATTCTTTCCCGGACCCAAACCGCCTTGTCCCGGGAACGCAGCGCAAGCGAATACAAGGAGGCCATCGAAGCCTGCCAGCGCGCGGCCCAACGCATGCGGACCTTGATCGAGTCGCTGCTGGAACTTGCAAAACTCGACGCCGGCCAGGAACCGATCCGCCGCGAGCGTTTCGACCTTGCCAGGGTGGCCCGCGATTGCGCGGAACTGATCCGGCCCTTGGCGCAGGAAAAAAATGTCGAACTTGTTTCCGACCTGCAACCCGTCCATTGCGTGGGCGACGCGGATCGTGTGGGCCAGGTCATCACCAACCTCCTCTCCAACGCCATCTACTTCAACCGGGAATCAGGTCATGTTCGGCTGGAAACCCGCCACACAAACGGAAGCGTTGTCCTGACTGTGAAAGATACCGGGCCGGGAATTCCTCCCGAGGATTTGCCGCACATTTTCGAGCGGTTCTATAGGGTCGACAAATCCCGTTCGCGAATCCAGGGCAGGACCGGCCTTGGGTTGGCTATTTGCAAGGCGATTGTCGAGGCTCAGGGCGGCACGATCGAGGTCGCGAGCCAACTTGGCGAAGGCAGCACATTTGTGGTCCGGCTGCCGGAATGAACCGCCGGTCGGCAGGCTCCGCGCCCCGGACCGGCGAAAACAACTCGCTTTGAACATAAGCTGACCAAGAAACAAGGGCAGAATTCGAGGAGTTCCTGCGGCGTTGTTTCAGGCCAGATTTGCCTTTCATTTGGCTCGTTGTGTGTGTTTCATCCATGCCGCTTGCAGCTATGCCCAAGCGCACTGACATCCATTCGGTTCTGATTATCGGCGCCGGCCCAATTATCATTGGGCAGGCTTGTGAATTTGATTACTCAGGCACGCAGGCATGCAAAGCGCTGCGTGAGGAGGGTTATCGGGTTATCCTGGTGAATTCCAACCCGGCGACCATCATGACCGACCCCGAGTTCGCCGATCGCACTTACATCGAACCGATCACGCCGGAGTGCGTCGAAAAAATCATTGCCCGCGAAGTCGAAGAAATGGCTCGCATGGGGGCCAAGGGCAAGCTGGTGCTGCTGCCGACACTCGGGGGACAAACGGCACTGAATACCGCAATGGCATTATTCCGCCGTGGCACTCTGGAAAAGTACGACGTCGAGATGATCGGCGCCAATGCGGCGGCCATTGAACGCGGGGAAGATCGACAGGTCTTCAAAGACCTGATGATTTCCATCGGTCTGGATGTGCCGGTGAGCGGGACGGCCCACACCCTCGAAGAAGCGCGCCAAATTGCCGATCGGATCGGGCGTTTTCCCCTGATCATCCGGCCGGCTTTCACCCTGGGCGGCACCGGCGGTGGAATCGGTTACAACCGGGATGAGTTCGAAGAAATCGCAAAACGCGGCCTCGAACTCTCACCCGTTTCGGAGGTTTTGATCGAGGAATCGCTTCTTGGGTGGAAGGAATTCGAAATGGAAGTCATGCGCGATCGGCGTGACAACTGTGTGATTATCTGCTCGATCGAGAATTTTGATCCCATGGGCGTGCATACCGGGGATAGCATCACGGTGGCGCCGATACAAACTCTTACCGACAAAGAGTTCCAGATCATGCGCGACGCTTCGTTTGCGGTGATCCGGGCCGTGGGTGTGGAGACCGGCGGATCCAATATCCAGTTCGCGGTGAACACCGAGAACGGCCGGATGGTCATTATCGAGATGAACCCGCGCGTCTCGCGTTCCTCTGCGCTCGCCTCGAAGGCAACCGGTTTTCCCATTGCCAAAATTGCCGCCAAGCTGGCAGTGGGTTACCTGCTTGACGAAATCCGAAACGACATCACCCGCGAAACACCGGCCAGTTTCGAACCCACCATCGACTACGTTGTTACCAAAATCCCTCGATTCGCTTTTGAGAAATTTCCGCAGGCCGATCCCACCCTGAATACGCAAATGAAAAGCGTCGGCGAAGCCATGGCAATCGGGCGCACTTTCAAAGAATCGCTTCAAAAAGCGCTGCGTTCTCTGGAAATCGGCCGGTCTGGGCTCGGCGGCGACGGCAAACCGTGGCGCCTGGGCGACAAAGTTTTCGGAGATCGCGATATTTTCCCTCGGGAAATCATTGTCCAGAAACTCAGCGTCCCCAATGCCGAACGGATTTTCTTTATCCGACACGCGTTACGGGCCGGCTTCAGCGTCGAAGAAATTTTTCAACTGACGAAGATCGACCGCTGGTTCCTTACGCAAATCCAGCAAATCGTCGATTTCGAAGAAGAATTGGCCACGGCACCCCGTTCTTAGGGCCGCGCCGGCAACGGCTCGCTGGAACAGTGAACCCGGCCGGTCCCCCCCATCCACCGTGATCAATCTTACAGTTTAAGCATTTGCTCCAGGACAGGCTCCCAAGGGGTTTGAGAATCGTTGACGAGCTGGCGAAGCGGCCGCAGGGCCTCGCCCCAATGCTGGGCCAGCGGAGCCAGGAGCGCTTCTTGGATTGAGGCAGGTTCAGGCAGTCGCGATTCGGTCGCCAGCGCAGAACCCAGGGGCAGCACCGCTTCGAGCAAAGCAGTGCGGGCTTCTTCGTGCAATCCGCCGCCCCCGAGCAGCGCCGCGATCTTGAGCTTGCGGGCGGCGACCTCCCGTTGCGATGCCGCCTTAAGGCGCTCCCAATGCGAGAGTTCCACGGTCTGCGTGGCAGCGGTTTCCGAAGGGTAAAGCGAACGGCTCGCGCGGATCGTTTTGGACACCAGCCCCAACTGCATCAGCCGCGTCAGAGCTTCATCGGTCGATCGGTCGATAACCTCCAGCCGGACTGGCGCCAGGGGATCGGAGTCTTCCGCGGAGAAAAACTCCTGCTGCAAGGAATTCAACTTCTCACGAAAGTTTGCGGCGTCACGTTCGACCACGACGTAAAGGACCGAGTGCAACCCGTCTTTAGGGTACCGCTCTTCGCACCTGAAAAGCGCGCCGTTCAGAGATTGGCGCGCCGCCCTCGCGAAATCCATAAGACGGTCCGGAGGCGATTGGTCTGTCCTCGCCAAAACCTGCTCTGCGCCATTGCCGTGGACGCGCCAGCCTCCACCCGGCGCCGGGTTCGCTCGGAGCCCGACCGCGTCGCCGTTTGAACCGTAATCATTCTGAGGACAGGAGACACGCGCTTGAGCCGTTTGATGCTTTGGCATGCTCCTAGTCTTCAACTTTCCGCGAATTCGTCAAAGAGGAGTTGTTGCAAATTGTTCACCGGGTATTAACACCGGTTCCATTCTCCGGCTTTTCAGTTCGAATGCGCCTTGGGCGGCGCAGGCGGGGACGTGGTGACTTCCGTCTCCACATCGATCACAGGCGGAGGCGCTGGCGCCTTCCTTTTCCTCAGGAAAATGACGGCTGCGGTGCAGCCCGTCCAGGTCGGCAGCATGTCTGGCCCGGGAATGAACTCGATGATGAACGTGGGCAGCAGCAACGTGTGAAATCCGATAATGGCCGAAATGAGCACCATCGCGAGCACATCCAGGCCTTCATCCACAAAAGCCCAACCAAAGGGGCCAAGCCCCACTTGAACGGCGTCCGTGACCACGGCCACTGTCATTGCCAGGACGATTCGCGTTCTGCTGAGGGTGGGACGGTGTGAAAACGGATTGGCCAGGCTCCGCGCGTTCATGCTGAAAAACTCACCTGCATACCGAAGCTTAACCCAGTTTAAGCCAACCCGCCACGATTTGTCGGCGGAGCAGCCACTTATGCGCGGTCAAGCGGCCCATCATCCTGGTGAAAGCGGCTCCAGCCAGCCAGCATAGGACGCTTGCTGTCGAGCTCAACTTGGATAGTATGGATCCATGAAACCCCTCGGGTTCGAGGATCTGGCGCGCCTCGCCGTCGTGCAGTTTTACGAGACTGCATTCCGCAAAGCCACGGGGATTTCTCTGCGGCTGATCCCACCCGACTGCGACCCCTTACGAGACATTCGCCCAAGAGGAAATGATTTCTGCGAACAGATTTCCAGCACGACGGCCGGATGCCAGGCCTGCCAGGATGCCGAGCAACGGGCGCAGCGCGGCGCCGCTGCCACTCAAACAACCCGGCAGGTTTATTGCTACGCCGGCATGACCGTCCTGGCAGCGCCGGTTATCGTTGCCGGCCGCCACGTGGCCACCCTGTTGGCCGGACAGATACTTCGACGCGAACCCACCGAACGCGACTTCCAAATGGTCGTCAAAATGGTGGAAAAGGATCTTTCAACCGATTGGGTAAGAAAAGCGCGGAAGGCCTACTTCGAGACACCGGTGCTAAGCGCGGAGCGGTTCGAAGCGGCTATTCAACTGCTAGACGTCTTCGCGCAGTACTTGGCCGACGTTGCCAGCCGTCAGGCTATTGCATCGGCTGAAACCGATCCAAAACCTGTCGCCACCGCCAAAGAATTCGTTCGAGCGCACGTGGACGAAGCGATAACCCTCGACCAGGTTGTCCGCCACGTTAACGTCAGCCGCTTTTATTTCTGCAAACTCTTCAAGAAAGCCACGGGGTTGACGCTGACAGAATACGTCGCCCGAGTAAGAATCGAAAAAGCCAAGGAACTTCTCAGTGACCCGAATTCGCGAATTTCTGAAGTAGTATTTGCCTCGGGCTTTGGGTCCATCCCCAGGTTCAACACCGTTTTCAAACAGCATGTAGGCATGCCGCCAACGGAGTACCGAGCCACCTTGCGCGGCGCGCCCGCAGGTCTGCCAGTGCGCGGATAGCGCAACCTCTTCCGCACCTCCCCAGCCGCCCTCTTCCTGAGGGAAGCGGGCCCCTCCTCCGTGGTTGTCCAACCGTTCCGCCGTACCCGCCCCTTGTCACAGACACCAAAAAGCAAGCATTGAAAGCCAACCTGCAAGTAGAGCCCCGACGCGGGCTGCGCTATCAAGGAGACGCTATGAAACAGGCCATATGAAAAGAGAACAACAAGGCCTGAACACAACAGAGCTCAAGCTACTCGCAAGCAAAAAACAAAATATGAACCAGCTCACCTCCTCACCGAACGCGTGGCTGGCAAGGCTCGGCGCAGCAGCCGTAGCGGCTGCCCTCTATGCAACGCCCTCGTGCTTTGTCCAGGCCTCGGACACCGAAAAGCCGGCTGACACGAAAGTGGCCCAGGCGAAAACTGACAAAAAGGAAGCGGTCAAACCCAAAAAGGAGGAAAAAAAGAAACTTACGGGAGCCGAACTTTACTCCATCCATTGCAACCGCTGTCATCCTGAGCGGTATCCCACCGAATGGACCGCAGCGCAATGGAAGACCCTCATGCTGCACATGCGGGTTCGAGCAAATGTGCCGGCCGACCAGGCCAAGGCCATCTCTAAATATTTGCAGGAAGAAGCAGGCAACTAAAGGAACCCAATGAAACGACGCTCCATATTCTACGGTTTGCTTGCGGCCTCCGTGCTGGGCGCAGCAGTCCCCCAAAATGCGTTTGCCATCGTCAGCGATGAGGATTTTAACGCCGTCAAAACCATGCTCCAGCAGCTGAGCGAGAAGGTCAAAAAGCTCGAACAGGATCACGATCGCGACCAGCAGTTGCACAAAGAAGACCAGCAAAAAATCGAGCAACTCCAACAAGACCTCGGGCAAACCCAACAGATTGCCACCAACGCCGTGGCTAAAGCCGAGGCAGCGGCCATGTCTCCCGCCGCGCAAGCCATGGCAGGTCCAGGTGCGACACACCAATTCCAGCTCGTCGGCGACGCCGAGACAATCTTCGGCCGAATTCCCGGTCAGCACAGCGGCTTCGCCTTTGCCGATTTCGCGCCGATCTTCCTTTACCGGGCCAATGAAAACATACTCTTCGAAGCCGGATTCGATTTTACGCTGGCGAACAACGCGCCGGCAGCGGCAGGCACCTCTTACGGATTTGACTTGAGCTTCGCGACTCTGGATTACTTCCTCAACGACTACGTCACGGTTGTCGCGGGAAACATGATCCTACCCCTCGGCACTTATAATGAGCGCGGAGCGGGCTGGCTCAATAAAATACCTGACAATCCGATGCCCCGAGGTTTATTGCCCGGCAACGGCGTCGGGCTGCAACTTCGAGGAGCGGTACCCCTCAACCCTGGCGGCGCGTCACTCACTTACTCGATTTACGGAGTCAACGGGCCTTCTTCTTTCGACGGGACCGGCAACTCCGGTTCGTTGGACCTCGGCGGGAACGTCGGCATCCTTTCCGGCGCGACCAGTCTGCCCCGCCAGTACGGCTATGGTTTGCCGGGTACCACGTTTTCGAGCGTCGGCAATCTTCACTCCGATCCCAGCGCCGGTGGGCGCATCGGGTTGTTCTATCCGTTCAAGCCTCACTATGATGTCGAACTTGGTATTTCAGGCCAGGCCGGCGAATGGAACGACCTCGGCCAGTTATGGTCTGCCGTTGTGGCCGATGCCGCGGTGCATATCGGCCCCGCCATTGAGCTGAAAGGCGAATACATCAACACCTGGGTTGATACCAGCGACCTCGGAAACATCCGGCCCAATGGTTGGTGGGTTCAGGGAGGATTCAAGCTTTCCGGCCTGAGCCTGGAATTGCCCATCATCAACAACATCGAACTGGTCGGCCGATATGACCAGGCCAACGACGGGCTTGTTCCAGCAACCAATTCGGAGCGGTACACCGCCGGGTTTGTTTATTACTTCTCCAATACGCTGCTCTTTGAGGGCGATTATGAATGGCTGCACAGCACCGGTCCAAATGCCGGGGTGTTCCCTTCCAACGAGCTCTTGTTCCAAATCTCCTACGGGTTCTGAAATGCCCGAGCCAAAAACCAATAACTCACCTTATTTATGAAAAAACAACACTTGCTTGCCATAGGGCTGGCACTCGGTATCTGCGCATCATTCGCCGCGCGCGCCGCGGACGAGAATCTCGACGCCGCCACCAAGGCGCGCATTGAACGGTTCGAAAAGGGAGCCGCGACCATCGATGTTTCCAAGTACCCGCAAGGCGTGCAGGAAAATTACGCCGTGTTCTCACAAAAGTGCTCGCAATGCCACCGCCTGAGCCGGCCGATCAACTCCGATTACGCGCTGCCCGACGAATGGTCGCGCTATATCAAACGCATGATGTACAAGCCCGGCAGTGGAATCAGCTCCGGTGAAGGCAAAAAGATCTACGACTTCCTGGTTTACGATTCGAGCATTCGAAAGAAGGCCATGGTTGAAGAAAAGCTTGGAAAAGCAACCGCTTCGGACAAAACGGCGGCGGAAACCAAAATCAAAGAGATTCACGACCGCTACGACAAGTAACCACAGAACGAGCTTTGTCTGACCATGGCCGCGCCTTACAACGTTCAGGTTCCGGATGTCGATTACTTCGCTCGACAGGTCCTCTGTCGCGAGGGTTGCCCGGTCCGAACCGACTCGGGAGGATATGTCCAGGCCATTGCCGAAGGACGATACGAGGATGCCTACATCATCGCGCGCAGGCCCAATCCCTTTGCATCGATCTGCGGACGGGTCTGCGCCGCCCCGTGCGAAGCTAAATGCCGGCGCGGCGCCCTCGATAGCGCCATATCCATTCGCGCTCTCAAACGTTTTGTATGCGAAAAGCATGGGGTTGAATCCGACGGTTTCGACCTCGGCCGCGTTTACCCGCAACTCCTGCAAAAGAGCCAGGGTCCAGGCGAGGGACGCCGGGTTGCGGTGATTGGGGCGGGCCCGGCCGGGTTGTCGTGCGCGCACGAACTGGCGCTCATGGGTTTCTCTCCAACCGTGTTCGAAGCACAAGATATTTCGGGCGGCATGCTCGTTTTAGGGGTGCCGGAATATCGGTTGCCGCGCGAGATCGTGCGCGAGGAGATCAGCGCCATCGAATCCCTCGGAGTCGAGATTTTGAACAATCAAAGACTCGGCCGCGATTTCACCCTGGCCGAGCTGAAAGCACGGGGGTTCGAAGCCATCTTCCTGGGCATCGGCGCGCATCGAAGCCGCGAATTGGCCATCGACGGAGTTCAAAACGACGGCGTTTTCCGCGCCATCGAATTTCTCCTTAACATCAACCTGGGGTTCAAGGTTTCACTCGGACACAAAGTGGTCGTGATTGGCGGAGGCAATGTTGCCTTCGACGTCGCCCGCTCTGTAGTCCGGCAGGCGGAACGCTTCTCGGGAATGAGCGAATCGGAACTTCGAACGGCCCTTCACCAGGCTGCCTCAGCTCTTGAACAATTGACCTCGCGCGAGCCCGAAGCGCCTGACGAAGTCCGAATCGCCCTCGACGTGGCGCGGGAAGCCATTCGCAAAGGCGTGCCCGAAGTCCACATGTATTGCCTCGAGAACCTGGACGAGATTCCCGCCGCCCGGGAAGAGATAGAGGAAGCCGAGCGTGAAGGCATTCGGCTTCACACACGGTTCGGGCCTCGACGTATTGTGGCGGCCGACGGCAAAGTTACCGGGATTGAGCTCATCAAATGCAGCAGGGTGTTGGATGAAAACAAGAGGTTCAATCCCCAGTTCATTGAAGGAAGCGAGGAGACTGTATTCTGCGACACAGTCGTCCTGGCAATCGGCCAGGCGCCTGATCTGTCCTGGCTTCGCCCCGAAGATGAGTTGAAGGTTACCCCGCGGGGCACTATCCAGACCGATCCTGTTACCCTGGCCACCTCCCGACCTGACATATTCGCCGGCGGGGACCTCGCGTTCGGCCCGCGGATCATTATCACGGCGGTGGCCGAAGGCCAGCGGGCGGCGAGGTCAATCGCAAAATTCCTGACCGGGCGGGTGCCTCAACCTCCGCGCCAGCCGAGCACGACGATTTATCCTACCGCGGCCTACGGCATGCCGCGGAATTATGAAAAACTCCCGCGGCAATCCCCACCCACGTTGCCGATGGAGCGGCGCATTGGAATCGCTGAAGTCGAACAAACGTACGGGTCTCTCGATGCCATCACTCAATCGGTGCGCTGCCTTAAATGTCATGTCAGCCCAATCTTCGATGGCGACAAATGCATCTTATGCGGCGGCTGCGCGGACATCTGCCCGGAAAACTGCTTGCGCCTGGTGGACATTCAAAGCCTGCGAGGCGACGACCGCTTGCAGGCGGCGATCATCGCCAGGTACGGGTCAATGCCCTCTGCGGGCCAGCAGTCGGCAATCATTAAAGACGAAACGATATGCATCCGATGCGGTCTTTGTGCCGTTCGATGCCCCACCGGGGCGATCACCATGGAGAAAGTCGAATGGAGTCCAGCATGAATCCGAACGTTTGGTACCCCACGATTGCCGCGGCTCGCAACCCCCGCAAACCCGGCAGCACTACTCTGAACTCATGATGCCATGAACGAACCAGAACAAAAAATCCAGAGGCGGACCTTTTTCAGCCTGACCCTGGGATGGTGCTCCGCGGCCTTCGCCGGCTTGGCCTCGATCGCAGCCGCCGGACGGTTCCTCGTCCCCAATGTTTTGTACGAGCCGGATCGGCGGTTCAAAGCTCTCAAGCCCGAAGACTACCCCGAAGGCTCGACGTTCATGCCGAATCTGCGCGTTTTCCTGTTCCGCAAAGGGAACAGTTTCCGCGCCGCTTCCGCCGTCTGCACACACCTGGGCTGCACGGTGAATCTTGCAGGAGAAGGCTTCCACTGCCCATGCCATGGCAGCGTGTTCGACTCCAGCGGGGCAGTTATCAGCGGGCCGGCTCCCAAAGGCCTGGCCTGGTTCCAAATCACCCTCAGCCGCGATGGGCGGCTCGTCATTGATACTGCTGAGCAGGTGAAGTCCGACAAATACCTCGTCGTTTAACATGCTCACTTCACTTTGGAACAGTTTCCGATTAACCCGGGTAGGCCGGTCGGTTTTCAGAGTAGGCCTTCCGCAAAGCAATCTCGAGCGCGCCCAGGTCGCCATCTCGAGTTTTTTCCTTCATTTTCAGCCGGCCAAAGTTAATCGCCGGAGCTTGAAATTCCGGACCACCTTGGGCCTCGGACTGATTTCTCTTTATCTGTTTTTGATCCTCGTGGCTACGGGTGTTCTGCTGATGTTTTATTACGTTCCAGCCACCGAGCATGCGTACCAGAACATGAAAGACCTCGAGTTCGTGGTCACGGCGGGACAGGTCCTTCGCAATATGCACCGGTGGGCGGCCCATCTCATGGTTCTGTTCGTCGGGCTCCACATGTGCCGCGCGTTCTACACAGCCGCATACAAACCGCCGCGCGAGTTCAACTGGGTTGTCGGCGTTTGCCTGTTCCTTCTGACACTTGGGCTTTCCTTCACCGGTTACTTGTTGCCCTGGGATCAGCTGGCTTATTGGGCGATCACAGTCGGGACCAGCATTGCCGGTTACGCGCCATTGATCGGGCAGAAGCTGAAGTTTCTTTTCCTCGGCGGACATGTAGTCGGCGAGTCGGCGCTTATCCGATTTTATGTCCTTCATGTGATAGTACTGCCGCTCGCGGCCATAATGCTCATCGCCTTGCATATTTGGCGTGTCCGCAAAGATGGCGGGCTGGCCCGGCCGGATGAAGCTCAACCCGCTCGCCAGGACATGCCGCAACTGCCGGTCACAAAGACCTATGGCTTGATGGAGCTTGCGCGGGGCTCAACACCGGCTGTCGGAATCAAGCCGGAAGACGAAGTCTTCACGTGGCCGAATGTCGTTTTTCGAGAGATCCTCCTGTTCATGGCCACCATCGCCGTGGTGCTCGTCCTGGCGATTTTCTGGAATGCGCCACTGGAACAGATCGCCAACCCGGTTCATCCGCCCAACCCGGCCAAAGCGCCCTGGTACTTCCTGGGACTGCAGGAATTGGTTGCCTACTCGGCCTTTTGGGGAGGAGTCGTGGTTCCCGGGTTGCTGGTTACCGCGCTGATCGTTCTGCCGTACATCGATAGAAAGCCCAAGGGCGTGGGAGTTTGGTTCTCCAAAGAACGCAAGACTGCCGTCACGATCTTTACGGTATGTCTCGCAACGGCGGTCATTCTCACCGTGATTGGGACGGCGTTTCGAGGGCCCAACTGGTCCTTCCAGTTGCCGTGGCGACCGGTTCATGTCGAGGAGGGTTCGCACTGATGGACACACCGCTTAGAAAACTTTACCCGTGGTTCACGTTGCTTGGCCTGGTGATCGGCTGCCTCGTCATTGCGGCCTTTTACAAAGACCAGCACCGCGAATGGAAGGATTGGCAACGTCAGTACATCAAGGATGAGTTGGCACGCGCCTCGACCCCGGAACAGCGTTCCGACGCCGCCCGACTCCAGCTGGAAGTCCGCCAAATCGTTTTGCCTGACCTGGACCGCGTCGACCGGTGCACCAGCTGCCATGTCGCGGTGGAAGATCCGAGTTATGCCGGGTTCCCGCTGCCGCGTTCGTACCATCCTAACCACGATCGCCACCCATTCAACAAATTCGGATGCACCATTTGCCACCAGGGCCAGGGCCGCGCCACCACTCGTGATGCCGCGCATGGCAAAGTCGAGCATTGGGACCAACCCATGCTGGACCTGAAGTATGTTCAGTCGGCGTGCGCCAAATGTCATTTGCCCGGGGACATTCCCGAGGCGCCGCAGTTGGCTCGCGGGCGGGCCATCTTCGAGGAGAGCGGCTGCATTGGCTGCCATAAGTTGCATGGAAGCGGCGGCGTTGTAGGGCCGGAACTGGACGCGGTGGGAGCGCACCGCAGCCCGGAGTGGCTGATGAAACACTTCAAGAACCCGGCCGCAGTGACCCCCGGCTCACCTATGCCTCCCCTCAAAGCCACCGATCCCGACCTGGATGCCCTGACGCTTTATGTGCTGAGCTTCACGGGCGAGCCTCTCAGCGCGTATTATGTTTCGATGAAAACGATACCCGGCCCGCTTGCCGGCCGTCGCTTGTTCGAAGAAAAGGGCTGCATTGGCTGCCATTCCGTAGCGGGTAAAGGCGGCACCGTAGGCCCGGCACTCGATGAAGTTGCCAAGCGCCATAACCCGGAGTGGATCAGCGCCCACTTTAGAAACCCTTCAGCGGTTTCGCCAGGCACCGTCATGCCGCAGTTTAATTTCAACGAACAGGAAATACGGGCTTTGACCGAGTTCCTGCTGTCGCTGAGCGATACGAACATTGTTGGGTTTATGAAGATTCCCTCGCTCATGACTGCAACGGAACGCGGAAAGGCCGTTTACAAAAAGTACGGCTGCGCCGGATGCCATGCCGCCGAAGGCAAGGGCGGCATTCCCAATCCCAACTCAAAAACCGCCGAGCAGGTGCCGGGGCTCAAGTTCGTTTCCGAAGGCTACACGAAAGAGGAACTCAAGAAGCGCATTCTCGATGGGCAAAAGGAAATTCCGGTCATGGATCCCAAGAGACCCCCCGCCCCACTCTACATGCCAGCGTGGCGCGGCAGGATTGCCGAAGGTGAGCTGACGGATCTCATGGAGTATTTGCTGAGCCTGGCGCCGAAAGGCGAAAAAGTTGATTTTTAGAGGAATGCGATCCGAGTTCCAGCTCGCTGAGGAGCGCGCTCGACCGAGGCTCGGCAGAGTGCCGCCAAGGCATAAGTGCGGTATGACCCGAACACCCCTAAAACTGTGCCGAATGGCCGCAAGTTTGCGTTCCTGTTATACTCGGCGGAATGAGACCCGGCTTTGCCGTCCTGATTTTGATCCCCTTGATAATCGCCGCGGCTGCGGTAGGCGAGCCGCAGGGTTTGCCGGTCACTCCTTCGGCAACTATTGCGGCCGCGCGCACGGATACCAATTCCCTTATCGCCCACGAGCAACTGCTGCAAAAAGCGCGGCAAGGACATATTGACGTCTATTTTATTGGGGATTCGATTACGCGCCGGTGGGGAGCTGCCGACATCCAATACAAGCCGCTACTCGAGAACTGGACAACGAATTTTTACGGTTGGAATGCCGCCAACTTTGGGTGGGGAGCCGATCGAATTGAAAACATTCTCTGGCGCCTTGAGCACGGTGAACTGGATGGAGTGAATCCGAAAATCGTCGTTATGCTTGCGGGCATCAACAATATCGGGACTTCGCCCTGCAACCCGCAGAAGATCGCAGACATTGCCGAAGGCCTGAAGGTCCTGCTGCATACCGTAAGAACCAAAGCCCCGAAATCGACGGTTATCCTCACCGGAATCTTCCCACGAAACGACACTACGGCGGTTCTCCCCGCGATCAATCAGATCAACGACAACCTGGCGCGCTTGGCCGATGGTAAAACCGTGCGCTATATCAACATCAACGCCAAATTGGCTGATGCCGATGGAAGGTTCTTCCCCGGCATGGTGAATGCCGATCAGTTGCATCCGACCGTCAAGGCCTACCAGGTTTGGGCGGACGCTTTGAAACCCATATTCAAGGAAGTGCTCGGTTCGCCCGCGAGGATCGATCAAGCGCCAAAACCCACCGGCGATCCCAACGCGCAGATGAGGTGATTGCTGAGCAAGTGCGCCGCTATGTGCAAGCAATCGGCCGATCGTGCAGCGAGGTGGTGTGGTGTGATATCTTGCTCAATGAAGCAGTCGATTGTGAGAATCGCAGGACGCAAGATAGCGGTCTCGAATCTTCAAAAGGTCCTTTACCTCGGAGGACATTTCACCAAGGCGGACGTGATTGAGTATTATTCCAAGGTTGCTCCCGTCCTGCTGCCGCATTTCAAAAACCGGCCCGTGACCCTGGTGCGCTACCCGGACGGGGTATTCAAACAATCGTTCTATGAAAAAAATGCTCCCGGTTTTACGCCCAAGTGGGTGCGCACTTTCCCGGTTCCCCGGACAGGAGGAGGCACTATCAATTACATTCTCATAAACAATCTGCCGACGTTGATTTGGGCGGCCAACCTGGCCGCGCTCGAACTGCACCCGTTTCTGCACCGCGCACCCAGGATTGACCGGCCGACCCATATCGTGTTCGACCTCGACCCTGGAGAAGGAGCGGACATCCTGAATTGCGCTCGCGTGGCCTTGAGGATCCGCGACCTGTTGGGCGGGTTGAAGCTCGAAGCCTTTCCAAAAGTATCCGGCTCGAAGGGAATCCAGGTTTACGTCCCGTTGAACACGCCCGTCAGTTACGAGTTGACCGGATCGTTTGCGCGCGCGGTTGCGGATTTATTGACGCGCGAACATCCCAACCTGGTTGTGGCCGAAATGTCCAAAGCACTGCGGACAGGGAAAGTGTTCATTGATTGGAGCCAGAATTATCCCACCAAAACCACCGTCGGCGTGTATTCGCTCCGGGCAAAACACCCGCAGCCTTTCGTTTCGATGCCTGTCAATTGGGAAGAT
>DATGLT010000283.1:0-9652 GCA_035294005.1 Verrucomicrobiia bacterium
AACCCAGCTGGCGGCAGGCCTCGCACCCTACCCCGTGCCAGAACTTTGCCGTCTCGATTTGATCTTCAGGAAACCCGATTCGGCGCAGGTAATCGCGTTCGACTTTTTGTTCCTGTTTGCAGTGCGGACAGATTGTTCTGACGAGGCGCTGGGCCATGACCGCTTCGACGGATGAAGCCACAAGGAACGGTTCGATGCCCATGTCAATGAGGCGCGTGAAGGCGCTGGGTGCGTCGTTCGTGTGCAGCGTGCTAAAGACAAGGTGCCCCGTTAACGCGGCGCGAATGGCGATTTCGGCGGTCTCCAGATCGCGAATCTCACCCACCATGATCACGTTGGGGTCCTGGCGCAGAATATGCCTCAGTCCCATCGCGAAGGTCAGCCCGATTTCAGGACGGACCGCAATCTGGTTGATGCCCTTGAGCTCGTATTCGACAGGTTCCTCGATCGTGATAATCCGTTTATGAACGGAATTGATCGTGCTCAGAAAAGCGTACAACGACGTCGATTTACCTGATCCAGTTGGGCCGGTGACCAGGAAAATACCGTGCGGCTTGACGATGATTTCGCGAATCGCCTGCTCTTCCAGCGGGGAAAATCCCAGCTTGTCGAGGCTCAGAAAGATTTTACCGCGGGTCAGCAACCGCAGAGAAACACTTTCGCCATAAACGGTCGGCACGGTTGAAACGCGAATGTCAATTTCCTCACCTTTGATTCGCACGTTAATGCGGCCGTCCTGGGGAAGCCGCTTTTCGGAAATGTTCATTCCCGACATGACTTTGATGCGGGAAATAAGTGCTGCCTGGAAGCGTTTGAGTTGGGGCGGCATCGGAGTTTGATGCAGGATCCCGTCAATGCGGTAGCGGATGCGCAACTCGTCTTCGGCAGGCTCGAAATGAATGTCCGTGGCCCGGTCTTTATACGCTTCCCAGATGACCTGGTTGACGAACTTTATGACGCTGGCTTCCTGGTCGCTCTCGGTGATCTCCTTGTCCGAGGGCAAATCCAGGTCAACCAGTGATTCCTCCTGGTCCAGTTCACCCAACGTTTCGGCGCCGACGCCGTAAAAATTTTTAAGCGCTTTTTCGATTTCACCGCGCGTCGCCAGCGCAAACTGCACCGGACCGCGCGCGTCGAACCGGACCGCGTTGAGCATCGCGGAATCGAACGGGTTGCTGACGGCGATCTGCAAGGTGCCGTCGGAGAGTTGGGTCGGCAGCACTGAATACTGGAAAGCCACCTTGGTGGATACCTTGTTCCGCGCTTCGGTCGGCACCTTAAGTTTGGCGAGGTCCAGGAACGGCCAGTTAAGCGCTTGCGCCAGCTTTTGCAGGAATACGTCCTCGGCAATGCCGCGCTCGCGGCAAATGAAAGCAAGCAGGGTCTCCTGGGATCCGCCCGCGACGGCGATCTTCCAGGTTTTGCTGTACTCCTCGAACTGTTCGGGAGTTGCCAGTTCCATTCGGGACAAAAATTCTTTTAGCGATACAAAAGCCATGACATGCGGATCATCAATTGTCTTTTGATACACATTAAACTATGAAAAGTTGCGCAGCGGGTCAAAGTTTGTTTGTTCAAACCGGTGCGCGGCGGGTAAACTTGGGGCGAAGTCGGGTAACGAAGATCTCACCCGGACGAGGTGGACGCCGAGCTCTACGCGGCAGGGCTCAAAAGGTAATGACCAAACCAATCCGCAGCCAGGTTGGCGGCCTGTTCAAGGGCTCCTGCCTCTTCAAACAGATGGGTTGCACCTGGAATCAACTTGAGCTGCTTTGGACACTGCAATTGCCTGTAAGCCTCCCGATTCATTTCAATCACGACCGTGTCTTCGCCGCCCACAATCAAGAGCGTGGGAGCCGTAACCAACGCGAGCGCGCGGCCTGCAAGATCTGGCCGGCCACCGCGGGAAACAATCGCCGCGACGGGCGGATCCGGTTGCGCGGCGGCAGTCAACGCGGCGGCAGCTCCCGTGCTCGACCCGAAATAGCCGATGCGCAAAGAACCGTGCCTGGAAAGCAGCCAGCGCGCGGCGCCCAGCAAGCGCTCGGAAAGCAGCTCGATATCAAAACGAAAATGGGCGGTGTAGCTGTCTTTTTGTTCTTCCCGCGCCGTGAGCAAATCAAACAGAAGGGTACCCAGGCCACGTCCCCTCAGCACACCGGCGACGAAGTGGTTCCTGGGGCTATGCCTGCTGCTGCCGCTGCCATGAGCAAACAACACCACCCCGGTGGAACCTTCCGGAATATTAAGGGTGCCTGCCAACTCGAAGCGCGCGAATGGGATCCGCACTTGCTCGCCGGCCGCTTCAAAGGTGTGGATCATTGTTCGGCCCTCGCATTCAGGCGGCCAGGTCCAGCTGTTCCAAAAACGCCTGGTTCAATCCCGGATGCAGTTGAATGATCGTGGTGCCGTTCTCAGCAGAGATATGCACCCGATTGTAACGGTCGCTCCCGGTTTCATTTCGCAACCGGATGTGAATCGGTTCAATGATCACGTGACGCACCGATTTCTGATCGGGCAACCCGGCCTCCACTATGAGGTTGGTATTGCACCCCGTTTCCGTGTTCACGAGGTCGAACCCTTGCAACGGAAGATCCTGCACGATGGTCTTCTTGCCCCCTGAATCCTCAAGCTCGATGGAAATCATTGCGCCGCGGCAAAACTCGGCGGCTTTGCGGCAAAAGTCACGCCACCCTTGCTCCTTAATTTCCAAGGTTTTCATGTTCGATCCATCCAAAGCACGGCACCGCTACCGGCTGCCGTCGCACACGGTAACCATTTTGCCGGATACGCCCCGACCGTCCGGTTAAGACTGGCCTACCGTGCCGGCGTCGCAGTCATTTCACCGCATGCGCCCTTTACCCTAACCTACGCCGCAAACACAGCTCCGCAACTTACCTGATAGTGATTATAACTCACCCCAAGGCTTGCCGATTGACGGGTTGCTCCAGATTGAGCAAAGGGCCCAGCGGCACAATGCCCGTGGGATTAATTTCGAGGTGAGTCATATAGTAGTGACGCTTGATGTGATCGAAATCGACGGTCGGAGCGACACCGGGTTGTTGATACAAATCGCGCAAATATGACCACAGATTCGGATAGTCGACTATCCGGCGGAGGTTGCATTTGAAGTGCCCGTGATAAACAGCGTCGAAGCGGACCAGCGTGCAGAACAAGCGCCAGTCGGTTTCAACGATGCGCCGGCCGAAAAGAAAGCGTTGGGACGAAAGACGCTCTTCCAGGATGTCCAAGGCTGAAAAAACACTGCGCACCGCCTTTTCATAAGCAGTTTGCGAAGTGGCGAAGCCCGCTTTGTAAACACCGTTGTTCACGTGGTCATAGACAAAATTGCTGAGCTTTTGTTGCTCGCCGGCAATATCCGGCGGGAACCAATCCATGACCGCGCTTCCGCCAAAGGCATCGTTGAACATCCGGCAAATGTCATCCTCGGAGTTGTTGACGATGCGACGCGTTTGTTTATCCCAAAGCACGGGGACGGTCACGCGGCCTTTGTACCCCGGTTTGCTCGCCTCGTAGGCTTCGCTCAGAAAGCTGAAGCCGCTCACCGGATCGAGGCCACAACCCGGGCCCTGGCGGAACGCCCAGCCTCGCTCGTCACGAATTGGATCGACAACAGAAACGCCGATTTTTGAGTCCAGGCCCATCAGCTTCAAGGCAATGTAGGTTCGGGAGGCCCAGGGACACGCCAGCGAAATGTAAAGGTGATAGCGACCGCTCTCCGCCTTGTAAGGCGAAGGGCTGTCGGCCATCACCCACGAGCGGAACTCGTCTTCCTGGCGTTTGAATTCGCCTGAAGGCGATTGCTCGTCGGGAAACTGCGCGCTCATGACTCAGTTTAAGTCAAAGACCAGGACTTGCGAATCCGATCCGGCCTTGAACTTGAGTTGTCTTTCTTCGGAGATGGCGGCTCCATCACCCGCTTTGAGTTTCGCGCCGTTTAAGGTGACTTCGCCTTCGGCCACGTGCACCCAGGCATGCCGGTCAGGCCCGAGAGTATGGGTCACCTCCTGGTTGGGGTTCAACTTGGCCAGGTACAAGTCCGAGTCCTGGTTGATGGTGATCGAGCCATCCCTGCCGCCTTTGGAGGCAACGAGAGTCAACTGCCCGACCGGCAGCTGAGCTCCGGTTCGCTCGGCGTACGTCGGCTTGAGTCCCTTGCGATCGGGGACGATCCAGATCTGGAGCAGGTGAACCGGTTCGGTCTCGGACGGATTGAACTCGCTGTGCAAAACGCCCGTTCCAGCAGCCATGTATTGGAACTCGCCTTTGCGGATCACGCGCCCGTTGTGCATGGAATCTTTGTGCTCCAATTCTCCGCTCAGCACGTAGGTGATGATTTCCATGTCGCGATGCCCGTGGGTATCAAACCCGCCGCCGGGCTGGACAATATCATCGTTAATCACCCGCAAAGTGCGGAAGCCCATGTGTTCCGGATCATAATAATTGGCAAAACTGAACGTGTAGTGGGTGTTCAGCCAACCGTAATCGGCCCGGCCTCTATCTTCTGCTTTTCGTATATTCATCATGCCCCACGATAACCCCGGTTCGCCTCCCGTTAAAAAGATCATGTTGGTTGCGTGAGCATACCCGGAAGGTATGCTTCGCCCATGGAATTGCGCCACCTCAGGTATTTCGTCGCCGTGGCTGAAGAACAAAATGTCACGCGCGCCGCCGCCCGCCTGCACGTGTCTCAACCCCCGCTTAGCCGGCAGATCCGCGACCTTGAAGACGAACTCGGGGTCAACCTGTTTGAACACGGGGCCAAAACCATCCGGCTGACGCCCGCGGGCCGGGTGTTCCTCGAAGAGGCGCGGAGTGTCCTGGCCCGGGCCGAAGAGGCTGTGCGCGCGGCGAGGGCAACCAACGCCGCGCACCGCGCCACGCTCGAATTGGCTTATGCACCGTCCCTTGCCGTCGAGATTCTTCCCGGCATTCTGCGTGAGTTCCAGCGGCAAGCTCCCCAGATCAGGGTCAACCTTCACGACCTCTCAACCCAGCAGATGATCGAGGGATTGCACCGGGACACGCTGGGCCTTGCGCTCATGATCGATCCCGGGGCCGCGCGCCTTCGGGGACTCCAATTCGAAGAGCTTTACTGTTACCCGCTGCGACTGGCGGTCCATCCAAGTCATCCGTTGGCCTCCAGGCGGGCGGTAAAGGTTCCCGACCTGGTTTCGGAGCGGATCATCGCCTATTCCAAAAGCGAGTATCCGGAGTACCACGAACGCATCGCCGGCCTCTTCAGCAAAACAGGGCCGCTGCCGCAAATGGCGGAGGAACATGACAGTTCAACGGCACTGATTGCTTCTGTCGAAGCCGGCAGAGGAGTGGCCTTTGTCCCCGCTTCACTGGGCTGCTTGACCGGACCGCGGCTCAAACTGCTCCGGCTGGAACCCGCGCCCGAGTCGTTGAAAATCGGCCTGGCCCGGAGGAAAGGCGTGGCTTCAGCAGTCGTCGAGGCATTTACAACAGCGGCCCGGGCGTGCAAAGTCGAAAAAATCCGGGTTTAGTGCTAAAGGTAAGGTCGGCGGTGAACCAAAGCAAAAGGAGCAGATATGGAAATGCGAAGATTGGGTAAATCGGGACCGATGGTCTCGGCATTGGGACTGGGCTGCATGGGGATGTCGGAGTTTTACGGCGCCCGCGATGACCGGGAATCCATAGCAACGATCCATCGAGCGTTGGAACTTGGGATTAATTTCCTCGACACCGCGGACGTGTACGGCCCGCATTTAAATGAGGAGCTGGTTGGGCGCGCGATCCGGGACCGCCGCGACCGCGTGGTTGTGGCGACCAAATTCGGGATTGTCCGCGACCCCGCGCGGCCGAATGAACGGGGAGTCAATGGCCAACCGGAATATGTCAGGTCTTCGTGTGAAGCCAGCCTCCAAAGACTGGGAATTGAAACGATTGATTTGTATTACCAGCATCGGGTTGACCCGAAAACTCCGATTGAAGACACGATCGGAGCGATGGCGGGCCTGGTCGAGGAAGGCAAGGTGCGGTTCATTGGATTGTCGGAAGCCAACCCGGAAACATTGCGACGCGCTTGCGCGCTTCACCCGGTGACGGCGTTGCAAACCGAATACTCGCTTTGGAGCCGTGACCCCGAAGATGACATCCTGCGGACGTGCCGCGAATTGGGTGTGGGATTTGTCGCCTACAGCCCTCTTGGCCGGGGATTCCTCGCGGGCAAAATCAGACGGTTTGAGGATTTGGACCCGGGCGATTACCGGCGGAATTCTCCGCGATACCAGGGCGAGAATTTCAACAAGAACCTTGCGCTGGTGGCGCGAATCGAGGAAATGGCAAAACAAAAGGACTGCACACCGTCGCAACTGGCCCTGGCGTGGGTCCTGGCCCAGGGCCGCGACATCGTGCCGATTCCCGGAACGAAACGGCGGGCGTACCTTGAGGAAAACATTGCGGCGCTCCAGATCCCACTCTCGGCAGCGGATCTCGATGTGATCAACCAGGTGTCGCCCAGGGGCGCTGTGGCAGGTCAACGTTACCCGGAACACATGATGCAGTTAATCGGCAGGTGAGCGGAGTAGCCGCGGAGAAACGAGGCGGACAAAATGAGGGTAAGGTAATCATGGGGTCCGCCTCCTTGCGTCGGCGGCTACGTGGCCACGGGGATGTTGGACGTTCGAGGCGGAGCTTGGTAAGCTCGGGTCATGGGACGTCAATGGTTACATGCCAAACGCGCCGTTGCCTCGATGAAAAAGGCGCAGGCGACAGGAAAGATTGTGCGCGAGATCATGGTCGCGGCGAAGATGGGCGGTGGTGATCCGGAAGGCAACGCGCGGCTTGCGGCAGCGGTGGAGAAGGCGCGCAAAGAGAGTGTTTCAAGGGATGTAATTGAGCGGGCAATCAAGAAAGGCGCCGGCACCGGGGATGATAAACTGGTGATGGAACACGTCGCCTTCGAAGGCTACGCGCCGAACAAAGTTCCGGTGATCGTCGAGGTTTACACCGATAACGTGAACCGGACAGCGCCCGAAATCCGGCACTTGTTCAGAAAAGGCCAGCTGGGGACGACCGGCAGCAACAAATTCCTTTTCGATCATACCGGGATTGTCGAGGCGTATCATCCCGACGCGAAAGCGGATCTCGAGACAGCGGCAATTGAAGCGGGCGCCAACGAAGTGGAACCTCTCACGCACGAACAGAACGACGATATCCCTGAAGGGGCGGCCGGAGGGCGGTTCCTTTCCGATCGCACCGCGGTTCATGCGGTGTCCAGGTGGCTCAACCAAAACGGGTGGAAAGTGGTCACCAGCGAAATCGGCTATATCGCCAAAACCTTCCCTGAGTTAAGCGAGCAGCAGCGCGCTGAAGTCGGCGAATTCCTGCAAACCCTCGATGATCATGACGACGTGCATCGCGTTTGGGCCGCGGTGAAGTAAAACGTTGCTTTGAGTTTCAGTTTTTCACGCCCGAGGTCCAAGGTTTCGGGTTTCAGGGTTCAAGTTGCAGGTCGAAGGTTTCCGGCCAATTCGAGCGCCTGTGTCCCGATAAATACCAGCCAGGCTCGGTCACCTCCGCTCCGTTATCCCCAAAGTCGTTAACATATTTCTAGATTGCGGCGACCAGGCGCGCGAGTTTGCCCGGATTCGCTGTGATCACTGCCATGGCAGGCCGGGCAACGCAGGATGGCCAAGGATCGCTGCATATCAATCGCCAGCAATTGCGGGCAGTTCCTTCGAAATTCCCGGGATCCGGACACGAAATACACGAAATAAAACGGACTCCCCAAGACGGGCGGATTATGGTAGAATGTTGCCAACACACGCGGACCCAAGATGAAACGAAGGAACCTTTGTGTCGCGGCGCTCTTGACACGCCGAAAACAAACGGACTGCTTTACCCTCATTGAGTTGCTGGTC
Source organism: Verrucomicrobiia bacterium (assembly GCA_035294005.1). Taxonomy (GTDB): domain Bacteria; phylum Verrucomicrobiota; class Verrucomicrobiia; order Limisphaerales; family UBA8199; genus JANXQE01. The sequence continues at coordinate 7,911 of DATGLT010000283.1, forward strand.
GTAATCGCCATTATTGCGATCCTGGCGGCGATGTTGCTGCCAGCCCTGAGCAAAGCGAAAGATAAAGCTTACACGACCAACTGCTTGAGCAATCACAGGCAACTGGCTTTGTGCTGGGTACTGTACGCCGCGGACAATGGCGGCCGGCTGGTGCCCAACATTGCTTTGGGTGACCCGGGATACTTGACCGATTCGTGGATGCTGGGAGATATGAGCAATCCAGTAGGAGCTACCAACGAGACCTATATAAGGAATGGCAAATTATTTCCTTACAACACGAACGTGAAGATTTATCGCTGCCCAGCGGATCGTTCCATGGTGAATGTCGGGGGCGTCCAGGTTCCGAGGGTTCGAAGCGCCTCGCTGAGCGGACAGATGGGGGGAGATTTAGGATTGGCAGCCAACTTCCCTCCCAATCTGAAGGAAAGCGACATTCGCTTTCCTCCACCGAGCAAGGCGTTTGTGTTTATTGACGAGCGCAATGACAGCATTGATGACGGGTATTATGCGATCGCGATCAACCCGCCTTCGTGGCAAAACGTTCCTGCCTGGTGGCATAACCGCGGAGACGTCTTGTCCTTTGCCGATGCGCATTCGGAACATTGGCGTTGGATGGAGGCTTCAACGATTAATGCAATCTTTCCATACGGCGCGGTTACATTCCCCATCGACCGGGATTTTGATCGCGTGCACCGGGCTTACGCGTATAGCGATTGAGAACAGAAAGTCTGCGCTACGAGCGAGCCAAGGTCCATAATTGACTATCCCGCCGGCTGATCCCGCCTCAGTTGAGCAAAATTCTTTAAAGATTAGAGCAAGCGCTTTCCCCAATCCGGGTCGGTAAAGTCGATCGATTCAAGAACAGACTTGGCCCGCCTGACGGTATCAGGGACTGCGGATGCACAGATTTGGACAAACTTCGGAAAATCCTCAATTTCCGATTTTGGAGGTTTTTGAAAAATATGGGCGAGGGTTGCAATGCAAACGCACGGATTCATCGTGTAGACATGCGTCCATTGAAGGAGCGCCAGAGAATGGCGATCCGCCTCGAATTTCTGCAATTCGAGTATGCCTCGGCTGAGCTTGAACTTTTGCTCCAACAGTTCGTTGCAATAAATTAACTCCTTCTGGAATTCAGCCGCAGCCTCTGAATTACCGAAATCCGGGTGTTTGGCAAATCGGTGGTTCGCAACAGGGGCTGCGATATCCATGAGCTGTTCGCAGAACTTTATGCAGATCAGCTTGGAATTCTCCGCTCGCATGCAGGGGTATGATGCGATTGACTAACTTAAAGTCAATCAACAAATGTGTGGTTGTGCCGGAGCGCTGCGGTAGTTGCCGCTGTCCGAGCGTCGAATGAGATTCGAAACGCTTTTGACCCGCGGAGCGACCAGTACGTGAGTCCGCAGCAAGTTCTTATCAATATTTTTATCAATTTTCGTCACTATCATTCTTCAAGCGCCGGCCTTCGAGTTCGGTGAGCGCTTCGCGTCCGCCGCTGACCAATTCCTCACCCACTTCTTCAAGGGCCTTGACTTGGCGGCGAACGGTTCGTAAGGAACGCTTGCCCAGGGCGAACAACCCGCGGGGCGTCAGCAGCAATTCCCCGACTGCCAGGACGCTGAGCATCGGGTTGAAGGTCCGCATGGAACGCATTTCGCGCCACACGGTCACGACCGGTTGTTCGGCCGGTTCATGCACTTGTTGAACGATGTTTGTGACCAGCAAACAGCCGGCGGCCG
>DATGLT010000284.1:0-44119 GCA_035294005.1 Verrucomicrobiia bacterium
ATGTTGTTTGCCTTATTCACAGACCTTAATACGAATAGACTTTCTGACTCAAAGAAGAATATTATAAGCCCTCAATGAACCTGACCATATCCAAGGAGCAAATCATCAATGGCTTGCAAGCCGTGCAAAATGTGGTCAGCACGCGCACGACCTTGCCCATTCTCTCAAACGTGCTCCTGCGGGCCGAAGGTGACAAACTGGAACTCACCGCCACAGACCTCGATGTCACTATCGCTTGCGCGGTGGAAGCCAAAGTCAAAAAGCCGGGCGCTTCCACGGTTCCGGTAAAAAGATTTTTTGGAATTGTCCGCGAGTTGAGCAACTCCGAAATCGACTTGGAAGTCGACGACAAACACGCCTGCACCATCCGGTCAGGACCGTCCTTTTACAAGATCAACGGCCTCAGCGCCGATGAGTTTCCTCCAATGACAAAGTTCAAGGAGGACAAAAAGGTGATTCTTCCGCAGGAAACCGTCAAAGGGATGGTAAAGAAAACCTCTTTTGCCATCTCAACGGACGAGTCGAGGTATGTTTTGAACGGGATTTTCATCAGCCTCAAAGATCACAAAATGACGATGGTAGCCACGGACGGCCGCCGGCTCGCACTGGTCGATGAGGAGGTGGACATTTCCGAAAAGAGCCATGGTGAATTCATTGTTCCGGCGAAAACGGTTAATGAATTGAACCGGTTACTTCAGGATAAGGGCGAACTGGAACTGCGTTTCGCCGAAAACCAGGCCTCATTCAACCTGAAAGATGAAAAAGGTTCCTCGATCTTAATCGTGACCAAGCTGATCGAAGGCAATTACCCGAATTACAGGCAGGTCATCCCGGCTGAAACGAAGGAACGTGTGCCACTGGTGCGCGAGGAGTTCCTTCACGCGCTTCGAAGGGCCGAGATAATGACGAGCGAAAAATCAAACTCCGTTAAGCTCAGTTTTGGCAAAAATAAGCTGGAAATCACGGCGAATTCGCCCGAAGTCGGAGAAGCCAAGGAAAGCCTGGCCGTCAATTACAAGGGGCCGGAAATGGCGATCGCGTTCAATCCGAAGTACATGATCGATCCCTTGAACGCGTTGCCCGACGATGAAGTGTTTCTTGAACTGATCGACGAGTTGAGCCCCGGCGTGTTGAAGATAAACGGGCCGTTCCTTTACGTCGTGATGCCAATGCGGCTCAGCTAGGTAGGTAGGCAACTACATCTTGTCGAGGACTTCGATTCCGAGAATCTGAAGCCCTTCCCGCAGAACACGCGCTGTCAACTCGCACAGGGCAAGCCGGCTTTCTTTCACCTCCGCTTCCGCTTTCAGAACGGGGCAATTTTCATAAAAACCCGTGAAATGGCCGGCGAGTTCGTACAGGTAATTGCAAAGGAAGTTGGGACGGTACTCTTGGGCGACTGCTTCCAGAACGATCCCGAAGTTCAAAAGATGCTTCGCCAGAGCAAACTCCGCCGGTTCGTTCAGCTTAATTGAGCGCGCAACCGTGACCGTCTCCTGGAGACCGCCCTTTCTAAAAATGCTGCGAATTCTGGCGTAGGCATACTGCAGGTACGGAGCCGTATTTCCACTTAAGGAGAGCAGTTTGTCCCAGCTGAAAACGTAGTCGCTTTGCCGATTAGGCAACAGATCGGCGTATTTGACTGCGCCAATCCCAACCACACGCGCGATCTCGCGCCGTTCCGGTTCGGGAAGCTCCGGACTTTTCTCGGTAACGACCCGCAAGGCGCGTTCTTCGGCTTCATCGAGAAGATCTGCCAGGCGCACCGTTTCGCCCGATCGCGTCTTGAACGGTCTTCCATCCTCGCCGAGGATCGACCCGAACCAAACGTGGGCAAGTTTCATTTTAGATTCCGGGTGCCAGCGGCGGAAGGTGGCGAACAATTGGCGAAAGTGCAACTGCTGGCGCCCGTCGGTAACGTAAACGACTTCGTCCGCGCGCCATGTTTCGAGCCGATGATGCAACGTAGCCAGGTCCGTCGTGGCGTAATTGAATGCTCCGTCCTGTTTCTGAATAATGAAAGGATTCGGCACCCACTCCCCTTCCTTTTGAACCAGGAACGGATCTTCCTTCGGGGGCAGAGACCCGTCGGATAGCACGACTTTCGCGCCGCGGCTCTCGACAGCAATTCCCGCTTTGAGCAACTGTTCAACGATGGAAGCCAGCTTTGCGTTATAGGAGCTTTCGCCCAGGGTGTAGTCGAAGTGAACGCCCAGCCTGCCGTAAATGGTTTCGAACTGGGTTTGAGAGAGGCGGATCATCTCCTTCCAGATCCCCAGATTTTCCGCGTCTCCCGCTTGTAGTTTCACCAGTTCCGAACGGGCTTTCTCCAATGTAGCCGCATCGAATCCGGGCTTTTCCGGATCGCACGCCGAGCTGATTGATTTGTAGATTCTCTCCATCTCCGCCAGAGGGTCGGTGGCCAGTTTTTGTCTGTCGAGAAGGGTCTTCCACCCGACGATTAACATGCCGAATTGAGTGCCCCAGTCCCCGATGTGATTATCGGTGATGACATGATGCCCCTGGAGACGCAACACCCGCGCCAGGCTGTCTCCCAGGATCGTCGAGCGGATATGCCCGACGTGCATCGGCTTGGCGACATTGGGCGAGCTGAAATCCACAACCACAGTGCGTGGCGAATCGGATTTTTCGAAAAAGAGGTGAGCCCCGGTTGCGGCGGCGGACAGGGTTGCATTGATCGCGTTCGGTGAGAGGCGAAAATTCAGGAAGCCGGCGCCAGCAATGTCGACCTTTTCGCACCACTCGCCCACATCAAGCCGGGCGAGAACGTCGGTTGCCAGTTGCCGTGGATTGAGTTTGCGCGCTTTCGCCAGGCCCATCAGGGCGTTGGTTTGATAATCTCCAAACCGGGGATCGGGGCATGGCTGGACCAGAATGGACACGGTTTCTGCGCCCGGAAGAACAAGGGCTACCGCTGCCTGAAGGCGTTGCTGGATGGCCTGATGAGGAAGCAAAGTGGTAAGCCGCTATTTCCGACCCTGCTCGCGGATAATTCGCAGCATGGTCTCAGCGTCGGGGGCCTGTTCTAAAGCTTGTCGAAATTCGGCCTTGTGGAGGAGCTTCGCGATGTTGGCCAGGGTGTGCAAATGCTTTTGGAATTGGCCTTGGGGAACGAGAAAAAGCATTACGAGATTAACGGGCTGGTTGTCCAACGCATCGAAATTGACCCCGGTCTTGGATCGGCCCAGGGAGCCGACAACTTCGTAAATCAAGTCCGTTGAAGCGTGGGGAATTCCTATGCCGAACCCGATCCCGGTGCTCATCGATGACTCGCGCTTCTTGACGACAGCCGCAATCGCGTCGTGGTGTTCGGGTTTGATTCTGCCCGTGCTGACGAGATTGTTGATCAGTTCATCGATTGCTTCCCAGCGATTGCTTGCCCGCAAATCGGTGATGATCTGTTCTTTGGTCAGAATATCGCCCAAATCCATAACTCGGATCGTTCCGTTCGGGGCATTTCGCCTGAACTGCCTGCCCATTTCAAGACAGAACTGCGTTTTGCCCATTAGGGATAGTACTGAGGAGGGGTCACCAAAACGACTGAACTCGCTTCACCATGTCCCAGGTAAGGCTAATCCACCATTCCAATCCGGTCCAAGGTTTGACCTGGCCACCCAGAAGCGGCACCGCAACCAGCAACACACACACGTTTCCAAGAAAGATAATTACCGCTGAAAACAAGTAACCCTGCTCGGTTATATCCGATTGTGTGCTCTTTAAAATGTGCCAGGTCAGGGTGACGTGAAAGCCATAAGCCGCGCCCAGCACAAGGTGAAACCATACGGCGTAAGGACGCAAGTTCCACAAAAAGTTCCCCGCCCAATACGCAACCACCAGGAGGACCGCATAGACCGGGAAAAAATAGGGGGCTAAAGCAATGATGAAATTGTTTTTGGTTACGATCACGTGCCCGCCTTTGGAACTTGCCCGGAATTTTTTAACCCGTCCTCCCATTAGCCAGGTCCAGAGGGCATGCGTCAATTCGTGTCCGAAAACGTAAAGCCACATAGGTTTTGGCATCAGAAGATAAATCACCACCCAGCAGGCTGCGCCGGATAGGGCCGCCACCCAGATCGTGTCGGCCCGGCCGCTGGCCCGCAATACGTTCCAAAGCGCCTCGCCTGCTCCCGCGCACAACGGCAACAGCAGGATCGCGACAATCAGTTTGCACCATTTTGCCACCGACGCATTATTTGAATTTCATCCGTACGCACCAGACAAAAGCCGGGATCGAGCGCCCGCGTTCCCAAGTGCAATCTTGTGTGGGTGCGGCCCCGCTCCTACCCTTCGCGCATGACCGAAGAACAGGTTCTGCAAGTGTTCCGCGAGACAGGCGCCCTGCTCGAAGGGCATTTCGTCCTGCGCAGCGGATTGCACAGCAGGCAGTACTTCCAGTGCGCCCTTGCGTTGCAGTACATGCCCACCGTCGAAAAGCTCGGGGCGGCCCTGGCCGCCAAAGTGAAGAGCCTGAACCCGCAAACCATCATCTCGCCAGCCATGGGTGGACTTGTTCTTGGCCAGGAAGTCGCCAGGCAACTCGGGATCCGCTTTATCTTTGTCGAAAAGGAGGAAGGTAAACTGGTGCTCCGTCGCGGGTTTAAGATCCGGCCCCAGGAAAAGATTGTTATTGTGGAGGATGTCGTGACCAAAGGCGGGCGTGTTCAGGAAACCATCGATATCGTGCGCGCCAACCAGGGAGACCTTCTCGGAATCGCAATGGCTGTCGACCGCTCCGGAGGTGGCGTGAAATTCGGTGTCCCCGCGTTCAGCCTGCTAGCGCTGCACGTTGAAACGTTCCCCGCTGACAATCTTCCGGCCGATCTTGCGGCCGTTCCAGCTGTTAAGCCCGGCAGCAAGTAAGTCAATGACCCGGCCCCGTTCCGCGCCTTCCGCGCGCCAGCTGTTTCGCGAGTCGTAACGCCGCCGTCATACTGGACGGATTCGCCACCCCTTTCCCGGCAATGTCATACGCGGTGCCGTGGTCGGGCGAAGTCCGCACAAATGGCAGGCCGACCGTCCAATTGATGCCTTGCTCGAACGCAACCATTTTCAAAGGCGCCAGGCCCTGGTCATGGTACATGGCCACCACGACGTCGTAGTCGCCGCGGTAAGCATAATAGAACAACGCGTCCGCGCTGATTGGACCTGCCACGTCGATTCCGTTCGCCCGCGCGGCTTTCACCGCAGGCTCGATGTGGGTGCTCTCTTCGGTCCCAAGTTTACCCCCTTCGCCGGCGTGCGGGTTAAGACCGCAAACACCGATTCGGGCCCGAGATAAACCCAGATCGCGGCAGGCCTGCGCCGCTAGTTCAATTGTCGATGCGATTTTCTTGACGGACAGTTGTTCTGCTACATCGCGCAAGGGAACATGCGTCGTCGCAAGCGCCACCCGAAGCCAACGACCGCGGTCGTCTGTCCCCAGCAGCATCATCGAGGTCCGTTGTGTCTTTGCCAGTTCCGAAAGCAGTTCGGTTTGGCCGACAAACGGAATTCCTGCCCGAACGATCGCTTCCTTATTCACCGGAGCGGTCACTAGCGCGTGCAGCTCTCCAGCGAGACATCGGCCCGCCCCGTAGCGAACCCATTCAACCGCCGATCGCGCGGCGCTAGCGCTTCCGTGAACCAGATCAGGCTCCAGTGGCGGGCATGGATTTACGATGGAAAATTTGTCGTCGCCGAATTGGCGTCCCTGTGCTGGACCGGATCGAATCGGCAAATTCAGACTAAGGGATTGATTAGTTTGTGTTATGTATCCAGAGTCGCCTATAAGTACATACCGCGTCTCGTCGGCACCGGCTTCCTGTGCCAGGGTTTTAAGGGTTACCTCCAGTCCAATGCCGGTGACATCGCCGATCGAAATCCCGATGCGCAGAGGGGAGTCCACTAATAAAATATCTGAACGAAAGTCTTCTTGCGCAGCTTCGCCAGCCACTGTTTCTCGAGCCGGTTTTGCTCCTCACGCTTGAGGGTCTGCTCAATCAACGCGCGCACTTCGCCCAGCGTCTTGTAATGCGATTTGTTCACCTCATCGACTCGCAGAACGTAGCAGTCCGTTCCGGTGTCGATCACACCGCTGCATTCTCCGGGCTTCAACGCGAAAGCGACGTCTGCCAATTCTCGTCGAAGCGCCGAGCGTGTATACCAGGTGCCTTCGTGCGATTGCAGCCGATCCTGCGAATAAATGGATGCCATCTCATCGAAAGTGGCGCCTTCTTTTAACCGGGCCACAATTTCCTCACCCAGCACTTTGGCGTCCGGCGCGCCGGCGTCCGATGATTTGTTGAGGATAATCCTTCTTAATTTAACCTGGTCCTCTTCCTTGAACTCCTCTTTGTGCGCCTCGTAATAGTTCTCAATCTTGTGCGGAGATATGATGATTTCAGCCGAAATGTTTTTCAGCCGCAATTGGGCTTCGATGAAACGTTCTTTGATCTGTTGCCGAAATTTCTCATAGGACATCCCGCGCGCTTCAAGCGTCTTGGTCAAGGTGGGACGGTCCCCGAAGTCGTTTTTGATGGTTTCCTGGACGAGCTCATCCAGGACGCTATCCGGCAGACTGTAACCTGCGGTTTTGAACTCATGCAGGATTAGCTGACGCTCGACCAGCTTGTCGAGGTTCTCATTCTCCATCTCCGCGAGCTTTTTCTCGATGGCCGATCGCGAGGTCCCGTATTGCGCCACAACGCGGTCCGCGGTTTGCTCGTTGAGGCTTTGAACCTCGTGGTACGTAATGACTGCGTCATTCACGATCGCCCGGATCGCGTTGGCCAGTTCCGCGTGAGCTCCAGCCGCGCACGACCAGGTGAGTGCCGCGATAAACCCGCTACGCCACAGTTTCATTCTTGAGGGTTGGAGTCTATCTCCGGCGGACATCGTGGCAAGTGACAAGTTTCCAATTTATCCTGACGCTCATCGCAGGCAGTCCAATGCCGCAGACCCTTATTGGCCGGCGGCTGTGACGGTCTCTTGCGGCCTGCTCCCGCGTTTGAGCCAAACGAGCAGAATGCTGATGTCTGCGGGCGAAACGCCGGAGATGCGTGATGCCTGGCCAACCGTTGTCGGTCGAATTTGAGTAAGCTTCTGACGCGCCTCTGGGCGAAGGCTTGGCACGGAAGTGTAGTCGAATGAAACGGGTATCTCTTTGCACTCCAGAGACTTGAGCTTTTCGACTTCGCTTTCCTGTCTTGCTACGTAACCCGCGTATTTCAATGCAATTTCCACCTGCTGCGTCACCTCCTGCGGCAGCCGTGAGTCTTGCACCACATCTGCATAGGTGATTTCCGGCCTCCGCAGGAGTTGAGCGAGTGTTTCCGTCCCTATCCGAGTTTGTTCGAGCCGATTGATCTCGGCCGCGATGGCTTCTTCCTTCTGGCGGAGCTTCTTGAAGTGGCGTTCCGGTAATAACCCAATCTCGTGACCAATATGAGCAAGCCGCAGGTCAGCATTGTCCTGGCGGAGCAGCAACCGGTATTCCGCGCGTGACGTGAACATGCGGTACGGTTCCACGGTGCCTTTGGTCACTAGGTCATCGATGAGGACCCCGATATACGCCTGGTCGCGGCGGAGCACGATTGCGTCGAGGTCTCGGGTTCGTCTGGCGGCGTTGATTCCCGCCATCAGTCCTTGGGCCGCAGCTTCCTCGTATCCCGAAGTCCCGTTGATTTGCCCGGCAAGAAAGAGATTCCGGCAAGTTTTGGCTTCAAGTGAAGGGTAGAGTTGGGTGGGGAACGCAAAATCGTATTCGACGGCGTAAGCCGGGCGCAGGATCTCGGCGTTTTCGCACCCTACGATTGTGCGAACCATCTCGACCTGCACATCGTAGGGCAGGGAGGTTGAGAATCCGTTGACGTAGATTTCGTCGGTTGCGATTCCTTCAGGCTCAAGGAAGATTTGCTGGCGTTCCTTTTCTGGGAATTTGACGATTTTATCCTCGATTGATGGGCAGTAGCGTGGCCCCACCCCTTCAATAACACCTGAGTAGAGAGGCGACTTGTGCAGGTTAGATTTGATGAGATCGGCAGTTTGGCGAGTGGTGTAAGTAATGTAGCACGGCAATTGGCCTCCAATGGCGGCCAGAATGGAACCGGGAGGGTAGGGGGAGGTAAGGGTAGTTGGGCGGGAATGTTCCACGTGGAACATTTCATCCGAGCCTGCACCCGAGTGTTCCACGTGGAACAAGTCATCCTTCCAAAAGCTGAAATAGGGGACCGGGTCGTCCCCAGGCTGAATTTCTGTTTTGCTGAAATCAATCGAGCGCTTCAGTAGTCTAGGCGGCGTTCCCGTCTTGAGCCGCCCCAATTCGAGCCCTACATCTATCAACGAGGCGGAAAGCCCAGTCGCTGCTGCCTCTCCGGCCCGCCCCCCTGACTGCTGGTTGAGGCCAATGTGCATCAGCCCTTTCAAAAACGTCCCCGTGGTTACTACAACCGTCTTGGCCAGGTATTGAACCTCAAGCGCAGTTTCGATCCCTAAAACCTGGTTGTCCCGGTGCAGGAGCTTCAAGCACTGGGCTTGCCTGAGGTCTAAATTCGGCTCGCGTTCGCAAATCCATTTAAGTCGGAATTGGTACGCCTTTTTGTCGCACTGCGCCCTCGGAGCCCAAACCGCCGGCCCCTTCTTTGTGTTGAGCATTCTGAACTGCAACCCGGTCATGTCGGTCGCCTTGCCCATCTCTCCACCAAGCGCATCGATTTCACGTGCCAGGTGGCCTTTCGCCAAACCCCCAATCGCAGGGTTGCACGACATCTGTCCCACCGTGTCCGCGTTAATCGTCAGCAGTAACGTTTGGCAGCCCATGCGCGCCGCTGCGAGTGCGGCCTCTACACCGGCGTGTCCGGCGCCGACCACAATTACGTCATATTGCTTTGGATAAACAAACATTTGCAATTCTCGGGATTTTCTGAAGGACAACACGCGTTAACAAGCCCAAAGCGTGCGCTACGCTGATGCCCTCATTCGATTCATTTTACCACGATTGCAAGCCGACCTGATGCGGATGAACGGAAACATCCCTCTCACGCAAACGTAACAATAGGTTGTCATGTTGCCGAACCTTCTTGCGCCCCGTGGTAATGCGATATCGGCAACTAATTGTCATTTTGGCCGGTGGAGCACTCGTTTAGGGTCAGCCTGGATTCACGCCCAGTGACACAATGCTGCAAGCTTGAATGATGTTCAGCCCCAGGCGGTTCGCCTCGGCAAGAACCTCGTCGGATTCGGTCCCCGGATTGAGCCACAGCTCATCACAGCCTTTCGCGGCGATTTCCGGCAGCAGGTTTCTCAAGACGTGTGGCGGCACATACACACTAACGCGGTCAGGCCGCGCCGGTACGTCTGAGATGCTTTTGTAGGCTGGGAACCCTTCCACTTGCGATTCCTTGGGGTTGACCGGGTAAACGGTGAAACCGTGTTGAGCGTGGGCGCGGACCGATTTGTTGCCGAATTTAGAGCGGTCGTTCGAGGCTCCGATAATGGCCACGGTTCTCATCGAACCACTATCGTTTGAAATGACCGGGAGTAAAGGGGCGGCCAAGGGTGCCGCCCGGCGTTACTTCGAGTTATCCGGAGCCGGCAGAAAAGTGATCTTTACCGGGTCGTTCGAGGGGTGTGTGAAGCTGTCGAGCAGACTGGGCGCTGCTTTTCCCTTTGGTTCAGCAGGTGGGTTGGTTCGCTCAGGTTGAAGCGCTGAGCGCAAAGCGCCTTCAACCAGCTGTGCGCAATGGATCTTCATGGGCGGAAGCGGCCCAAGTTCACCCGTCAGTTCCTCGGTTTTCAGGTCCAGGGCTTCCTGGGCGGTTTTTCCACGGATCAATTCGGTGGCCAGACTCGCAACCGCAATGGCGGTTTCGCATCCAAACGACTGAAAGGTAGCGCGGTCGATGACTTTTTTGCCGTTGAGTTCCTTAAACTTTACCCACATGCGGAGCATTTCACCACAATCCGAGTTGCCGACAGTGCCAACGGCATCGGCATCGGGCAATTCGCCGATGTTTTGGGGATTGCGGAGAGCTTCCGCGATCTTTTTTTGCATTTCGTCGTTCATCGGCTTAGCCAAGTTTATATCGAGGCAGCTTGGGATCAACTTCAATGGCCCAGGCATCAATGCCACCCAGCAAGCAGCGGACGTTTTTAAGCCCGTGCCCCATGAAATAAGCGGCGGCGTCCAGCGATTTGCGTCCCTGGTGATCCACCAGGACCAAGGGCCGGGTGTTGGTTCCTTCGGCCAAAATCTCGCGCATGACAGGCTGTGAGAGCAAAACAGAGCCTTCGAGATGGACAGCCTGGAATTCCTCGCGGGAACGGATATCGACCAGACGCACTTCGGGGTCCTGGCGGAGCCACTGGGCGAGGTCTGGAGGGGAGATCAGAATTTTTTCGTCCTGCTCATGACTGCTGCGAATGTGTTCCAGAACTTCAGCGGGATCCAGCCCGCCGTTGCGCGCGCAAAGTTGTTCCACTGTTTCGTCCGGCTGGAAGGCGCAACTGCTGCACCCGCCGAGGTGATAACGCCTGAAGAGGGCGCGCTGGGCACCGGGGTAGGCATCGAGAACCTCACGCATCGTGGACTTCGTGTCGATCGAGATAGCAGCTGGGCTCATGGAACAATTTCAGGTTCCGAAAAACTTTTGAACTTCGCCCAGCACCTCAACGAACCGGTCGATTTCCTGTGTTGTGTTGTAAAAGTAGAAACTGGCGCGCGCGGTGGATTCGACCCCAAGCTTGTGCATCAGGGGTTGGTTGCAGTGATGCCCTCCGCGCAACGCGACGCCGCCCTGGTCGGCAAGCGTTACCACGTCATGGGCGTGAACATCCTTAAGGAGAAAACTCACCACGCCTGCGCGGCCGATATGCGGACCGAACAACCGGATCCCGGTCTTGAACCGGGCCAGTTTTTCATAGGCGTATGCCCCGAGTTCCTGGTCATGCTCGGCGATCCGGTTGCGGCCGAGGCCATCCAGGTAATCCATGGCTGCGTGCAATCCCACAGCCCCTGAGATATCGGGTGTGCCGGCTTCAAAACGATGAGGAGCATGTTTCCAGGTGCTCTTCTTGAAGCTGACATTGAGAATCATTTCACCCCCGCCCTGGTAGGGAGGCATCGATTCGAGAATTTCCTGCCGTCCGTACAGAACGCCGATGCCGGTGGGGCCGCACATTTTGTGCCCTGATAAAGCGAGGAAATCGCAGTCAATCTCCTGAACGTCGAGCGGCCGATGGCCAGCGCTTTGCGCGGCGTCGACCAGCGTGACGATCCCGGCCTTGCGCGCGCGCGCACACAAATCGTTTACCGGGTTGATGGTGCCGAGCGAATTTGAAATATGAGTCAACGCCAACAGTTTGACATCCCCGGTCATCCATTCGTCGAGCCGAGTGAGATCGAGCAGGCCGATGTCGCCGACGATGGGCAGAAACCGCAACCGCGCCCCGGTGCGCGCGGCGATAAGCTGCCACGGCACAATATTGCTGTGATGCTCCATCTCTGTCAGCAGGATGGCGTCGCCCTCGCGCAGGTTTTTCGAGCCCCAGGATTGTGCGACCAGGTTGATCCCTTCGGTGGTTCCCCGCGTGAAAATAATTTCGTCAGGGCTGCGCGCGTTAATGAACCGGGCGGCACGCGCGCGCGCCGCTTCGAATGCGGCGGTGGCCCGGTTGCTCAATTCATGAATGCCGCGGTGGACATTGGCATTGTCCCGCTCGTAATAGGAGCGGAGGCAATCAAGAACCGCCCGCGGTTTCTGCGTGGTTGCGGCATTGTCGAAATAGATCAAGGGACGGCCGTGAACTTTCTGATCGAGTATCGGAAAATCGGCGCGGGTAACGGACCAATCCATAGACAATGACCTGTGAAAGTTGCCGGTTCGCTCTTAGAGAAGCCCGAGTTGGAGCTTTGCCGCCTCGGTCATCATTGCCTGGTTCCACGGAGGATCCCAGACCAGTTCCACGGCCACATCGTCGACGCCTTCCAACCCGAGCACCTTGTTTTGGACGTCCTGCGCAAGCGTGGGACCCATGCCACAGCCCGGCGCGGTGAGCGTCATTTTGACGTCGACGCGAAAGGAGGACTCGTTGAGCGGACTCAAGTGACAGTCGTAGATCAGTCCAAGGTCGACAATGTTGACCGGGATCTCGGGGTCGTAACAGGTGCGCAATTGGTTCCACACTTCTTTTTCGAGGTTTTCCTGCGTGAGGGGCGCTCCGGTGTTGACGGGTTTGGCAGTTTGGGCAAAGCCCAAAGCGTCGGCGTCGTTGCCTTCGATTCGGAACATGTTGCCATTTACAATCACGGTGTAGCTGCCGCCCAAGGACTGTGTGACGTAGGCCTGTTCGCCTTTCTGGAGCGTGACCTTGGTGCCGATGGGGATCATGGCCGCCTCGACGTCTCGCGCCAGGGCAACGGGTTCGTTGCTGTTCATAGATAAGCAATATACTCGATTGGAACGGCTCTGTCGCCTGGACCCCGCGTTATAAGTCCTCGGTTTCGGTGCTGACCGGCTCGTTACCCCCGGCCAAAGCGGCTTTCAGCGCGTGCCAGGCCAAAATCGCGCATTTCACGCGGGCGGGGAATTTGTGAACGCCGGCGAAAACGGCCAGCTTTCCGACGTCCTGCACAATGTCGCCGGTGGTCACCATTTGATGAACGCGGTCGAAGATTTTTTCCACTTCCGCCCGGGTTTTGCCTTTGACGTTTTCGGTCAGCAAGGATGCGGAGGCCTTGGAAATGCAGCAGCCCGAGCCCATGAAACTAATGTCGCGAATGGTATCGCCATCCATCGCCACGAACAGTTTCAGTTGATCCCCGCAAAGCGGATTTCGGCCTTGGGCTGAGCAAGTTGGCTCCGGGAGTTCGTGGAAATTGCGCGGGTGCTTGCAGTGATCCAGGATGAGCTGCTGGTAGAGATCAGAAAGATCGTCGAACATCATTGCTGCGCCTTCAAACGTTTGCGGAGATTCGCGGATTTGTCTCCAGGCGATCCCAAATGATGCGATCGAGTTCCTCGCGGAGCGGGAGGTAGCGAATGCGCTCGATGATCTCACCGGCAAAGGCGTGGATCAGCATGCGACGGGCCCGTTCGGCGCCAATTCCGCGGGCGCGCAGGTAAAATATGGACTCGTCATTGAGTTGCCCGATGGTCGCGCCGTGCGTGCATTTCACATCGTCGGCATAAATCTCCAGTTGCGGCTTGGTATCGGCCGTGGCCTCATCTGACAGCAGCAAATTTTTGTTGGTTTGCTTCGCATCAGTTTTTTGCGCGGGCTGACGGACGAGGATCCTGCCGTGGAAAACGCCCTTGGACCGACCGTCGAGGATGCCGTTGTAGTATTCGTGACTGTTGCAGTGAGGCTGCGCATGCTCGACGATCATGTGGTGATCGGCCAACTGGTCATCGCGCGTCAGGTACAATCCATTGAGCACGCACTCGACTCCTTCGGCACCCAGGTGGGTTCGGATATTATTTCGCGACAATCGCGCGCCGGTGGCAATCGAATGCGCGATTAGGTTCGAGTTGCGTCCCAGTTGGGCGTGAATGGCGGCGATGTGGAACGCGCTCAGGCTTTCATCCTGGAACTTGCAGTGTTCGAGGACGGCCCCCTCTTCGAGAACAAGCTCAGTGGCTGTGTTGGTGAAATATTCGCCGTCGGCCACACTGACGTAGCTCTCGATGACAGTAGCCTTGCTTCCGCGCTCCGCCACGACCAGTGTGCGCGGGTTGGTGGTCGTTCCCGGCTCGGTTCGTGTCGTGACAAAAAACAGATGAATCGGATGCTCGACCCGCGCGCCTCGTTGAAGGTGTATGAACCCGCCGTCCTGGAAAAAGGCGTTGTTGAGCGACGCAAAAGAATTCGTCGGATCCTGAGCATACCGGCCGAGGTGCTTTTCGATGAGAGCCGTCTCTTCGGAAAGCGCTGCGGCAAGGTTCTTTACGGTGACACCCGGCGTATTTGGCAGTTGCTTGGATAACCCGGGAGCGAAATGGCCGTTGACGAAAACCAGGAGTGCACCCGGCAGTTGGGTGAAAGTGAGGCTTGATACCAGATCTCGAGGCACCCCTTCGACGACCGGTTCCAGCACCGGTTTGAATGGGAGCTTGACCAGGGCGCCGACGTTCGTGAAGCGCCAGTCTTCGTCCTGGAGGGTTGGAAAACCCAGCTCGGCAAAACGAGCCATGCCCGCCTTTCTCAAAGGATACAGCCACGACGGCTTGTGTCCGTGGCGTTCGAACCACTCAAATTGACGCTGGTGCGGTTCGGTTTCCTTCATAGCGGCTTCTTCGGTGTCAACAACCATAGCAGCACAGTTCTCTGGATCGGGATATTCGTCAAATTTGAGCCCGGCAGTGTCCCAGTTTCAGAGCGGCTGCGCAAGCAATCTGTCCTCGCTACTCGCCGCCGGGTTAATGGGGCGGAAAAAACGCGGAATACGCTGGAATCCCCGTTCTTACGTCGTTGCTCCGCGTTCAAATCTGCCTGGCGAGCCGAGAGGCGAGGCGGTCCAGAGCCGGTGAGCGGTCCAAAGGAGCCAGGCGCACGTCCAGGAGGCAAAATCCGCCTTTGTGATCGGCGGCGGTGCGCAAGGCTGAATCGAGTTCATCCTCGGTTTCGATGAGGAAACCGCGGCCCGCGCCGAGGACCTCCGGTAGGCGCCAATATTGCCAGCCCCAGACGTCGTTGTAGGGACCGTCTTGCATATGGCGCTCGGTTCCGTAGCCTTGGTTATTGAGAACCACCACCACTGGGTTTAGCCCGTACCGCGCGATCGTTGCCAATTCCATACCGGTCATTTGAAAGGCTCCATCGCCCACAAGAACCAGGGGGCGCAGCTTGGGATTGGCAATTTGCGCGCCGACAGCCGCAGGCACGGCAAATCCCATCGACGTATAATATGCCGGTGCGAGGAACTCGGTGCGTTCGCGAATAAAAAGGTCCGTTGCCCCGAACAAGGCGTCCCCTACGTCGGCCACAACGACCGTGTTTTTGGACAGAAATCCGTTCAGCCGCTCGAAAAGCCTTTTGACGGTCAGGCGGGTGCCGCTGTTGCGGACGCGGAACGGCAGAATCGGGGCCGGGCGTGGAATGCGCCCGACCGGCCTGCGCCGCAGCTTGGCAGCGACGAGTCCCCGGATAAAATCCTTGAAGCGAACATCCTCGTACGTGTGGTAACCTATGGAGAGTTTTTCGCTGGTCGCGTAGATCGAGCGGCCCGGGTCGAGCCGCGCGGTGTAAATCCCCAGGTTAATATCCGTCATGAAGGCCCCCAGCATGATTACGCAATCACTGCTCTCGACGTACTGCCGGACCGCTTCACGGCCCATGGCGCCTTCGTAAATACCGAGGTAAAGCGGGTGTTCCTCACCAATGACGGATTTGCCCAGCACGGTCGCGGCCACCGGAATCCCCGTCTTTTCAGCCAGGTGCAGCACCTGGTCCTGAAGACCGAACCGGTGGACTTCCACATCGGCCAGGATCACGGGCTTGCGGGAACGCTCAATGGTTTCTGCTGCTTCAGCAAGCGCGGCCCTTAGTGTCGCGGGGTTGCTGCGCTCGTGTAAGTTGGCGCTGCGATGGTGGGGGATGCCTTCAACAAAGACCTGGTCGCGAGGTAACTCGATGTAAACAGGTCGCTTGTAACGCAATGCCGCGTGAAGAACCCGGTCGATCTCCTGAAACGCAGTCTGAGGATCGCTCAACACAGTGGAAGCAATCGTGAGTTGCTCGAACACCTTCTTTTGCGTGTCAAACTCGCGAACTTTGTGATGGAGCAGCGGGTTTTTCTCCCGTTCTTTGATCCCGGGAGCTCCGCTGAGGATCACGACTGGCGACTTTTCCGCGAACGCTTCGGCGGTTGTGTTGGCGATCTTGAGGCCCCCGACACAGTAGGTGACGCAAACAGCGCCAAGCCCGCGCACCCGGGCATAGGCGTCCGCGGCGAACCCGGCACCCTGCTCGTCGCAAGTGTTCACAATCCGGAGCTTGCTTTTCGAGAGCATATCGTAAAAGCCGAGCACATAGTCGCCGGGAATGCCGAACACATGCCGGACGCCGTAATGATAAAGCCGTTCAATGAGGTATTCGCCAACCGAGGGAGGTTTTTTCATTTGGCGCGCCAAGCGTATCACGCGCCTGGTGCGGGGTCAAAACTCGCCAACAGAGGATTCAGTGGTGCAGTAATGGCACGCAGCCTCATAATGGCAGAAGAAACCGCTTCCCTTGCTGCCTCTGCCCGAAGCGATGCCGGAAACTGCTGCAGTTAGTAACCGGGTGCGCCAGGCGCTCTTTATTGGCTGGCGAGGAGCTGGATCTGAATCGCAGGACTCAGCCGGCGCATTGACGGGATATTCTTCCGAAATCCCAAAAAGTTAACCCGCCAACTGCGAGCCGGGTTGCCGATTCGCGGACCTGCATTGTTGATGTTGAGAACCCAACGGCTTGGTTCGTTCGGAAAACGCGCCGCGATAAGGACTTGACATTCCTGCGTAGTCATGGATTAAATGCGTTAATCTAAGAGGGTTCACAGAACTAAACTTCCTGAACATAGCAAACCCATGAAACCGCACCTATGCCGGCGTTGGGCCATGGTCGCACGTCTGGCAATCACACTCTCCACTTTCGTCGTTTCAAGCCTTGTTGCGGCACCCGTGTACAGCATTTTCCAGGGGCAGCAGTTCATGCAAGCCGGGGACGTAGTGCTTACCCAAACCCGGGCGGCCTATTGGGAATGCGCTGTGCACGGCCTATTGCCGATCCAGGTCAGCTCCGTGAAGGTCTCCTCTCCTCTCGGCAATTCGGTTAGCCTCAACTTTGACGCTTCAAAGGATAACGCTGTGGTGACTCGGGGCTACCCAGCGGACTCGGCTCGCGGAGCTGTCTTTCCGTCCGGGTCCTACACCCTGCGGGAGACGAGAACTGACAGTTCTGTCGTGACAGTCACTTTGACGCAATCGACGGCGGCGTATCCCGCAGTCTCCAGGTTCATAAGTTTGGATTCGTTGCCGATTGCCGCGGGGCGTGATCTGAGGCTGGACTGGGAAAAGAGTTCCGACGCTACGGCCGATGATTTCGTGGTGCTGAAGGCCTCTGGGGTGAATTCGCGAAGTTTTGAGACCTGGGAGCTCAATACTCCGTGGCCGGGTCAACCCGACGCGCTGTCCGGGTTGGCGACCTCGACCACAGTACCTGGAGACTTGATCAAACCCAATGACATCATAACGCTCGTGCTTACCCGCTTTCGAATCAACGACCGGCAGACCACGTCGAACGGTCTGACTCTCTCAGGCTCCGCCACCGCCATCGCCGCGACGATTTCCGTGCCGGATCAGCCCGAGGGAAATGATGTGGCCCAATACCGATTGCTCGCTGCCCGCGTTTTAAGACAGGATTCCCCTTCAACTCTCATCGTTCCCGATAGGGGTGGGTTTTTGTTTGAAGCTTCCGCGTGGGCGGTATCCCAGGAACGCCTGACCAATGTCACGCTTGGTTTGCCCGCCGGCGGCAATCTCCAGCTTCAGCCGAGTGAAGATCAGATATCCTGGCAAACCAACCTGGTCTTCAATACCGAGGAACAACTTGGAACCGTGCTTCCTCCGGGGACTTACTATTGGACATTCACTGGTGCCGGGGCGGGAATACAAAGGGCAACCACGACCGCGGGCCAAGCCGATTCCTGGCCAACGCCTTTAAGCGTCGGCAACTGGTCCGGCTTACAAACCAACTCTTTTACCAATGACGCAGTGGTTCATTGGACGACGCCATCCGGCGCCTTGCCTTCTGACCGGATCGAATTGATTGTCGCCGGTCCGGACGGCGCAATGGTGTACCGCAACCCTGATTTTTCAAAAGGCGATCCACCTATCCCGGGGACCGATACGCAATTGACGATTCGCGCGAAGAAACTCATCGATGGCGTAGATTACGAAGGCAGGTTGCGCTACATCCATTACCTGGCCGAGGATACCCACTCTTTGTCGGGTGCCACCGGCTGGGTGGCACGTTGTGTCGAAACGCGCTTTCCTTTGGGCTCCCGCGTGGCCTTCCCACTCGAGGTCCTCACCTCCGATCTGCCCGCAGGTGAGGTGGGCAGTCGTTATTCAGTCCAACTTTTGGGGAATCGCGGGCGGCGTCCATACTCGTGGTCCGCGACGGCGGGTTCACTACCTCAAGGTCTCCGGCTCAACACCAACGGCGTTATTTCCGGAGTCCCTGCTGCCAAGGGCACTTACCCGATCGTAATCACGGCGACGGATGCTATCGGCCAAAACACCGGCAAAGCCATGCGTCTGGATATCGTGGGTGAGCTCAAACCGCTAGAAATCGCAAGCTCCGCGTTGCCGCGCCTGGTGGCCGGCATCTATTATTTCGCCGAGCTAACGATACGAGGCGGAGTGGAACCGTATCAGTGGTCGATTGCATCTGGCCGGCTGCCGGCGGGGCTCGAACTGCAGGGCTGCTGCGGCATCATTGCGGGCGATCCCGTGGAGAGTGGTGAGTTCGCGTTTGAATTGCGGCTCCAGGATGGGGCTGGGCAAGTGCAGCAACGAGCTTTCGCGTTGAGCGTGCCACCTGAGGCCCTGGCGCCCCCCTTGAAAATCAACGCCTGCTCTTCTCGAGGCGAGGGCGATCTGACACTCGCACTCACCGGCCAGGAAGGCGACCCCATTACCGTGCAGTCTTCGGATGACCTGAGTTTTTGGAGTAATGTGCTTTCAACCAATCTGCCGAAGGATGGAACCGTCCGGCTGGTTGCCCCTCCGGGCGAACGAAAGTTCTTTCGGGCGCGTTTTGGCCATGATCGGCCCAATCCCAACCCGGTGCTCGTCCGACCGGCCCTCGCAGCCAATCGATTCGTTGAGGAACTCACGTATACGAACCCGGTCTCGCTGAGTCTTACCAACGATAGCGGCATCGTTCTGCAACTGGACGTCCCCGCCAACGCCCTGGCCCAACCAGAGCGCATCCGAATGAGTCTGGTCCAAGGCATCGCCGACTTGCCCCTCAACAGTCTGCTTTGGGCTGTGGAGTTTCAGCCCGATGGCTTAAGCTTGCTTCAGCAGGGAACCCTCACTGTCACGTTCCCCGCCGGGATTCCGGCCGATGCTGTCAGCTTTGCTTATGGAACGGAGGGAAGGGATTGCCATCTCAATCCGGCTTTGTCCCTCAACGGCAAGGTGGTCCTGCCAATCCAACATTTCAGTGGGGCAGGCCAAGGCCAGGGCACCAAAAAGCAAGCGGCCGATCTTTCCAATCGTCCTCCTTGTCTGCCCATGTACGCTGGGGAGGCAGAGGTAGCTGCCATCCTGCAAGACACTTATCCCGCGCCCGCGCCCCCAGAGTTGTTGCAGGCGGTTATGAAGCAGTGGTTTGATCAATCGGTCCTGCCCAATCTCAAGAAGGCGGAAAAGGATGATGCGAGCCTCGATGCTGCCACGACCGAGTTCCTGCGCTGGTCGTACCTCAATCGATTGCTCTGCTTAGGCGATTGGAACGAAACGGGCAGACAATCGCTCGCGCGAGGGATGGCAAACGCCATCAACAAGTCCCAGGCCCGCTGTGCCAGCAACTTCGACCCCGGTGAAATGGCAGTCATGATCGGACGAGATAGACAAGCACTTCTGCTCGGCCTCGAACAATACCTCCCGGACGCATTCGACAGCCCGAAAGTCCTGGACCGGGTCAGTCGATGTCTTCAATTCGAGTTGAAACTCGACTCGATTATCGATGTGCCTGGCAAATGGGTGGAACAAGTCCGATCAGCCCCGCTGCGCTTCCGCTGGAGGAAGGAAGACATTGCGGAGGACGGAATGTACGTGCGCGCGGAGGGCTCGGCCAACCTCGATCTGGTTTCGTGGGATTTTTATAACGAGAGGGTACGCCCCTCCACGGCCGGTGGTTCGTTTAAAGGCATGTGGTTGAAACTGACCATGCCACCACAGGAAAAAGGTTCGCCTCCTGATCCGGAAAATCCTTGCCCGGCTCCGCCATCCTCCAAGCCTCCGTCCGCTGTCGGCTGCTTCTTCAAAGCCGATGATCCCATTAACGGCATGTATGTGCGGGACGTCAATGGCACTTGGTGGTTCGAGTCAATCCCGGTGGATGCTGGCGGCAGATGGGGAAGCCTTTTCAAAGAGGCGCATCTGCAGGATTGGGTAGGGCTTCCTGATCTCGACGGCAACGAAATGACCGGGTTCTACTTCCGGGACTGGGAAGTCTCCGGCGGACAGGTTTTCGCCACCAAAGAATTTACCGGCTCAGTTGAGACTTCAGGTGGCCGCGCCGTCGAAACCACTTATCTCGAATTGCGCCATACGCCACAGCCGAGTACCGCGCCGTAGATGTCAAGGCGGACATCCGGTCCAAACAGGGTCTGACCGCTTTTGCCGCCTCAGCCGTAAAATGCCAGTTTACCTTGCCTTCATCGGACTTTAGACTCTGCTGTATATGGTTACTGAGGAAGGGATTCGGGACGCGTTGCGGGCGGTGAAATACCCGGGGTACAGCCGTGATGTGGTTTCGTTCGGACTGGTGAAACAAATCGCCGTGAACCAGGGCGCTGTCAGCGTCACGATGGCGTTGACGAGCCCAAATCAGGATGCGGCGCGGCAGCTTAAAGGTGAAGCTGAACGGGTCCTGCGGTCTGTTCCCGGCGTGAGTTCGGTCTATGTCGAAGTGGCCCAACCTCAAGGCGCGCCCGCCGGGGCCGGGCCCAATCCATGGGCACAACAGTCAAAGGTCCCGGGCATTCAGCGAATCGTGGCCATTGCCAGCGGTAAAGGGGGCGTCGGCAAATCCACAGTGTCGGTCAACCTCGCCTGCGCGTTGCAACAACTCGGCGCCCGGGTGGGCTTGCTGGATTGCGACATATACGGTCCATCCATTCCTTTGATGATGGGTGTCCACGTAAAGCCAACCATCAGCGCGGAAGAGAAAATGGTTCCGCCTTCGAATCACGGGGTCAAACTGATGAGCATGGGTCTGCTGCTCGATGGAGATCAGCCCGTGATTTGGCGAGGGCCGATGATCGTCAAAACCATCCAGCAATTTTTTGCCGCAGTTGAATGGGGCGAGCTGGATTATTTGCTCGTGGACCTGCCCCCCGGAACGGGCGACGCGCAATTGACCCTGTGCCAAACCGTGCCCCTGGACGGCGGTGTCATTGTGACCACTCCTCAGGAAGCCTCACTCGGGGTCGTGCGCAAAGGCATCGCCATGTTTCAAAAGGTCAACGTTTCCATTCTGGGGATAGTTGAAAATATGAGCTTTTTCACGGCTCCGGGTGGCGAGCGCGTCGAGATCTTCGGCCACGGGGGAGGCCAGGAAGAAGCCCGTCGTCAGAACGTGCCATTCCTTGGAGAAGTGCCGATTTTCAAGGAGATCCGGGAAGGGGGAGACAAAGGCGTGCCCGTGGTGGTCTCAAAGGCGAACGCGGCCGCCGGTGCAGCCTTCGTGGATATTGCTAAAGCGCTGATGTCGAGGAAGTAACAAAACTGAAGTTTGAGATTGTCAACAATCCTAAGAAATGGTTAACTTTAGGTGTCGCTGAAATGATATCGAGTGCGATTATGTCTGACGAACCCAAAGAGCACCCCTCGGCGAACGACTTGCTGAAGAACTCTACGTTGTATCGTGAGTTCCAGGCCGAACGCGAGGAGATCCTGAAGCACAAATGGATTGAATCGGAAAAGGCCGGGCGAGACATAGGTTTCGAGAGGGCGCTGACCGATTGGATCATCAAACATCGTTCGAAGTGGCGCAAAAGCCGGCAGGCGGCAAGTCACTAGCCGGCAGGGCTCCTTTAAGGCAGCCCGGTGAGACTGCCAAGGGATAAATGCGTTTGGAATTCTTTCTCCAGGGCGCACGGGACTTCTTGTCCCGGGCATGCCGGCAATTTTCGTATTTGTCCCCTCTTCACCACCATGGCTGACTCAAGCCTTATCCTGAACGCGGCAGCGATCCAAAGAGCGCTGATTCGCATTGCGCACGAAATTGCGGAGCGAAACGAGAGTGGGCAGGAAGTGGTGCTGGTGGGAATTCAACGGGGAGGCGTCGCGATTGCGGAACGCCTGGCAGCGGCGCTCAAGGAGATTTGGGGCTTTCCGGTGCCGATCGGCAAGCTCGACGTGACGATGCATCGCGACGACTTGGACCGCCGGCTTGCTCCCGACGTGCAACCGACCGTGATTCCGTTCGACATCACCAGCAAGACGGTCGTGCTGGTCGATGATGTCCTGTTCAAAGGCCGGACCACCCGCGCGGCGATGGATGCGCTGAACGACTTTGGCCGGCCCAGGAGAATCCAATTGGCGGTTCTGGTGGATCGCGGCCACCGGGAGCTGCCGATTAAGGCGGATTTTGTCGGGAAGAACCTGCCTACTTCCCCGACTGAAAATGTGCTGGTCTACCTGGAGGAACCGGGACGCCAGGACGAGGTTCTGCTTGAAAAACCATGAGCTGGAACCGCAAGCATCTGCTGGATATCCAATCGCTCAGCCCCGAGGAGATCATTACGGTGCTGGATACGGCGCGCGCGTTCAAGGCCGTGGGCGAGCGCGCCATCAAGAAAGTGCCCGCGCTGCGCGGCAAAACGGTGGTGAACCTGTTCGTCGAACCCTCGACTCGGACACGGATCAGCTTTGAACTTTCCGAGCAGCGCCTTTCGGCGGACATCATTAACTTCACAGCGGAGGCTTCGTCGCTGAAGAAAGGCGAAACCCTTAAGGACACCGCGCGCAACCTCGAGGCGCTGAACGCCGATTTTATCGTGATTCGGCACAGCGCAAGCGGCGCGCCACATTTTCTGGCACGCGTCATCAACGCGAGCGTTATCAACGCCGGCGATGGGGCTCACGAACATCCCACCCAGGCATTGCTCGATGCGTTTACGATTCGCGAGCGCAAAGGCCGCATTCAAGGGCTGAACGTCACAATCCTTGGAGACATTCTGTACAGCCGCGTGGCCCGGTCGGATATTTGGGCGCTGACCAAGCTCGGAGCCAAGGTCACGTTATGCGGGCCGCCCACGCTCGTGCCTCGTGAGTTTGAGAAGATGGGCTGCCACGTAACTTACGACGTCGAAGATGCAATCCGTGACGCGGATATCATCAATCTTTTGCGAATCCAGCATGAACGGCAGCGCAAAACAATGTTTCCCAGCCTCGGTGAATACTCGAGCTTTTTCGGGTTGAACAAAGCGCGTCTGGCAAAGACAAAACCCGACATGCTGATTATGCATCCCGGGCCGATCAACCGGGGAGTCGAGATCGACAGCCAGATTGCGGATTGCGCGCGGTCCGTCATCCTGGAGCAAGTCACCAACGGACTGGCGGTGCGCATGGCTGTGTTGTTCCTGGTCAACGGAGGCAAAGGCCCGCAAGAGGTGGCGGGTTAGCTGGAGACTAACTAAAGCCGGGCGCCGAGGTTGGCTTTGTGCATTTGCCAAATGATGGTTCCGGCGTGGATTAGCGCCAGCGCCAGGAGCAATACCCCGGAGACGTGCTCCATTTTGATCAACGTGCGTTCACTGAATTTGCCCTGGCCCAGAGCGCTGAGCCAGCTTAGAACCAGGAACCATAGTCCGGTCCCGAGGGCGACCCCGCCGACGCACGCCAGTTTGCCCGGCCAGTCGGGTGTCACCCATTCGCGCGAAATGAAATTCGCCGCGAGAATTACCCAGAACACGAGCACACCGACATTGCCCATCACGCGCAACAAGCCGGTCATGAACGGGGAACGGCCTTCGAAACGCTGCTCGAACTTCGCCTCGATTTTCTCGACCGTTGTCCCGAAACGCACATGTGACGGACCGGATTTGGTCAGCAGGAATTTGATTCCCAAAAAAAGCAGGAAAACAAAGCTGAACAGTTCCATCGCCGCCTTGACATACCCTTTAGTGAAGAACGAGGCGAACCCGGTAAAGGCGATGAAACAATAAACGACC
This sequence comes from Verrucomicrobiia bacterium, assembly GCA_035294005.1. Classification (GTDB taxonomy): domain Bacteria; phylum Verrucomicrobiota; class Verrucomicrobiia; order Limisphaerales; family UBA8199; genus JANXQE01. The sequence continues at coordinate 23,948 of DATGLT010000284.1, forward strand.
TCCATGGCGGTGGCGCCCATCCCAATGAGCACTGCCCACTTGAAGCCGCGGCGCGCGCCTTCGTTGAGTATCGTCAGATTAATGGGTCCGACCGGGATGGACAGTACGAGGCCGCTGACAAAACCGGTGAGCGCCGCCAGCAGGATCGGCCTCAGGTTAAACATTGCCGCTCCCCGTTACCCTCAAACACTCAGGTCCCTTCCTCAGCCGATTCATCTTCGTCTTCCTCGATTTCGCGGCGCATCCGGCGCGAGATTCGCGGGCGTATGAACCCGTAAAGGAGGTATGCCGTAAAGACCGCGGGCAGAACGTAAAACAGGAAGTAATCCCGCAGGACCAACAGCGAACCGACAAACAACGCCGCGATGATCGCTTTGGCGAAAGTGCTCGTTGACCGCAAGCCCAGAGATTTGAAGCTGGGATACTTCACCGTGCTGACCATCATCGCCGAGAGGAACAACAGCACCCCGGCGATCACGTATCTCCAGCCGCCGAGACTTTTGTCTTTTTCATTCAGTTGAATGATCAAAAGGGTCATTGACGAAACAAGGCCCGCGGCGGAGGGAATGGGAAACCCGAGAAAGTCTTTGCTCCCGCCGCCACCGGGGAGGCTGGCCAGGCAATTGAAACGCGCCAGGCGAAACGCCCCGCAGATGAGGTAAATTGAGGCGATAAACCAGCCGAACTCGGGACGGCCTCCGAAAACGTCTCGAAGGACAATCCGGTGCACGAGAAACGCGGGAGCTGCTCCGAAGGAAATCAGGTCTGCGAGTGAATCGAACTCGCGCCCAAACGGGCTGTCAATGCCGCCCATGCGGGCGACCCGGCCGTCGAAGAGGTCAAAAATGCAGGCCAGCAGAATGAAACCGAGCGCCACTTTGATCGGCTGAAAATTGCCGGTCGAGAGATCGGCCTCGACGATTTTCGTCAGGGCGACGAATCCGCAGAACAGGTTGCCCGCCGTAAGCAGGTTGGGCAGAAAATAGATTTTGATTTTCGCCTCGGGCGAATCGGGGCCGGGTTGATGAGAGGTGGGGACTTCCATGAGCTCGGGGCCCGTGAGATGGATTAGCTTAAGGTAGCAATGATCGTTTCTCCGCCAACCACATGATCACCGAGTTTGACCTTCACGTTCGCTGTCAGGGGGAGATAAACATCGGCGCGGGACCCGAACTGGATCAGGCTGATTCGCTGGCCGCGAACGACGTCTTCATCCTGCTGGACAAAGGGAACAATGCGCCGGGCAATCACGCCTGCAATGAGACGAACCCCGATTTTGGACGGCGCGGGTGAACCGCTTTCGAATCCAAGCAGCACATTTTCATTGTGCGTGGCCGATTCGCTTTTGAGGGCGTTGAGAAATTGCCCGAGGCTGTACTTGAAGAACGTGATCTTGCCGGTGACCGGCGCGTTCTGCACGTGAATGTCAAACACGGAAAGGAAAATGGATACGCGCCGGCACTCGCCCCCCATGACCAACGGCTCGGTAATTGTGTCGATAGCGTCGACTTTGCCGTGCGCCGGCGAGATTACGAGGCCGGCGCCTTCAGGCACGTGAGGTGTAGGATCCCGGAAAAAATAGAGAGTAAAAATCGAAAAGAGCAGCCAGAGCACTAGCAGTGCCGGGACGGCTATCGCCGAAAGAATTGCTCCGACTACCGAGGCAAAAGCCATCAGGCCCCACACGATAAATCCAACGAGGAACGTGAGGAAAATAAGTTTGAAAGCCGCCCTTCTGGCTTTGCCCGAATGCTTCATGTGCCATCAAGGTAAGGCCTGGCTTGCGAGGGTCAAAGGCAAAAGAAGTGTTGAGTTCAGTTGTGGCGTGTTGCATAACCACGATATATGTCAATTTCCCTCGAGATTTTCCCTTATGAGCGGTGAGCACGCGGGCGATAGCCCAATGCCTCGTCGCAGGTTTTTGAAGCTGTCCGCGGCGACGGTTGGCGGGTTGGGGGCTGCCTCACCCGCGCCCTCGGATAACCTGGCGAATGGTGGGGCGGCTGAAATTCCACAAAATGCGCGGGCAACCCGGGCGTACAACTCCGAATACTCAGGACCGAATCTGGATCATATTGCGTTTCCTCTTGGGGGAATTGGGGCCGGCATGATTTGCCTCGAAGGATCGGGCGCCTTGTCGCACGTTTCGCTGCGGAACCGGCCGGATGTCTATAATGAACCGGCGGTGTTTGCCGCAGTTTCAATCAAGAGCGCAAACGTTGCGCGGGTTCTTGAAGGACCGGTCCCGGGGCGAAAGATTTTTGGGTCCCCCGGAACCGGAAACGGAGCGGGTGGAACGACGTATGGTTTGCCACGGTTCCGAGAGGCTTCCTTTCGGACAAGGTTTCCGTTCGGGACGGTCGCCCTGCGGGATCCAGACGTCCCTGTGGAGGTCGACCTTACGGGCTGGAGTCCCTTTGAGCCGGGACAGGCAGACGATTCGGGCCTGCCCGTGGCCGGCCTGGAGTACCGGTTTACGAACCGCTCCGCATCACAGGTCGACGCGGTGTTCTCGTTTAACGCGAGAAATTTCATGGCCAATGACGAGGCTCCTCGCGCCATTCGGCCGATTGAACGGGGTTTCATCCTTTGGAGTGGTGGCCCCAAAGATCAGCCGTGGCAGGAAGGTGCCGTTTCGGCAAGCGTCTCGGATCCTGGCGTCAAAGTGAATCATGCCTGGTTCCGAGGTGGTTGGTGGGATCCACTAACGATGGCGTGGAAAGATGTTGAGCAAGCAGCCGCGTACGATCGGCCGCCTCCGTCCGAAGGTGATCCAAGCCCTGGCGCGAGCTTGTTCGTGCCGTTCCAACTGGCTCCCGGCGCTTCAAAGGTAATTGTCCTGCGCCTGGCATGGTTTTCGGGCCAGACCAATCTTCGCATTGGACGCGATCCGTCAAGCGGGGCGCCTGGCCCTGCGGCGCAGTTTCGTCCCTGGTACGCCGGCCGGTTCGCCGATATAAACAGCGTCAGTTTCTATTGGCGCGATCATTACGATGAGCTGCGCCGGAACTCGGCGCGCTTTGCCGAGGCGTTTTACAACTCGTCTCTGCCGCCAGAAGTCATCGAAGTTGTTGCCGCCAATCTGACGATCATTAAGTCTCCCACCGTGCTGCGGCAAACTGACGGACGATTGTGGTCGTGGGAAGGTTGCGGCGACAACTCCGGCTGTTGTCACGGTTCCTGCACGCATGTGTGGAATTATGCGCAGGCCATACCCCACTTGTTTCCCGCCCTCGAACGGACGTTGCGCGAAACAGAATTTCAGGTCTCGCAGAATGAAGCAGGCCATCAACAGTTCCGCACTTCCTTGCCCATTCGCCCGGTCGAACATGATTTCCACGCGGCCGCCGACGGGCAGTTGGGCGGCATCATGAAGGTGTACCGCGAATGGCGAATCAGCGGTGACACCGAATGGTTACGAGGCCTCTGGCCTAAAGTGAGGAAGAGCCTGGATTATTGCATCGAGACGTGGGACCCGAAACATAAGGGCTGGGTCGAAGAACCGCACCACAACACGTACGACATTGAGTTTTGGGGTCCGGACGGGATGTGCACCAGTTTTTACATCGGCGCGCTGACCGCGGCTTCCCTGATGGGCAAAGCGCTGGGCGATGATGTGCAGCTCTACGCGGAGTTGGCGCAAAAGGGAACCGAGAAAGCCGAAACCGAGTTGTTCAACGGCGAATATTTCTACCAGAAAATTGAATGGAAAAATCTCCGGACGCAAAATCCGCTGGAGAACAAGAGCATGGTCGGGAGTTATTCGCCCGAAGCTATCGCCATATTTGAAAAGGAAGGGCCCAAGTACCAATACGGCAAAGGATGCCTTGCCGACGGGGTGCTCGGGTCATGGATGGCGCTGGTTTGCGGTGTCGGCCAGGTGCTCGCTCCGTCCAAGGTAAGCGGCCATTTACGGGCCTTGCATCGCTATAACTTGAAACATGACCTGTCGGATTTCGCCAATCCGCAACGACCGACCTACGCGTGTGGCAAAGAAGGCGGACTGCTTTTGTGCACCTGGCCCAAAGGCGGCGAGTTGTCTCTTCCCTTTGTCTATTCCAACGAGGTTTGGACCGGGATCGAGTACCAGGTTGCTTCGCACATGATGCGGTTGGGCCTGGTCAACGAAGGTCTGGATGTGGTGCGCGCGTGCCGGGATCGGTATGACGGCCGGATCCGGAATCCGTTCGACGAATACGAGTGCGGCCACTGGTATGCGCGGGCAATGTCCTCGTATGCGTTGATCTTCGGCCTTACCGGAGCCCGTTACGATGCCGTGGATAAGGTCCTGTATCTCGAACCTTCGATCGCCGGTGATTTCCACTCGTTTTTTTGCGCTGCGGACAGCTATGGGACGGTAGGCGTTCGGAATGGAAAACCTTTCTATGAACCTCAGAGTGGAAGCCTGGAGATTAAAGAGTTCAGGTTCAAAGCCGCGTAACGTAAACAGGCTGGCCATGGCGAGGGCCATATCAAATATTGCCGGCCTTGTGCTCGTGGCATGGTTGCTCGGCGCGATGACAGCGAGCGCAGGCGTATTGGACGACCTCGCCAGGCCGCAGGAAGGGCGGTCCATGCGTTCCACCTCCACTATGCGCGTCGGGGAGATTCGGCGTAACGGAGAACAAAAGCTCAATCCGCGAGGAGAACCTCGTGGTGATCTGAGCGAAGAAAGCAATTGGGATAACTTCAGGGTGGCGCCGGGCTCAACCCACGTGCTGCTGGATGAGCGTGGGCCGGGTGTCATAACTCATATTTGGATCACTTTTCTCGGCCCTGAACCCCAGGATTGGGCGCGGAACGGTTCCGCCAATCACCAGGAGATGCTCTTGCGGATGTATTGGGACGGAGACCCCCGCCCAGCTGTGGAAGCGCCATTGGGAGATTTCTTCGCCAATTGTTTTGGCCAGCGGCGCGAAGTCATCAGTCTGCCGGTCGTGGTGGAGGATGGGGACGCGTACAATTGTTTTTGGCAAATGCCATTCCGCAAGTCCGCGCGCATCGAGGTGGTCAATCAAAGCGATAAGCCGATTAGCCTTCTTTATTACAACATCGATTGGATTCGAAAGAAGCACATCTCCAAAGACACACCTTACTTTTACGCGCAGTACCGGCAGGAATATCCGGTGGAACACGGCAAGGACTACCTCGTGCTCGAGACCACCGGCAAAGGGCATTATGTGGGCACCGTCCTGGCCGTGCGAACGCGCAGCCCGGCGTGGTTCGGCGAGGGCGATGAAAAGATCTATATCGATGGAGAGTCGAAGGCTTCAATTTGGGGGACAGGAACCGAAGATTACTTTTTGTCGGCCTGGGGTCTGAAGGCGGCGAGCACACCTTATTTCGGAGTGCCGTTGTTCGATCAATGGGGAATAGTCGGCGGACGCACCAGCGCGTACCGGTGGCACATCAACGATCTGATTGTTTTCAACAAGGGCATCAAGGTCAGCTTCGAACATTTTGGCTGGCTGGCGCCGGACGAAACAGCGGCGTACAAAAGCACCAGCTGGAACGAGCGCGAAGACGATTATTCGAGCGTGGCATTCTGGTATCAGACGGGAAAGCCCACCTTCACTGCCCGTGCTCCTGGTGCGCGAGCCCGGGCTTTGCCCGGCCTGGACCCGGTAATTGCCTTTGCGCGGGATTTTACCAGTCCGGCGTTTCATGGCGCCGGAGATGCCGTTGCTCAGCAGTTGGATTTGTACCCGGGTTCACAACTGCTGTATCAGCCCACCAACAGCGAAAAGGCCTGGATCGAGTTTTCTTTCACCGTGACCAACAAACAGCCTTATCGATTGCTGTTGAACCTTACCAAATCATACGACTTCGGCCGCTATCAGGTGTATCTGAACGGGACAAAGATCGGCGCGCCAATCGATTTGTACAGTCCAAAGGTGATGAATCAAGAGGAGCATTTGCTCGATTTTTGGCCTGACCCCGGGCCGTACCGCCTTCGCCTGGAATGCGTTGGCAGGAATCCTGCCTCCAGCGGGTTTTATTGCGGGATAGAATCCGTTCGCTTGCGTGAGCGCCGGCCGCGGGTCGCCGCGTTTGGACACGACAAAGATAAAGATTGGCGTGCCAATCCGCAGCTCTATCAATGAACAGGAAAGGGTTTTGTACCCTGCGTTGAAGATGTGCAGCCAGTTGCGGTTTGGGACGGCAACACCCGCACCCGCGCCAGCAATCTCGAACGAGATCTTTTCTCGTAACCTCGGTCGCTTGATGCGATTATAGCGCAGCAGAATCGATATGGACCCAGGGTCCGAATCCGAGTTGATAGCGCGCTGCCGCAAGGGCGAATCCGCGGCATGGGACGATCTCTTCGATCGGCATTATGCCGCCACTGCGCGCTTTGTTTTTCAGTTGGGACGCGATTTTACCCGAGAGGACGTCGAGGAGATCTGCCAGGAAGTGTTCCTGAGCGTGATTAGGAATATCGAAAGCTTTAACCAGGGGTGCCGCATTCAAACCTGGATTTTCAGGATCGCCTCGAACAAAGCCGGAGATTTTCGGGAGCGTCAATGCGCGGCCAAGCGTGGCGGGGGCAGATCCGCCGTGTCGCTGCAACAGGAAGACCCGGAGACCGGCCTTACTCTGGACCCGGCCAGCCCTCTGCCTGCGCCGGACCAGGTCCTCGTCAGCTCGGAACAACAGGCGCTGGTTCATCGAGCATTGGAACAGCTAGGGGAACCGTGCCGCGAAATCATTGAGCTGCGCTATTTTGGCGATTTGAGCTACGAGGAACTCAGTGGCGTCCTCCATTTGAACCCCAAAACCGTCAGCTCGCGGCTGAGCAAGTGCCTTGACCGGCTGGAGCTTATAGCGCGAAAGATTTTTGCGGGAGAGAATTCACCCGTTTCCCCGTCTAACCCATAATTGGATATGTCGGAACCCGAACGGCCCATTGAGAAAGTGCTGCGCGAATGCGCCAGCAAGAAGCGCGAGACTGCCGGCGCCGATTGGAAGTTGCATCCGGTCAATCGACGCCAACTGCACGATGAAATTGGGCGAACGTTCGGTTCGCCGAGAGCCCGGATGACCTGGTTTAGCTGGATTCAGCGGATGCGTTGGGCAAAACCGGTTGGGGCATTGGCATCGGTCGCGATATTGGCCGCCGCCGCCTGGCTGATCCTGGATTCCAGCCGCGCGCACAAACAAATGCTCATTGCCCGCAATGAGGCCGCAAACAGGCCGTTGAAAGAGGCTAAAGAGCAGGACAGATCGAAGTCTCAGAGCGCGCCATTGAAAAAGGAGAGCGAACTTGCCCTGCAAACACCCCTCGAGCAAAGCGTCATAGAAAAAAAAGACGCCGAGGCGGAAGCTTTGCCCCGCAGCACAGAGAGCGTAGTTGCCCAGGCTGCCCCGCCTGCCATGGTCAGATCCGAGCCGCAGGTGAGATCTTTTCAAGCCAAGACTCCTCAAGAAGCGTCTGCAGGAACTGCCGCGATGGAAGGCTCAACCACACCGCAGTCAATCGCTGCTGCAGCTTACAGTGCCCGCTACGGTCTTGCGCGGGACGCCACACGAGGCGTCAACCCTGCGTCAGGGCCCGCCGGGGCAGTGAACGCGCCGTCGCCGATGTCCAGCATCCCGCAACCGTCCTCCCCGGCTCCGGCAGTCACCTCAGCTGCAGTTCCACCGTTGGATCTTTCAACAGTCACTGCGATGGATGCGCTGAAAACGGTTTCCAATCAGACATACCACTTCGGTTACTTTTCCCGCGCGCAAACTTTGGGACGACAACTCGCCGGCTTGTCTGCGGTGAATCAATCCCCGGGAACCCGCTCCGCAAACAAGGTTTCAGACGCGAGCTCCGACGGAGTCCTCACGTATTTCCGACTGGACCAAGCCGGAAACCAGCTTCGAGTTATCGACGGCGACAATTCGGTCTATACAGGACAAATCCAGTTGAATGCGCCCACAAATGGGGAGGCGATGGCGAACTCCATTTCTGATTCCAGCGCCCTCGCGGAACGCGCAAAAATCCCGGCACAAAAACAGACCCAAATGCAAATGCCATCTGACAAGTACTCTTTTCAGGTAGTCGGCACCAACCGCACTTCTCAACAGCGCGTCGTGTTTTCCGGGACGCTGGCGCCTGCGCTGGGGACGTCTAACGAGACGTCATTGGCCGTGAATAGAGAGCAAGCACTTAGGTTGCGGGCGAATCTCTCAAAAGACGCGGGCGTGCAACAAACGCGTTATATTTCAGGCACGGCGTTGATTGGGGGAACCGGCCCTGTCAAAATTGAAGCCGAGTCCGCTCCTGCCCCGCCACCGGCCAATTGAACGAGCTCGCCGCTTTTCCGAAGATCGAGGGCGTGGCTGCTCGAATTCGGAGGCACACTTTGTCACCGCTAACTCAGGTAGCACCAGCCACTTGAGATTGATTCGCGTTCTGATTCGCTGTACAAAGAAACGCGCCCGGATGAATTTCCGGGCGCGGTGTGTTAACCGAGCGGCAGAGACCGAAACACCCTGATCCCTAGCTCCGGATCTCAACCACTCAAAGGGCTATTTGCTTGTGCTGGAGGAACCTGAATTATCCGAGCTGCTGCTGGATCCTTGAGATTGTCCCGAACTGCTGCTGCTGCTGCCGCCAGGGGTTTCGGCCGCTCCGGTGCCGGAGTAACCGCCGCCGAGGCCGAAGTAGGAGAACACGCTCTGACGCCAGCTCGGCTGGCTCAGATCGGTATTGGCATCGAAATTCGGAGCCGATTGCAACTTGTTGGCGTCACCTGTGAATACAAAGGTGGGTTGCTGTTGGCTGCCGCTCGAGCTGCTGCTGGTTGCCGACGAGGAAGTGCTGGCACCCTGTGACGAGGGCCGGAGCATCATCCAGGGGACGGCGACCTGTTTTCCGCTGCTGGAAGAGACCGAGGAACTGATTCCCGTGCTGCTGCTGGAGCTCGAGGAAGAGCTGGAGCCGCTGCTGCTGCTGGACAGCGAGATCACAGCAAATTCCAGCCTGCCCGACGCTGGATTCACGATCGTGTCACTGATGGTTCCGACCTGAGAGCCCGAAGAGCCGGTGATTTCGGCGCCGGTCAACTGGCTGCCGCGGAGCGCTTCATGCGCCATTCTGCCGGTTGCACTGAGGTGCTGATGTCCCGACCACCCGCTTTGAGAGGTTCCGTATGAGGAACCCGACGAACCGGAAGGTGAGGTCGACCCTGGATAGGTGCTGGACGTGCCGCTACTGCTGCTGGACGGGTCGGTCGATGATCCGCCCGCTGAACCGGATGAACCGGATGAACTTTGTGCTTGAGCGCTGAGCGCGAGGCCTGTGGCGCAAGCGATGATTGTACTGAGTAACTGTTTTCTCATAACCGCCTTTCGTAGTTCTTTGTTGAGAAAGCCGGCACTCTTGGGCAGCGCCGCCTTTGAACGATGGTCAAAACCTAACCCCTGAAAAAACGGGCTCAATGGGGAGAGCACCGTATTCTTCCTCAATCCGACTGCCGAAGCGCGGCGAGAGCATCCTTGAAATCCTCCGGCTGCGGAGCTTCAAAGCCCAGCTTTCGGCCGGTGCGCGGATGAACAAACCCCAAATGGAAGGCGTGCAACATTTGGCGCGGCGCCTGGTAGCCGGTCAATTCCGCGAGTCGATGATTCTGGCGATGCCCGTAGGTCTCATCTCCGAGCAACGGGTAGCCGAGGAATTTGAAATGGACGCGCACCTGGTGAGTGCGGCCGGTGTGCAGCCGCGCCATGGCCAGGGTCGCCCCATGCAGGCGCTGTAGCACCTGGTAGCTGGTGTGCGCTTCCCGGCCGAATTCCTCATCCACGGTCATGCATTTGCGGTGTGAAGAGTGGCGGGCGATTGCCGCGTGAATTTCACCACGGTCGCGGCCCATTTCGCCACAAACAATCGCATGGTAAATCTTCTCTACTTTTCGGCTGGCGAATTGGGCTGAAAGGGCCACATGGGTATCGTCGTTTTTCGCCACGACCATGCATCCGCTCGTATCCTTGTCGAGCCGGTGGACAATTCCCGGCCTCGCGACGCCTCCGATCCCACTGAGGTTCCCCCGGCAGTGATGCAAAAGAGCGTTGACCAGCGTCTTGGTTTCGTGGCCCGAAGCGGGGTGCACCACCAGGCCCGGAGGTTTATTCAGGACAAGCAATGCCTCATCCTCATAGAGGATTTCAAGCGGGATATCCTCCGGCTGCACGCTCGAGGATTTTGGCGCGGGCCACTCCACCTCGACTCGATCTCCCGCACGCGGTGTGTGTGTGGGCTTGACCTTGTTCCCGTTGACGCGGATATGGCCTTCTTCAATCAGCCTTTGGATGGCTCCTCGGGAGACATTCGGAAGTTCGGACCGCAACCACGAGTCGAGCCGTTCGCCCGGACGCGAACGCTCGATGGTCAAAACCTGGGTTGGTTTTGGCTCGTCGAAACCTCCAGTCTCAGGGATGTCCGACATCGCCGCCGTCCTCCCGCGACATCAATTTCCCGTCGCCGGCTCAGCCCGGGCCGGGGTTCGCTCGCCTCGCCACGTTATCAGGAAAACCAGTGCCACGCCCGTGCAGATCGCGCTGTCCGCCACGTTGAAAGCGGGAAAACCAACATCGCCACTTCGTTGTTGCACGAAAAAATAGAGGAAATCAATCACGTGTCCCCGAACCAGCCGGTCAATGAGGTTCCCGAGAATCCCGCCGAAAATCAGTCCAAAAGCAATCTGACCCAGCAGCGTTCGCGAATCAAAATGGTGTCGGCTGAAAAACAGCACCACCAGGGCCACCACGGCAACCAGGGCGAGAAGGTCGTTGTTCCCTCGAAAAAGGCTCCAGGCTGCTCCGGTGTTAGCCCAATGGACGAGCTTAAAAAAACCGTCGATGATGACTTTCTCCTGCGTATACCCGAGGAACTTGAGAACCAACAATTTAGTGAGTTGGTCCAGCGCAACGACCAGAAGCGCCACCAGGCCAATTCGGTAATTCGCCGTGCGCCATTGACCCTCAGCCGCATTCTCTTGCGTTTCCACTCGCGTCGCTGATCTAATCGCATGCTCCACAAAAAACAATGCATTTTCCTACGAAAACCATGCCTTGTCCAAGCCTGAGCGGCTTTGGTGTGCGGGGACTTATGCTACTCAGTTGAAGCGTTTTCTCCACCAGATGGGTTGCTGGCGCGGGCAACTACGGCCGCGGCTTGTAGCCCGCATCGGCAGCATTCGGCTGCGGGGCGTTATAGAAACGGACGCCGCTTTGACTCCCCGCCCGTTGTTCCACGGCCAGAATCGTGCCGTCGCCGGAAAAAACCATATGCTGCGCCCGGGGCGGCCCCGGCCAGCTCAACATTTGCTGAAAGGTCGCGATATTCCAGAGCTTGATCGTGCTGTCATCGCTGCTGCTGGCCAGAGTCCTGCCGTCCGCGGAAAAGGCCAGGCCATGGATCCCTTGTTTGTGCCCGGTCAGGGTCCCGAGCAACTGTCCCGTCACCGAATCCCAGATCCCGATGGTCTGCTCGGCGGCAAGCGGGTTCGAGGCGATGGCGACCCGGTGTCCCTCAGGCGAAAATGCCGCCAGGTCGCCGAAGTTGAATTCCCCGCGCAAAACAGTTTTCCGTGAATGCCCGACGGGTTCGAAGATCTCGGCGGTATCTTTTTCCGAAACGCCCAGGAGCATCCCCTGTGGAGAGAACAGCATCTTTCGCCAACCCGTTCCCAGGCTTACGTTGGTTTGGTTGGGTATATCCCACCATTGAAAGGGCTGGCCCCAACCGCCTGTGACCAATTGACGGCCATCGGGGGAGAGTTCGATTTCCAGGTTGTTTTCCACGGCGCTCGTGTTGAGCTCGGTCGATGTGCCGGCCGCCAGGTCGGTAATCCTGACGTGCCCGGCCTCGGTGGCCTGGGCCACAACGTTGAAATCCGCACTGAGCCCAAAATAGCTCGACCCCCGGAACGGACCTCTTGGGCGCGATCCGTCCAGTTTGATTTCGGAAAGGGATCGTTTGTTGACGGGGTCGAATAAGACAACAGCTGAACGCATTTCATCAAAGACAGCCAATTGGTTGCCCTCAGCTGAAAAAGCGATCGGAACGTATGGACCTTCAAGAAAGTCGTCCTTCGAGTGTTCGGGGATTGGCCAAAAGTTTACAGTGCCGTCCTTCGCGCCGCTGATGATGCTTTTGCCGTCCGGCGAGAACACCACTGCCCAGACTTCACTCAAGTGTCCGTGGAGCGCGGCAATGGCGCGGCCGGATTGGACATCCCAAAGCCGGAGCGAATGGTCCATGCTCGCGCTTGCCACTATCTTTCCATCCGGTGAAACCGCGAGGGACGCGGTTATGCCTGTGTGTTCGACATGCTCCGGATCGCTGGGAAGAAACCCCTGCTGGCTTCCGGTCTGGGTGTCCCACGTCGCCAGGCCCCACCCGCCCTGCTCCCAGGGTTGGTTGCGAGGTGTCACCAGGAGCCTGCCACCCGCTGCAAAAGTCATCGTCGAACCCAGGATATCCCATGGCCGCGGACGTAGCATGCTCTGCGAGGCCTCCAGCACAACCCGCTTCGTACCGTTGGGCAGGTCCCAAATGGCAATCCCCGTTCCCGTGCCCGTCGCCAGACCTTGACCATCCGGCGAAAAGGCCAGCGGCGGCCGGGCGCCCGGAAGGTCCGCCTTTACTTTCCAGGTTGCCGAATCCCAGACCCGGACGCCTTCCCGGAGTCCTGCGGCTACTTGTGCGCCATCAGCCGATGCCGCTACGAAGCCTCCTTCGTTTTCAACCAGCTTCGTCTCGGTGCCGTTGAGTAGGTCGACGACCCGAATATCCTCCGCGGTCCCTACCACCATCTGGCCCGCTTCTGCAATGAACGCGGTGGAAGTCTGGTGAATCGGCCAGCTCCGCAGGAGGCTGCCCGTTTGGAGATCCCAGATGTCAACCGAGTCTCCGGTTCCAATCGAAAGCCAGCGGTTGTCAGGTGAAACTGAGAGCGAGCGCACGGCGCCATGGCGCTTTGGCAAGGACGTGTGTTCGTCTCCCTTCGCTAGGTTCTTAATGTAGCGCCATTCAAAGCCTCGCGGGTCGAGCATTCCCCGGGAAGGGACGCATTTATCAAGAAGCTGGACCGCGCGCGCGTAATTGCCCGACAACAAGGATTGGTGGGCCAGGTTGATATCCGCGACGTATTCATTGAGTCGGGCAGCCCTGGCTTGGCGCGCGGCGCGTTCCCTTTCGCGCTCCGCCTGGCGGCGCAATTGGAATTCGATTTTCGCAGAAATCGTCGCTTCCATTTCGGCTTCTTCGGCGCGGAAAGCCAGCCATGTGCTGAGCGCTGTGGCCGCCACAAGCACAACGCTCAAAATGCCCAGCGTGGTGAAAACGGCCCGCTTGCGACGGAAAAGCTTGCGAAGCCGGTAACCTTGACTGGGCGGCCGCGCTAGGATTGGCTCGTCGGCCAGGTAATGTTCCACGTCTCGCGCAAGGGCTGTTGCGGTGGCATACCTGCGCTTCCGGTCGGGATCCAATGCCTTTAAGCAAATCCAGTCGAGATCACCTTTGAGACAACGAACCAATTCCAACCCGGCCATTCGGCGCTCGTTTGCCAACTCCAAGAGCTCGTGCCGCGGAAGCTTCGGCAGCCTGGCGGAGGGACGAAGAGGAACCTCATCTTCCGTGTGAATCGAAGTCGCCTCCAGCAGGTGTTCCTGGTCAAAAGGGGTCCGGCCGGTGAGCAACTCGTAGAGGAGCGCGCCCAGGGAATAGATGTCGCTGCGAGTATCGACATCTCGTCCACAGGACTCCGCTTGTTCGGGACTCATATAGGCCGGGGTTCCCATGACCTGTCCCAGGCTCGTCATGCGTGTTTGCCTGCGCGACAAAGGGCTCCGCGTTGCCCTGGCAATGCCGAAATCAATTATCTTCGGGACCGCCTGGCCGCCATGGCGCGCCACCAGGATGTTCGAAGGCTTGATATCCCGGTGAATAATGCCCTTTTGATGTGCGTGTTGGACCCCCTGACAAACCTGGACGAACAACTCCAGCCTTTGCCGGACATTGAGGCGCTGGCGATTGCAGTGGTCCGTCAGCCGTACGCCGCGCACCAATTCCATGACAAAAAAAGGCCTTCCCGACTGCGTTGCGCCTGCATCAAAGACCTTCGCTATATTCGGGTGGTCCATCAAAGCCAGCGTCTGGCGCTCCGCTTCGAACCGGGCAATCACTTCCTTGGTGTCCATCCCCAGCTTAATAACCTTAAGCGCCACCTCGCGCCGCAGGGGCTCAAGTTGCCGGGCGCGAAACACAACCCCGCAACCTCCCTCCCCCAGCGGCTGCAAAATCTTATAATGCTGGATCAAGTCGCCGGGTTTGGGTGAAGAATCCCTGCCGGCATTCTTCCCATTGGCCTGATGGGCTTCCGGATTCCAAACCGGTTGTGACAGGAATCCGTCCAGCAAAGCCGCTTCCTCCAGCAATTCCTCCACGCGGCGCCTCATTTCAGGATTGTCGCCGCAAGCCGAATCAAGAAAGGCCGAGCGCGCAGGCGAGCCTGATTTTTCTAGCGCCTGGACGAACAATTCCCGTTCGAGGGGGATCTTGTAACTGCTCTGCATGGATTTGGCGTTCTCTGGAACAACAGCCGGCGTGTTCAAACGAGGTCTTCAGGAACGCGGAAAAAATCTTAGTCAGATAGCTTCATCTGCGGAGCCATAAGCTGGGAACGGGAACACTTTAGCGAATGCAAACCAAAAGACAAGGTAATTCCTTGCATTTAATTTCTTTGGATAGAACGCGCAATGCCGCCCCTCAGGTAAACCGGAGCGGCGTGCGAATCTAATGTATAACGCGTTGTACAACAACGGCTAATAAGTCTAATGCGCCTGAGTGGGAGGATTCTGTGAAGCGTCCTGCAGCTTAGGAGCCGGGCGGGTCGTGTAGTTTGAGCGAGGCACGAACGCGATTGCGCAGCCAACTGCGACCAAACGTCCACAGGCGTTCGGCCGTTCGGTGGGCCAGTCCCAGCGCCGTGGCGGCTTCGGGCATGGTCATGCCGACGTAGTATCGGAGTTTGACCAGTTCTGCAACCTGCGGGTCTTCCTTCGCCAATTCGTCCAGGGCCTCATCAATGGCCATTAATTCCTCAGGGGGGACGGCCAGGGTGAGCGCGCTCTCCGCGACGGGTTCGTGTTCGGCGGTTCCGCCCCGCTTTAAGCGGTGCTTGCGCCGCGCATGATCGACAAGGATCCGGCGCATGGCCTCGGAGGCGGCCGAAAAGAAATGGGCGCGGTTCTGCCAACGGGTTCGATTGGGGATGATGAGCCGCAGCCAAACTTCGTGGACCAGCGCCGTAGGCTGGAGGGTATGATTGAGGGATTCATTGAGCATCTTGCGCCGTGCCAACTCCTTGAGCTCATTATACAGGGCCACCACCAATTCCTCGCTTTGCCGGTCTTCGCCGTCCTTCAATTGGTTGAGAATGCGCGTGATTTTATCTGCACCCATGTGATTCAGGCGGAACGGGCGGGCATGGCACAAGGACCAGTTCGCGGTACTACCGCCAAAAGGACAAGAATTTTTTTAAAAAAAGTTGGCGGACCTTTCCGGGGTTTGTCGCCTGTTCATTGAAGCCTAAGTGTGCCCAGCGCCGGAGACGTGTCTGCGCGGGCTTCGAACAAAAGAATAACTAAATCACTGAATGAGTTGGCGGAATCAGCATTTGCCTGACGCCTTTAATATCGAAGCGGACAACTGCTCATCACGGGGCAGCGCCGCCGAGTAGTGATCGGGTGATGGAGGTCGTGGCAGCTACCATGACCTCCTGTCCCCCGTTCGTGATCGCAGTCGCTCGCATGAATATCGGCCTTGATCAGCCCTTCGCCCCGCCATCCCATCGCACAATTTGCAAACCCCAGGCTGACACCGTGACCAGCCGTGGGTTTGCTCGGCAGAAAACAAACAACGGCCATCTGCAGAGACGGCCAAATCCGTAACACAAAACAACCCAGTAACACCTCACCCAACTCACAATGAGAAATAAACTTCAATCCCCACGTTTCAGGAAATGGCTGGGCATGGCCCTGGCTATTCCTGGATTCCTGACGGGGGCTGCCTACGGGCAGTACGCTCAAAAAAATGTTCTTCAGCCGTCCGACGCCATTATCGCGTCGTCGGCAAACAGCCCGGCAACCGAGAATGTCAAAAATGCCATCGACGGCACGCAGGCCAAGTACTTGAACTTTGACATGGCCAATGACGCGAAAACCGCGGGGTTCATCGTGACGCCGCAGGTCGGCGCCACTTGGGTCCAGGGTATCGCGATGGAGACGGCCAACGACGGGCCGGAGCGCGACCCCTACATTGTGACGATCGAAGGTTCGAACGACACGATCACCAACTATACCGACGGCACCTGGACGACGATCGCAACGGTCACCATGCCGGCTGTGACCAACCGGTATTATTCTCGTTCTTACTTCTTCACAAACTACGCAGCCTACACCAGCTACCGCTGGACGGTGCTGCAGACGGCGCTCACCAACGGGTGCTGTATGCAAGTGGCGGAGGTCCAATTGTTGGGCACTGCCCTGCCGAAAAACGTCGCCCAGCCTTCGGACGAAATCTTCGCTTCTTCGGCTAACAGCCCGGCGACCGAAAACGTCAAGAACGCAATCGACGGAACCCAGGCCAAGTACTTGAACTTTGACATGGCCAACGACGCGAAAACGGCTGGTTTTGCCTTCACGCCGCAGGTTGGCGCGACCCTCATCAACGGGATGACGATCGAAACCGCCAATGATGGGCCGGAACGGGATCCTGCCAGCGTCACCATCGAAGGTTCCAACGATCCGACGATCACGAACTATACTGATGGGACCTGGACCCTCATTACCGCGATTACGAACATCCCCGCAATCACGAATCGGTATTTCTCCCGGACTTACCTGTTCCCGAACGTGCAACCGTACTTGCACTACCGGTGGACGGTTCTGCAAACGGCCCTCACCAACGGTTGCTGTATGCAGGTGGCCGAAGTTCAGTTCCTCGGCTCGGGCGCGCCAAAGAACGTCGTGGTTCCCAGTGACCCAATCATTGCCTCCTCGGCCAACAGCCCGGCGACTGAAAACGTCAAAAATGCGATCGACGGAACGCAGGCCAAGTACCTGAACTTTGACATGGCCAACGACGCGAAAACCGCAGGGTTCATCGTGACGCCCTCGGTTGGGGACACCACGATCATCGGCATGGGCCTGGAAACGGCGAATGACGGGCCGGAGCGCGATCCCGCCCACGTGACCATCGAGGGGTCCAACGACACCATCACCAACTATACCGACGGCAATTGGACTTTGGTTGCCGACATTCCGAATATTGCGGCGATCACGAATCGGTATTTCTGGAGGTATTTTTACTTTGAGAACATGAGCTCGTATAAGAGCTACCGCTGGACGGTGGTTCAGACGGCTCAAACCAACGGCTGCTGTATGCAAGTGGCCGAAGTGCAGTTCCTGGCGATTACGTCTCAGGCCGATTGCAGCAAAGCCGCTTTTATCAGTCAGCCAGTTGACACACCGGTGCTCGCCGGATCTCCGGCGCAATTCCTGACCACGGTTAATGGTCCGTGGCCGCTGCAATGGACCATTAATGGTCAACCAGCTGCCGGAGGGACCCAACCAACATTTACTACGGACCCGATTACGGCCGCGAACGCGACCAACGTCTATGCCGTCCAGATTGTCGGGTGTCAAACCAGTGCCCCAGTTCATGCCATTATTTTCACACCCGCGACAACGACTAGCGTCGGGGTGCAGTTCTACGGCGACAATAACCACGCTAACGGCTCAGGTGAGGCAATGCTGACTAACGACATCGCCGGCGTTCAACAGCAGGCGTACTGGAATACTGTTACCAACAACTCAGGGACTACGGGTGACGGTTCTAATGTTCCAGATGTCCTTACCGACAGTTCAAACAATGCCAGCACCATCACATTCACATACGCGACCTCGGGTACCTGGGGCGCTGGTGTCGGCACGGCAACGCCCACTGAGAGAATGCTCAACGGCCTGTCAGGTGCAGGCGGCGGGGGCTCGCCACCCGCTGACAACGTGTATACGTTTGGCAATGTCCCACCTGGGAAGCACGCCATTCTTGTTTACGCCGTCGCGCCTCCCACACACCGAAATACTGCGAAATACTCAATCACCAACTCACCCGCCCAGACAGCTTACATGCGGATCCTGGCCTCTGAAGAATACAATGCTGCCCCGGGCTTCTATCGATCGACGAGTACCAACCCAGCAGCTCCCGCGATCGGGGATTTCGTGCGATTTGACAACGTTTCTCCTGACGCTAATAGCAACATAACTTTGGTGGTTAACGTTCTTGACGCAGCGGCTGACGGCCGCGCCCAGGGCGTGAACGCCATCCAGTTGGTGCTGAACGCTCCAAACCCTGGCAATCCTCCTCAAATCACACAGGATCTTGGGCCAACCGTTGGAGCGGCCGGCGGCGCCGTGACCTTGAGCGTTGGGGTCACCGGACAGAACCTCACGTATCAATGGCGCAAGAACGGCATCCCGATCCAGAACGGTGGAGACATCAGCGGCGCGACTACCTCGACGCTAAAGATTGATCCTCTGAACCCGGCGGATGTCGGGGTCTACAGTGTTGCCATATTTAGTCCTGCCGGCAGCACCGTCAGCGCCAATGCCTCTGTGTGGATCTCGAAGTTTAACATCCAGGATGGCTTGGTGGATTACTTCAAGTTCGATGAAACGGCAGGCACCAACGCGGCCAACTCGGCTACGAATGGATCGCCTCTGCCGGCTACCATCTACACCTCCGGGGGCGGAACCTGGGTGCCTGGAAAGGTCAATAACGCCTATTCTTTCGACGCCAACACCTACATGTTTGTCAGCAACTACGCCAAAGCCAGCGCCGGCATTGGCGCTTCCGTTTGGGTGAACTTCAACGGCACATCGCCTGGCGGCAACGTCGCGCTGATTCAAAACGCCGAACCCAACCTGTACGTCCAGGGCGGCAGCGGCACTCACATCATCGGCGCGTTCGAACTCACACTCGTCTACGACGCGACTACGCAAAACATGTTCCCGGAGGCCGGCATTGGTGTTGCAGCCAACATCTTCACGGTCACCGGCACCCAGCCCGTCCCAGTGTCGGGGTGGCATAACGTGTCCTTCACCGCTGACGGAGCGCAAGTGCGCGTCTATGTTGACGGCCAGCTATCGGGCTCAACGGTCTATTCGGGCTCGATTGCCGCGCCGGATATCCCCTGGCTGTCGATTGGCGCTCGGCTCAACACCGACCCGACGACCAGCCTTTTGGGGCCGGACGCAAATCCCGAATTCAACACGGGCCTCATGGATGAGCTTGCGTTGTGGAACCGGCCGCTTTCGCCCAGTGAGATTACCGCGCTCTACAACACGGGGAATTCAGGCAAAGCTCTCACGACCATCGTCGAGACGGCGCCCGTTGGCGGCGGGACATTGCATGCCAGTGTTTCGGGTGGCAAGATTACCGTCACTTGGGACAACGGCGCTCTGCAGACCGCCACTTCAATCACCGGTCCATGGACCAATGTAACGACTACGACCAATAGTGTTACTGAAAATGTGGCTGCCGGAGCCAAGTTCTACCGGACCCACTAAGCTGTAGCAGCTTCACCTCCACAGAAACCGGGCCTTCACGGCCCGGTTTCTTTTTTGGCTTGGAACTTTTCACGGTCTCCTCATGTCTGATAGTCTGAGTGGGATGCCCGTCCGTGCTAACCGAAGAGCTTCCGGCTCTCCTGCTGAAACTTCACGCCTGCGCCCATTGTTAGAACGGTGCTGCTGCGCCGGGCTGGCCGTGGTCCTCAGCCTCCCGATCATGGACAGCTGTGCCGCGGTCCTTGATTGGCATCAGGAACACGGGTTTCGCTGGACACAACTGAACGTCCCAACGGAAGGCCGAACCGGGTTTTCCCTTATGCCTTCCTCTGCCACGGGCATCACCTTCACGAACAGCATTGATGAGCAAACCGGCGCGGCTAACCGCGTTTTGTACAACGGATCGGGCGTCGCCGTGGGCGACTTCGACAACGACGGCTTGCCCGATATCTTTTTTTGCAATCTCAACGGAAAAAATGCTCTGTACAGGAATCTTGGCCAATTTCACTTCGAAGACGTAACCGCGCAAGCCGGGCTGGATTCGGTGATTCC
>DATGLT010000285.1:0-30757 GCA_035294005.1 Verrucomicrobiia bacterium
AAAGAAAATGTCGCTCCAGCCGCAATGCGTCAGGTCCATGCGGACCGGGGTGCATTCGCGCAAAATTGGGTAAGAACCATCCAGGTGGCTGCGCTGAAGCAACTCCGGGCGCACGCGCAACGGTTGGTCGGCCGGATGGCCCATTCGAAACATCCACTGATTGCCGCGCACGGAACGAACACTGCGCCGGACCTGGTCCGCCAGGGTTTGGAAGGCAAGCCGGTGGTAAGCTGCCGCCAGGGCGCTGCAAATGGCGTCGCTCGGGCCGGCCGCCTTTTCAACCGCCAGGAAGTGGGCGATAGCTTCCTCGAACCTTCTCTGGAGCAGGTGTTCGTAGCCGGCGAATGGGATCAGGCTCTTTTGCGCCGCGTCCGCATTGGAGGCGAGCTTGAGAGGCAAATGGAAGCGGTGAATCGCGTAAAGAAAGAAGAGCGCGCGAACTCGTTCGTAGAGATTTTCATTCCGGACACGGAACGCTTCGAGGGCGTCGCATTGACGGCAGAGTTCCTGAACCGACAAGCCGGAGCAGGCGCTTTCAAGCGATTGGTCGCGCCACGCGGGATCGCTGGAGGTAATGATTCGGATCAGGTCGGCCATACGCGAGCAGAATTATTTGGATTCCCGCCGCACCAGCAGTTCGAGCATGCCGCTCATGACTTCTTCACGGTCTTTGCCATCCAGGGCGATGGCCAGTTGCGCTGTCAGCAACCCGTACTTGACCCCGATATCGTAACGCCGGCCGGAGAGTTCGCACGCAAGATAGCGTCCGCGGCCGGCCAGTTTGCCCAGGGCGGAACTCAACGGAACCGACGCGCCTCGGGCCTGTTCCAGATCCTGCTCGAGCAACTCCATGACTGCGGATGTCAGCACGTGCATTCCAAAAAAACAGAGATAATGGCCGGCCCGCAGGCCCGGCACAATCAGCGTCTGCTCGGCCTCGGTCGGCGTGGGTTTCTCGACGACTTTGGAAATCTCGTAAACTCCCTTTCGGCCGGCGACCAGGTGGCCTCCGACGGCGCCGTAGTACGGCAGCTTACTTTCATGGGTCGATTGGACAGCTGACACGGCGGCATTTTCTCCCGAGGCGATTTCGACCAATTGCTGCGCGCAACGTTTAGGCGCGCCGCTAACGTACAAATGGTCGCCGACCAGTAAGAGAAACGGTTGGCCGCCGGCGAAATCGCGCGCGCAAAAAACTGCGTGGCCATAGCCAAGAGGCGAACTCTGCTCGACGAATTGGAGCCGGCCTCCTGAACCCGCCGCTGCGGCGGCATAGGCCGACTGATCGCCCGGACTGACCACGACACAAATTTCTTCGATCCCCGCCGCTAGGATTTCCTCCACCAGGATCCGCAGAGCGGTCTTGGTCTGGCCATCGCGGTCGACCAGCGTCTGCAAGGGAAGTGTCCGCTGGGATTTGCCGGCGGCGGTAATGATGGCTTTTTTAATTTCCACGGGTCGGTTCCTTAGAGTTGTGGCCGACACAGTTGCAAAACGAGCTGCGGCAGTCAATGGCTGGCGCTGAACTGTAACATGGAAGCGGCTCACCCGCGCGCATACCAGCCCGCCGGTTCAAGGTCCAAAACTTTAGGTGACGCGCTCTTCCTGCCGTGTTAAACAGAACCCGCAAACTTTGGCAGGCATGAAGACGAAATCTCAACTTAAACCCAAACACGTCTATCTCATTTCCAACGGCGACCTCCGGCTCTCGGCCAATCAGAAGTGCTGGCCCGAACAGGCCAAAATGGAAGCTGCCCTGGGGCGCGCGCTCAATGCCGAGGGCTGGAAAGTTGTCCGCGCGCATGCGTATGACGAGAAAAAGCGCCATGGATTTATCGATTCGCAGAAGAGGGGCCTGGAAGTGTTCAGGCAGATGGATCCCAACGCGCCGTTGATCGTGGCCGAATCAGTCTGGCAATACAGCCATCATTTGCTGCCCGGCCTGACAACCCACCGCGGACCGATTCTGACCGTTGCCAACTGGAGCGGCACCTGGCCCGGCCTGGTCGGTATGCTCAACCTCAACGGTTCAATGACCAAAGCTGCCATTCCCTATAGCACCCTTTGGAGCGAGGATTTCAGCGACCGGTTCTTCCGGGACGGGCTTCAACAATGGCTTGCGCAGGGGACCATCACCCATGACCAGAGCCACGTCCGGGACCTGAGTCTCCTCAAATTACCGGGGGAAGATGAGGAGATCGCCGAAGAAGCCGCTTTGCGGCTCAAGACGCAAAAAGCGATCATGGGCGTGTTTGACGAAGGTTGCATGGGCATGTTTAACGCCATCATCCCCGATGAATTGCTTAATCCCACGGGCGTATTCAAAGAGCGTTTGAGCCAATCAAGCCTCTACGCCGCGATGCAGCAAGTTAGCGATGCCGAGGCCCGAGACGTGCTGGATTGGCTGGTGAAGAAGGGCATGACGTTCCGATGGGGCAGCGACGAAGAACAGGAGCTCACCGAGGCTCAGACCTTGGGACAATGCAAAATGTACGTGGCGGCGGTGCGGTTGGCGGATGAGTTCGGCTGCTCAACCATTGGCATTCAGTACCAGCAAGGGCTCAAGGATCTTGCGCCGGCCAGCGACCTGGTCGAGGGCTTGCTCAACAACGTGGACAGGCCGCCGGTCAAGGCGGCGGGTTCCAACCGGATCCTGTTTGCTGGCGAAGCGCTGCCCCATTTCAATGAAGTCGACGAATGCGCCGGCCTGGATGGGTTGGTAACCAATCGATTGTGGAATCAACTGGGTTTCCCGCCCGAAAACACGCTGCATGATTTGCGCTGGGGCCAGCATTATAGAGGTCATGGCATCAACGATTACGTTTGGGTTTTCCTGATTTCGGGCGCGGTCCCGCCCGCGCACCTTGTTGGGCAATTCAAAGGAGCCGTCAGCGAGCGGCAGCCTCCGATGTATTTCCGCCTGGGCGGCGGCACCATCAAAGGTGTCTCCAAACCGGGGCATATTGTCTGGAGCCGGGTTTTTGTTATGGGCGGGAAATTGCATTGTGACCTTGGCGTGGCCGAGGTCGTGAGCTTGCCGGAGAAAGAAACGGAACGGCGTTGGCGCGAAACCACGCCGCAATGGCCGATCATGCATGCGGTGCTCGATGGAATCACCCGCGACCAAATGATGGCGCGTCACAAGTCGAATCATCTCCAGGTGGTTTATGCTCCCTCCAGGAAGCAAGCGCATCGCGCCTGCCGGATCAAAGCCGCCACCCTGGCAAAACTTGGCCTGGAAGTGCACCTCTGCGGCGGGGTGCAATTAAAATAGCTTTGCCTCTCGAGGAAGAAACTACGGAACATTCCGACGGCACCCGAAGCCGGTTTCCGCCCGGCTTTAGACCTCACTTTTCAAACCTGTTGAACCCGCCGCCTAGCGCGTTCCCAAGAGCTGTATTCTGTATTCAGTCGGCGATTGGCCCAGGATTTTTTTGAAGACTCGATTGAAGTGCGTGAGCGACTGAAACCCGACCTCGAACGCGATCTCGCTGACGCGCAGATTTGGATTGAGCAGGAGGTTCTTGGATTTCTCAATCCGCACGCGTGACAAGTAGTCGGTGAAATTAATGCCGGTCACCTTTTTGAACATTTTACAGAAATAAAAGGTGCTGGTGTTGCAAGCCTTCGCGACGTGCCCCAGGCGCAGGTTTTCGGTCTGGTGTTCCTGGATGAATTCCTTGGCCCGGGTGATGACTGGCGGTTCGGCGTGTTCCTGTTGCACAACCACCTGGTTGCTCAACATTGACAAGTGCTGAGCAAAAATCGTCAACAATTTCACCGTGGCTTCATGTTGTTTGCCGGGAATAATTCGGGTTGCAAAATAAGCTCGACGCAACGTGTCCCTGTCGGCATCGACTCCCCATTCGGCAGCTTGCCGGGCCGCCTTTTCGAATTGGTTTTCGGTCGGCGATTTGCGGAACACCTGGCCGGTTTGAAGGAAACCAATCAACCGATCCCCGAGCCGGACCGGGACCGCCGTGTCGCACAGGCCGTTGGGACAGCCCAGCGTGCGCGCCTCCTCCGTGGCGAGTTCGGACAGGGTTTCCTGCATCGACAGACATGACGCGCAGGCCCGGCTTTTCTGGGAGATCAGAGCGCAAAAGGGGCCTTCGTTGCGCCGCCCGTGATGCGGCAATTGCCAGGTCTCGACCGGTCGCAGCGCCACGGGCATTCCGGTGGCTTCGGTAAACGCCTTTTCGTATTCCTGAAAAACTTTTGATCCGATTAGCGCCTCGATTAAGCCGCGGTCGGCGTTGCCTTGCGGGGTGGGGCGGGCCTTGAAAAGCGAAGGGCGGGCGCGAGCAGGAACGTCGGGGGCAGGCGGGGCGGTCCTGCTGGCAGCATTAACTGTTCTTTTGACCTCCGTAACCTGCCTAACATACGTTGTCTGCATGAAAGCAAATTACGTGGGACTCGAAATGATGACAATCAGGGGGGCACCCTAATCCTTACCTAGGGTTTTGGATTAGGGTGCCTAAGCTGTAAGCCGCGGAGGCCCAATCGGACTCAATGGGAAGGCAGGTGCACGCCCGCCGTGCAGCCGCCAAGGCAGCGGGCCGGAACGCGCCGTGGCGGCCAACGGTACGATCCTCTAGAAACGGTAGCCGATGCCGGCCAGGAGTTTCAGGTCGTTTTTCAGGCGGCCAGACGCCGGGCGGTTGTTGTATGTGTCCTGGGCCATCAGGCGAGCATCGATTGCTTTGGTGATCGGCGCGGAGACCCCAACTTCAGCATTAAGGATCCAGTTTTCGACACGGTCGACTTGCGAGATCCATTCTACGGTTTCCCAAATTTTTGCGCCGCTATCGAATTTGTATTCAAACCGTTCAGCGGCGCGGAAGGCCAGGTAAGTGCTGGTTTTGTGGGCCAGTTCCTCGTCCACCAGGGTCGGTCCGGCTTCGGCGCTGAGGAGGGTGTTGGTTTGCTTGATAAAGTAATAGCCGGCCAGAGGGCTGACGGTGAGACGATAATTGATACCGGCGACGTTATCGTGCAGGCCTTCAACGCGCAAACCGCTGTAGAACCGTTCGCTGAAAAGATGGTTGAACTGGGCGAAGCCTCTCAGATAGTCCTGATTTTCAGTCGTGACATCCTGGCCCGATGAGTTCTTGGCGCTCGAATTGCCATAGCCGGCCGCTCCACCCAGGAGGAGTTCGTCGAATTCCCATTTTCGTTTTGTGTTGACGCTCACCGTTCCCAGGAAGCTGCGGCTATTTCCGCGGGTAAGTGTAAGGTCGACTGACGCGACGCTATCCCACAATTTCTTTTTGGGATCATCAGGCTTGGGTGCGTCTTCGGCAAAAACATGGCCGGAGCACATCAGCCAGGCTGTGAGGCACAGAGCCGCCTTTCGGACGATCCGTCCCGTTAACACGGAGCAGTTTGATTTCATGGTGGTTTTGTATAGTCACACGGCTGAGCCGTGTCGTTTTCAGGTTCCTGACACCGTGGCCCACGGGGAATCCGTCCACGGAGTTTTCAGGTGCGAATGGTATGTAGGCGCGGGGCCTAAGGCCAATCAATTTTCCCGACGATTCACCCCTTGCGGGTAACGCTTCGTTTGGCGCACCCCAGCTGATCAGGAATCGCTGCGAGCCAGCTAAAGGTCAACCGCAGCACCAACTTACATCTCGAACACCGTTATTTCGGGTCGGCAGTTGAACCGGATTGGCAAGGGAAACCAGCCGATGCCGGGGTTGACGTAAAGTGGACCTGCGGCTGTGCGGAATAGTCCGAGATCGTATCGATCGACGCCGAACGGAACGAACACCGGGCCGTAGAAGGGCAGGCGGACTTGTCCGCCATGAGAATGGCCGGCGAGCACCAGGTCGATCTTTTGGCCGGCAAGCTTTTCGATCCACGCTGGGTAATGCATCAGGAAAATGTTGCGGCGGCGTGGATCGATTGCGAGCGGCTGCTTTTTGAAGGTGAAAAAAGCGGCGCCGGTGATCGAAAACTGCCCGTCGGCAGTTACTGTGATCTCATCCAAGAGCCACGCTCCTCCACTCGCCGAAAAGGTCTTTTCAATTCCAGCAAAAGGCACCTTGCTCCAATAATCATGATTTCCTGGAACACCGTAGAGAGGGGATTTTATTCGGCCCAGCAGTTCGAGGGCTTCCGGCAAGTGTTTGCCTTCCTCGATTAAATCGCCGGTAAAACAGACGAAGTCTGGTGAAAGCGCATTGATTTGATCGACGACTTTCAGCAGGTAATCCCGGTTGCCCTTGTGGTGCACATCGGTGAAGTGCACTACTCGATGAGTGGGAGTTTTACTGTTGAGGCGTAGCCGTCGTACCTTGATCCATTCCGGTTCGACGCATTTGGCGTCCGCCACTGCGAGGACAGGCGCGCAGAGGAGGGTGGCCAGCAAAAACCTGCGTCGTGTCAGAATCGACCTGGAACTGGAAAGTCGGCTGGATTGCTGCATTTGTGGCCTGATGCAGGATAGCACATGGAAGGGAGACCAACAATGGCAGGCAGGGTGGTCAAGTATTGGCGTTAAAAGGACAAAAAAGGTACAGTCGTTGACCCCTTGCAGTTTATGCTGTTAACCTAATAATTCTTAAGCGATCAGACGCGGTCCTAAATGGCAAGTTCGAGGTCGCTGATCTAAACAGCATGAGCAGCACAGTCCAATCGGCGAAACGGCTTGGGGAGGACTCTCGCCGTTGCGCGTCCGATCCCACCTCGGCTTCCGGGCAGTTATCCAACCGGGATCGTTTTCTCAGAGCGTGCGCCTGCCAGCCAGTGGATCGGCCGCCGGTTTGGCTGATGCGCCAGGCCGGGCGCGCGTTGCCGGAATACCGGGCGTTGAAGGAGAAGCACACGTTTGTGCAGTTGGTGCAGACGCCGGAGCTGGCGGCTGAAGTAACCCTCCAACCGGTGCGCCGATTCGGCTTCGATGGCGCAATTCTTTTTAGCGACATCCTGGTTGTGGCCGAAGGCTTGGGGCAGGCTTACCAATTCCGCGACCGTGGCGGAATTGAAATGGAATTCCTGATAAACTCGGCAGCCGACGTGGATCGTCTTGATGTGGGGCGGGTCAACGAGCGCCTCGATTACGTCGCGAAGGCGCTGACGCTGATCAAAGCCGGCTTGGAAACCCGGACGGCACTGATTGGTTTCGCGGGGTCGCCGTGGACACTCGCAAACTTCATGATCGAGGGCGGAGGCGTCAAGGAATACGGGAAGGCCAAGGCGCTCTTTTATGAGGACCGACCCTTGTTCAACCGGCTCATGCAAAAGCTGACGCGCGCCGTCGCGGGATTCTTGCAGATGCAAATCGCGGCCGGGGCGGACGTCGTGCAGATTTTCGACAGCCTGGGCGGGACGCTTTCGGACGGAGATTTTGGCGCCGCTTCAGCCGGCTGGATTCGGGAGATCGTGGCCGAACTGCGGGGGCAGGTGCCGGTGATTGTTTTTGCAAAAGGTGTTCATGGCAACTGGAGCGATTTGGTGGCTACCGGCGCGCAGGTTTTGGGTGTAGATTGGAACGTGCGGCTGGCCGAAGTGCGGTCGGCGTTGCCGGGCAACATCGCAGTGCAGGGCAACCTGGACCCGTTTTTGCTAACGACCCGCCCCGAAGCAGTGGCTGCCGAGACCCGGCGCATCCTGGCCGAGATGAAGGGCAGGGCGGGGCACATCTTTAACCTCGGCCATGGGGTGCCGCCGGGCGCAAAGCTTGAGAATATCGCGGCCCTGGTTGAGACGGTTGGCAAGTTTCGTTTATGAGCAAACTGACGGTCGATCTGGACCTGGTAAAGAAATACAATGTGGCGGGGCCCCGCTACACTTCGTATCCACCGGCGACCAAATTTAGCGAGTCGCTCAAGTGGCCGGAACTGGCCGAGCGGATCCTGGAAAACAACCGGACGGAGCGGGACCTGTCGTTGTATTTCCATATTCCGTTTTGCGAGACGCTTTGTTGGTATTGCGGATGCACGACTGTCATTACCCTCAATCATAACCAGGGCAAAACATACCTGGATTACCTCGAAAAAGAGGTCGCCCAAATGAGCACATTGCTCAATCCGCGCCGAAAAGCGGTCCAACTCCATTGGGGCGGGGGCTCACCCACTTTCCTCAGCCCGGATGAGATTCGACGGCTGGGCGAAATCATTCACAAGCATTTCAAATTCGCGGAGGGTTACGAGGCCGGCGTTGAAATCGACCCGCGCCGTCTCTCGCGCGATCACATCGCGGCTTTGCGGGACGCCGGGTTCAACCGCGCCTCGCTCGGAGTGCAGGATTTCGATCCTGACGTGCAGGAAGCGGTGCACCGCATCCAGCCGCGCGCGATGACCGAGGAAGTGCTGGGCTGGGTTCGCGAACTGGGATTTTCATCCGTCAACTTTG
Source organism: Verrucomicrobiia bacterium (assembly GCA_035294005.1). Classification (GTDB taxonomy): domain Bacteria; phylum Verrucomicrobiota; class Verrucomicrobiia; order Limisphaerales; family UBA8199; genus JANXQE01. Next base: position 8,359 of record DATGLT010000285.1, read on the forward strand.
ATCTCATTTACGGCCTCCCCCATCAAACAGTCGAGTCGTTCCATCGCACTTTGGACGCCGTGCTTTCCTTGCAGCCTGACCGGTTGGCCGTGTTCAGCTACGCCCACGTGCCCTGGGTCAAACCGGCGCAGAAGATTCTCGAACAAAAGATTCTGCCCTCACCCGAGGTCAAACTCGAGTTGCTCAAAATCGTCATTGAGCGGCTGACCGAGAACAACCGGTACGTGTATATCGGCATGGATCATTTCGCCCGGCCCGGCGACGAGTTGGCGGTGGCGCAAAGCCGAAAGCAATTACAGCGCAATTTCCAGGGCTACAGCACCCGGGCGGGAGCCGACATCTACGCGTTTGGGATGTCCTCGATTTCGCAGATTCCCGATGCCTACTGGCAGAATGAGAAGGATCTTGTGAAGTACTATGGCGCATTGGACGCCGGCCGCGTTCCGCTGGCGCGCGGTTACATCGTCAGCGAAGAAGATAAACTGCGACGGGATACCATCATGCGCGTCATGTGCGATCTCTCGCTCGATTATGCCGCGATGTCCCAGCGGCTGGGAGTGGATTTTCGAGCCCATTTCGAGCGGGAAATCGAGTCGCTGGCGCCGTTCGAGTCCGACGGCCTGGTCCGCAGGTCCCCCACGGGGCTGGAGGTGACCGACACCGGTCGCCTGTTCATTCGCAACATCGCGATGAGCTTTGACAACACCCTGGCTCCGGTCGGCGAGCGCAAGCATTCGCGCACAATTTAGAGTGAGCTCAGTCGCGATCATCGGGGCCGGCATCACCGGGCTGACGGCGGCCTTTTACCTCAAGCGGCAGGGGATCCCGGTCAGCGTCTATGAATCCAGTGGAAGGGTTGGAGGCGTCATTCAATCGTTGCACCGGGACGGGTATCTTGCTGAATTCGGCCCGAACACCATCCTCGAGACTTCGCCCAAAATCGGGCAACTGGTGAAAGACGCGGGGCTCGAGCAGCGCCGCGTTGATCCGGATCCCAAAGCCGAAGCGCGGTACGTCGTCAGGTACGGCCGGCCGATTGAAATGCCGGGTTCGCCGCTTGGCTTCTTCACCACAGAACTCTTCAGCGCGAAAGCCAAATTGGCAGTCTTGCGAGAGCCTTTCGTGGCTCCGCGCCGGGATGGCAAGGAAGAATCGATTGCCGAATTCGTCGTCCGCCGGCTGGGGCAGGAATTCCTGGACCACGCCATTGACGCCCTGGTTGCGGGTGTTTACGCCGGCGACCCTTACAAGCTCTCGGTGCCGCAGGCCTTTCCCAAACTCAAACAACTCGAGGACCGTTACGGTTCCCTGATCAAGGGACAAATCCTGGGCGCTCGCGAACGCAGGAAACGTGGCGAAGTGGCAAAGGACCGGGCCGGGAAACTTTCTTTTGACCAGGGTTTGGAGGTGCTTCCTGAAAAGCTTGCCGCAGAGTTGTCGGAAGAGCTTCACCTGAACACTCGAGTTGCGCGCGTAACGCAAACCGAATCGGCCTGGACTCTCGAACTGTCTGAAAACGGCGCGCCTGCGCGGGCCGAACACTCGGCCGTCATCTTTTGCGGGACTGCTTACCGACTGGCCGAACTGGGGTTGGAAACCAAAACTCCAATCGATCTCCGGGTGTTCTCCGAAATCCGATATCCGCCCGTAGCAAGCGTGGTGCTGGGATTTCGCCGCCAGGACGTGGCCCACCGGTGCCAGGGCTTCGGCATGCTCATTCCGCGGGTCGAGGGGTTCAAGATTCTCGGCACGATTTTTTCCTCGGCGTTGTTCCCAAACCGGGCGCCGGAAGGCCATTTGACGCTGACAAGCTACGTAGGCGGCGAACGTTATCCCGAGTTGGCCGGGTTACCTCCTCAGCAATTGCAAGAACTGACCTGCCGGGATTTGCAGGTTCTGCTTGGTGTCCGAGGAAAGCCCACGTTTCAGCATAGCGTCTTTTATCCCCGGGCTATCCCACAATACGTCGTCGGGTACGGCCGCTATCGAGCGCTCATGAATGACATTGAAAGAACGGCCCCTGGTTTCTTCCTTGCGGGACACTACCGTGACGGGATTTCATTAAGCGATTCGATTGTTTCCGGGTGCAACATTGCCGAACGGGTCGGTGAATTCTATCGTAACCCGGCTGTGAAGGCGGGGCGGGAACTGCCCGCCGCGATATGAACAAAGGGATCCTGCTGTTAAATTTGGGTTCGCCCGATTCTCCGTCGGAGCACGATGTGCGGAAGTATTTGCGCGAGTTCCTGATGGACCCGCGCGTGCTGGACGTGAGTTGGCCTGTTCGGTTTGCCGTGGTGCAATTTGCGATCCTGCCGAAGCGGCCGAAGGAGTCGGCTCATGCCTACCAGAAAGTCTGGACTCCGGAAGGTTCTCCCCTGGTGGCCATCAGCCAGAGAGTGCGGGCACAATTGCAGGCGCGGGTGAACATTCCGGTCGAGTTGGCGATGCGCTATCAAAGCCCAGGCATTCAACCGGCCGTCGAGAGCCTGGCCCACCAGGGAGTCGACGAGTTCCTTTTGATCCCGCTGTTTCCGCACTACGCGATGTCGAGCTATGAAACAGCTGTGGTTCGGGTCAAGGAAGTGGCCGCCCGTTGCGCACCCGGCACCCGGGTTGTGGTCCAACCCCCGTTCTATGATCACCTTCAGTATATCGCGGCGTTGGTGGCCAGCGCGCAGGATTATCTCGCGAAAGGATACGATCACCTGCTGTTCAGTTTTCACGGCCTGCCCGAGAGACACCTCCGAAAATCCGACCCTACCGGCCGGCATTGCCTGTGTTCCGAGAATTGTTGCCTCGAACCCAGCCCGGCCCATGCGACCTGCTACAGGGCGCAGTGCTTCAAAACCGTCAACGCATTCGTGCAGAAGGCCGGCGTGCCGCCCGAGAAATACTCAATCTCCTTCCAATCGCGGCTTGGACGTGACCCGTGGCTCAAGCCCTATACCGATTTCGAGTTGGAACGCTTTCCCAAGGAAGGCAAAAAGAGGTTGCTCGTGATATGCCCCGCCTTTGTTTCCGACTGCCTGGAAACGCTCGAAGAAATTGGAATGCGTGGGCGTGAGACCTTTTTAAACGCCGGCGGGAAGGAGTTTGCCCAAATCCCTTGCCTCAACGAGCACCCATTATGGCTCGAAACATTGTGCGGAATGGTCGCGAAGTTCTCTCCAAACGCCGTGAAGCGCCAGGTCACCGCCCAGGAGGGATAAAGCCACGCGTCGATTGGCGTGAGCTGCCGGCTACGCTTTGGCCAAAGCCGGCCGGAGAGGCTCCACCAGGATGAGTTTGGCCAATTGCTCGCTGATGGCCAGTCGCGCGTCGCAGACCTGGCAGATGAAATTGGCCTGGCTCGTCAGCAGCCGGATGATGTGTTCCTCGCAAAACCCCAGCTCGCGCAGCCGGTTCTGAACCTCCGGAGCGGCGCACAATTGTTTGATCCGCACGGCGACTCCGGCCTTGACCCTGTTGAGGGGGCAAAGTTCGCAACGGGCTTGTTCGCGGTGTTGGGGCTCAACGGTTGTCATCCAGCTCATATATACGAACTGAATCTCAAGCCTCGGCGCCCATCAGACTCCACATTTCTTGTCATTTGATAGGCATAATTTGCATTACCGCGTTGACATTGCACTCCCCTCTCGGCGAGTGCAATGAATGAAAAAGCCGGTACGGCTTTGAATTGGTTGCAACCACCAATTTAAAGCCCGCCGCGCGGTCATGTTAGGGCAGGCCCCCGGGACCAGCCCGCTTACAACGCAAGGTTCCGATTTTTGGCCCGAGACTCCTCAGCGAGCCGCTGCTTAAATTCAAGGTACTTCTTCTGCAGTGCGGGATTGCCGACACCCAGGATTTGGACTGCCAGAAGTCCCGCATTCTTTGCGCCGCCAATCGCCACGGTGGCCACGGGCACTCCGCTTGGCATTTGCACGATTGACAACAGCGCGTCCCAGCCCTTGATGAACTTGCCTGCGATAGGGACGCCAATGACCGGCAGAGGCGTCATTGCCGCGGTGACGCCGGGCAAATGCGCGGCGCCGCCGGCGCCCGCAATGATTACACCCAGGCCGCGAGTGTGCGCGGTGCTGGCATAGCGCGCCAGGTCGGCCGGCGCGCGGTGCGCCGAGATCACATTGACTTCCGTGACGACGCCGAACTCGGCGCAAGCGTCAGCTGCTTCTTTCATCGTGGGCCAGTCCGAGTCACTACCCATCAGGATTCCAACTGTTGCTTTTTTTGAGGCTTTGTTTTTCATGCTCTGCTCAACGACGATTCAATCGTTCGATACCAGGTTATTTCCATGTTCCTCGTGCCGGGAAGCTTTGGCGGTTTTGTGCCGCATACCGGTCGAGGGGCGGTTACTTTACACGTGTGAATTTCAAAAGTCATTCTTTCCTTGCGCGCTTTTTGAACACGACTGTTGACGGGCGAGCGGGAGCTGCGAACATGGTTCTGGCGGTGCCATGACCACGGCAAACAAGATTACAATCTTTCGGATTCTGCTGATTCCGTTTTTCGTGGTTGAGATCCTCTACTACGTAAGGGCGGGCCATGAGTTGCATCGGTACCTGGGCATTGGTTCGTTCTTTGTCGCGGCCGCCTGTGACGGTGTGGATGGTTACGTGGCTCGGCATTTCAACCAGCGCAGCGAGTTGGGAGCGATTTTGGATCCGCTTGCGGACAAGCTTCTCCTGGTTTCCGGCATTGTGCTTTTGAGTTTTGATCACGTGCCTTACCTCAGGACGGTGCCGCTCTGGTTTACCGGGACCATTATCGGCCGGGACATTCTGTTGCTGGCCGGGTTGATTGTGATCCAAATTACCGTGGGCAAAGTTCGTGTGCGCCCCCGGGTAATGGGCAAAATCGCGACTGTCTTGCAAATGATCGTCGTGTTGTGGGTGCTGGTGAAGTGGAACGAACAATGGCTGATCGCCTGGGCTTTGGCTGCCGCGATTTGCACAGCCATTTCAGGATTACTTTACCTGTGGGACGGCACCCGCCAGCTCAGTGATCACCCGGCGAGTTCTCCCACTCCTCCCGGTGGAGGGTAGGGGAGGCCAGGGGCAAGGACAGTAAGTTTTCGCGGCTAATTGACAGCCCGTGATGGCTGGACAAGAATAAGCCCGCAGTAAAACCAACAAACGTTCAACGAAACAAACAATCTTAAGCTATGGCAATACCTGTCGGCACGAAAGCTCCCGATTTTACTCTTAAATCCAAACAAGCCTCTGGACTGTTGGACATCAAACTGAGCGGCAATTTCGGAAAGAAGAACACGGTGTTGCTCTTTTTCCCGGCAGCCTTCACCAGTGTTTGCACCAAAGAGATGTGCGATATCAGCGCCGGATTGAACGGCTACTCCGGGCTCAATGCCGAGGTCATCGGAATCAGCATCGACACGCCTTTCGCGCAGGAGGCCTGGGCTCAGAAAGAAGGAATCAAAATCCCCCTGGCCAGCGACCTGAACAAGGAAGTGATCAAGAAATACGACGTCGTTTTCCCGATGCTGGCAGGTGTGGGCGACACGGCCGCCCGTGCGGCTTTCGTCATCGACAAGCAGGGCGTGGTTCAATACAGCGAGCAAACCCCCACCCCCAAGGACCTCCCGAACTTCGATAAGGTCAAAGAAGTTCTGGGCAGGTTGAAATAGGTTTTTGTTCGAACCATTTGGGCCGGCAGACCCGCCGGCAAGAAAAGAGGCGCGCAGGGTTCTGCGCGCCTCTTTCTTTAGGGGTGTGCCACGGGTGAAACTCCGGGCCCCATTTCAAGTGGCGGTCTCGTACTCGTGCTTGCGAGTGATGCCAGGCATCGGTTGTGGGTAACGGCCGTCGCTGTTGGCTACCAGCGGCGCCGGGGACTCCATCGTGAGTTTATCCACACCGGGGGCGAATTCATGGTCGCATTCGAGCATATCTTCGAACGTGATTTCCTGGCCCGTGTGCGCGGCCATGCGGCCCATGCTGGACGTCAGGCTGGCTTTGACGCCGCGTTCGACTTCGTTGTAAGGCTTGTCATTGCGAATGGCCTCAAGCAGGTCGTTCCATTCATTTTCGTAGGGATCCTGCTGGCCTTCGATTGGCTTTGATTGCCAGATGAGATCGGACTTGTGCGGGCTTTGGCCTTTGTAGGTGCTGGAGGGGAACCCGCAATCGTTGGCCTTGGCAACGATGGCCATGCCTTTGGTTCCGTGAGCGTAGCTCGAATAGATATCATTGCACCCGTTGACGCAGCGGCCGTCCATGGTCATTTTCGACCCGTCGGCGAAGGTATATTCCACCGAGTAAGTGTCGAAATTCTGATCGACGTAAGGCTGTCCTTCCGGGTTTGTTTTGTAATGGCGCCCGCCAAGAGCCTGCGCCTTGGTCGGCCACGCGTTTTTCATCCAGCACAAATGGTCCACGTGGTGGATGTAGAAATCGTTGAAACATCCGCCGCTGGCCCAAAGGAAACTATGGAAGTTGCGAATTTGCCAGAGAAGCTCGCTCGGTTTTCCGGGCCAACGGGTGGAGAAGGCCGACCCGACCGGGCCGTGCATGCGGTAGCCGCGGAGCAGAACCAGGTCTCCAATCTCGCCATCCTGGATCCGCTGATGCAGTTCCTCGAAGGCGCGGCTGTGGCGTGACATCAGGCCAACCCCGACCTTGAGGTTCTTGGCTGAAGCCTCTTCGGCCAGCTTGAGCATCCTCTTGGAACACGGGCCATCGGCCGTCAGTGGCTTCTCCATGAACACGTTTAAATTCTTTTCGATCGCGTAAGTGAAGTGCACCCAACGGAACGCCAGGGGCGTGGTGAAGATCGCGATATCGCCCGGCTTGAGGCAGTCCATGGCTTTCTTATAAGCATCAAAGCCAATGAATTTGTGGTCGTCGGGGACTTCAACCTTGTCGGCATGGGCGCTTTTCTTCAAACCATCGTAACTGTCGTTGAGACGGTTTTCGAAAACGTCGGCCATAGCGACGAGTTTCAGCGTGCCGCCTTTGGTGCTCAAAGCGTTTTCGGCGGCGCCGGTGCCTCGTCCGCCGCAGCCAATCAGCGCCACCTGGATGGTGTCGCTCGAAGCGGCGTGAACGTGAGGGAGGGTGACTCCCGCCAGCGCCGACACGGCAGCAATGCGGCCGGTCGTTTTGATAAACTCGCGGCGGGAACTCAGGGAATTGGATGAGGACTCATTCATACGTATTATAATCCCGACGATTGCAAAGGGTTGTCAATTCAAGAAAACACTGCGCCGACGCCGACCTGGGGCACAACCCTGGTCCCGATAGGCCTTAAAGTTTCCAGCCCGCGCGGTACGGCGGATTCAGGTAGCGGTTTGCTTCGCTGGAGTTTTTGAACCGCGCTTTGCGCCCGTCCCACTCCAGCTTCAATCCACTCATCTTCATGGCGACGATTCCAAGCAAAGCTATCTCCGTTAGTGGACCGCCGTAGGAGAAATCCGAGCCGGCCTTTTTGCCGTTGCGAATTGCGTCGAGCCAGTCCCGGTGATGCTCTTTGGCGCGCGGGATGGTGGGTGTCGGCTTCTTGTAAGCCAGCATTTTTGCCTCGGGAATCAAGCGCACCTGGCCGGCGCCATGAGACCCGTAAACGATGGTTCCTTTATCGCCCATCACGACCGCGCCGATCCGTATCGGGTTTTCATCAGACTCAAGTTCCGCCGGCCGAGGGATGTGTTCGGTTCCGCTGTACCAATTCATGGTGATGGGTCCCCGATTGCCGCGGGCGGGAAACTCGTAAGTAATAACCTCGCCCTTGGGATAGGACAGGCCCTGGGTAAGGAAATCGTAATCTTTGACGCGGGCTTGAATCGTGGAAGGTGCTCCGAGGTCCAGGGCCCAGAACACCGGGTCCACGACGTGGCAGGTCCAGTCGCCGACGGTCCCGTTGCCAAACGGGACCCAGCTGCGCCAGGACCCGGGCGCGAATGCCGGGTGATAGGGCCGTTCCTGAGCCGGGCCGAGCCACTGCTCCCAATCGAGTGTTTCGGGCACGTCGTGGTGCTCGGAAAGATGGGGCAAATGGTCCAGGCCCGAATTGACTGCATCACACCCGCAATGGATCGTGTGGACATTTCCGATGGCTCCATCCCAAACCCACTCGCAGAAATTGCGAATCGAATCGTACGAGTGCCCCTGGTTCCCGAGTTGCGTGACGACTTTGTGAGCTTTGGCCGCTTTCATGAGCGCGCGAACTTCATAAACCGAGTGGGCCAGCGGCTTTTCGCAATAAACATGTTTGCCGTGGTTGATCGCCGCCATCGTGGCGACCGCGTGGAAATGGTCGGGCGTGGCGACGAGAACCGCGTCGAAGCTCTTGTTGATTTCGTCGAACATCTTTCGGAAATCCCGGTACCGTTTTGCGTCGGGGAACTTCTTGAATGAGTTCGCGGCGCGTTTTGAATCGACGTCGCACAAGGCGACAATGTTGGCGCCTTTGGCGATTTCGTTGATATCGGCTTCGCCCTGGCCGCCTACGCCTATACCGGCGACATTGATTTGCTCACTGGGAGGGGTTTGGCCGCTTCCGGCGATGACGTGACGAGGCACAATCAGGCAAGCGGCAAGGGTCGTGCCGCTGGTGCGAAGAAACTGTCGACGGGTTAAGCTCGGGGTGTTTTTTTTCATAAATGCCTGGGTGGTTTGAGGCGCTGTGTTCCGATTCAAAAGAGGCATTGCCGTCGTGGCAAGTCTTAAAGATCCTGAAGTCTGGAGCTTGTCGATCGCTGTTTGCCGAAGAAAAAGATGGCGTTAGCCTTTATTTGCTGGCAGAAGATCGCGCTAATCCTGCCGGCGCACTGCGCCGGCGCTGCCCACCCAATTTCACCGGGCGAAACAGAAGCGAACAATGAAACACAGACAAACTTTGCGATTTGGGCTGCCCAAAGGCAGCCTGCAGGAAGCCACTCTCGAAAAGATGGCCAAGGCGGGGTTCAATATTTCAGTCAGCAGCCGATCTTATATTCCGTACGTGGACGATCCGGAACTCGAGATCCGCCTCATCCGCGCCCAGGAAATCAGCCGCTACGTGGAGCACGGCTATCTTGATTGCGGCATCACCGGGCATGATTGGATCCAGGAAAACGGTTCCAAGGTCCATGAAGTGGGGGTGTTTCAGTTCAATAAAGCCACGCGCCAGACGGCCCGCTGGGTCCTGGCGGTCCCGGAGGATTCGCCCATCAAAACCGTCAAGCATTTGGCTGGCAAGCGGATTGCCACTGAACTGGTCAACATGACCCGAAAATATCTCAAGAAGAACAAGGTCAAGGCCGAGGTTGAATTTTCGTGGGGCGCAACCGAAATGAAAGCGCACGAATTGGTCGACGCCATCGTGGACATCACCGAAACCGGGTCGTCTTTAAGGGCCAACAAACTCCGGGTGGTCGACACCCTGCTCGAGTCGACGCCGCGGCTCATCTCGAATCACGATTCCTGGAAGGACACCTGGAAGCGGCGCAAAATTGAGATCCTTGCGCTGCTGCTTAAGGGCGCGCTCGAAGCCGAGGCCAAGGTCGGTTTAAAAATGAACATTGCGCGCCAAAACCTGGAGTCTCTGCTCAAATCGCTGCCGGCGTTGCGCAACCCAACGATCGCCAATCTCAGCCAGGAAGGGTGGGTTGCAGTCGAAACGATCATCGACGAACACATCGTGCGCGAGCTTATCCCCGCGTTGAAAGCCGCCGGCGCCGAAGGGATCATCGAGTACCCTTTGAACAAAGTGGTCTACTGAAGCGGGGATTTATCCGAATTTTTGCGTGAGCCTCTGCACGTCGTACGCGTGACGTTGCTGAGCGCTCATTTTGTCAAAGTCCGGTCTGCCTGTCTCGGTCACGGGCCACTTCGACGCGGAGGTCGCGGCCGCTGCCGCTGCGGGCTTCGGTGTTTCGCCGTCTCGGGCGGCCTGGCCGTTCACAACAACTGTCGATCGGTTGTGGGCGGTCGAGTCATAGCTCATCGCCTGGTCCGTCAGCGCGAGATCTTTTTCGAGCGGCAAACGCGGTTTGATCCCCTTGGCCTGTAAAACGCCATGGTAAGCGCGAACGGCTTCTTCCGGGGTGATGGCGCCTTGTGTAATGAGGCGCAGCATTTCGATAAAGGCCAATTGGTGCTCGGCGTTGTTGATTTTGCGCCCGAACAGGGCCACGCGCGCGCCGTACTTCTGAGCATCGTGAATGAGCTTGAAAGCGTCGTAAGTGGTGCCGGCGCTGCCGCCTAGAATTCCAACTACCAGGTTGGGGTCGTATTGGGCCAGTTCCTCCATGGCGCGGGGGCCGTGGTAAACAATTTTCAGAAAAGCCGGACGCCCGGATTCGGGAACCCCCGCCAGGCTGCGAATAATGTTATCGTTGATGAATTCACCCAGCTTCTCGGCCGGTACCCCACTCTTCACGTTCGGGTCAAAGACCTCCAGGAAATAGCGGAATCTCTTTTTCTCGGCTTCCTCGCGAAATTCCTTGAAGGCAAGCAGGGTGTGGCGGTCCTGTTCGAGGTCATTAACGAACGTGACGGAATAAAGTCCCAGGTTCGCGCCGGGAAATTCGCCTGTCGTCCGCTCGCACTCGAGCTTGCCGCATTGGATTTGATCAATGGTCGCGGTTCGAAACGGTTGCGCGGCTTCCGCGGTGTAACAGCCGTGGCGGACCGCCCAGACGTCCGTTGCGTCATTCGCTCGCGCTGCCGGGGTCACGTGCGAATTCTTGAACAGTCCCTCTTTAATGGTGAGTTGCTCGTTGACGTAAGCCGACATCAGCATGATGTCCACCAACCCCTGGTGAACCACTTCGCGAATGATGTCCAGGAACTCAGGGAGGTTGCGATAGCCGTATTCTGATCGAGTCCAGATTTCGGGCGAAAAGCGCGCGGGACGTTCACCTCGGCCTGACAAGTATGCGCGCGGGCCGGGAGCGCGGACGCCGAAAGCCATATCGGCGTCCTTGGCATCGGCAATGGTGAATGCGCGCGACGCGGGATTGGCCTTAACTTCGGATAGCTTTATGTCCAGCGACTTGGCGGTCATGCATTGACTTTAGCCATGGTTTCCTTGAGCGCACGCGCCGATTGCTGCAGCGCCATCTGCTCTTTCGGCCAGAGTTTGATCTCTCTTTGGCTCTCAACGCCTTTGCGTCCGACGACCGCCGGAACGCTCAAGCAGATATCGTCAATGCCGTACACCCGTTGAACCAGCGAGGAGACAGGCAGTAGGCTTTGTTTGTTGAGCAGGACCGCGTGGACCACTTCTCGAATGGCCAGCGCCACGGCCCAGCCTGCGCCCCCTTTGCGTTTGATGACCTCGGCCCCGCTGCCTTTGGTCCGTTCAAATACCGCGTTCTGAAAACCCGGCGTGCAGTCCGGCAAGCCCGCCAACGGCAGTCCGTTCACGGTGGCACTGGACCAAATCGGAACCATGGAATCGCCGTGTTCTCCCAGGATCAAAGCTTTGACCTGCGACGGCGCCAGCTTCAGTTCGTCGGCAATGAGCGAGCTGAACCGCGAGCTGTCCAGCATAGTCCCGAGCCCATACACCTGGTTCCAGGGCAGGCCGAGCCGTTGAGTCGCCAGGTGAGTTAAAATATCGACCGGGTTTGAAACGACAAAAACGTGGCTCTCCTTCCGCAAACCGGCAGCTTTGATGCTCTCGAGAATCTGGACGAACAACGCGACATTGCGATTAATAAGGTCGAGCCGCGATTCATCGGGTTTGCGCCGCAAGCCGGCCGTGATCAGGAACAGATCGCTGTCTGCGGCCCGGGCGTAATCGCCCGCATAGACGCGCTGATCGCCTGCAAACGCGTTCCCGTGCAACAGGTCCAGCGCTTCGCCTTCGGCCATTTCCTTGTTCGCGTCCAGGATCTGGATTTCCGTCACGAGGCCGCCGCATTGCAACGCGAATGCGGCGCATGACCCGACTCTTCCTCCTCCTCCGATGATGGCTACTTTCATTTTATAGGGAACCCCTGTGTGCCGGCTTTAGCGATCCTGGTTCATATTCATGATTTGATTGGTGATAGCCTGGACCAGCGCCTCGGCATGAGCATCGGGCGGATCGGCGGAATTCGCGGCGGATGCACGGCGATCCGGCACAGCGCACGTCACGCCGGGACGCCAGCCGTCGTTATCGCACAATTCACATTCCTTGAGCCCGTGCCTGGGATCGGGAATGCCCAGGCTCTGTTTTATCTTTAAAAGGTCTTTGAGTTGCTCGCCCGTCATTGTGTTCGCGGGTTTGCCCAATTGCGATGCGACCAGGACCGTCCGGCAGTACGCCTCGAGGATCTCCATTTTAAAATAAGCATCCTCGACATTGTTGTGGCTCCAGCTGACCACGCCGTGGTTGGCCATCAGGATAGTGTTGTGTTTGTCCACCAGGTCGGCCACCAGTTTTCCCATTTCCGGCGTTCCCGGCGTCCGGTACGGAGCGATGGCCACCGATGAAAACACTTCGTACTCCGGTATCATGCAAGTCGGGGGCTCGACCCCGGCAACGGCGAAACCTGTGGCGTATGGCGGATGGCAATGAACGGTGGCCACCGCGCGCGGTTGCCTCTTCATAATCTGAAGGTGCATCAGGATTTCGCTGGTGCGCTTCTTGGTCCCGGCAAGCTGCTGGCCTTCCAGGTCAACCAGGCACATGTCCTCCGGTTTCATGAATCCCTTGGAAACAAGCGTCGGAGTGCACAGCGCAATGTCGTCGCCGACCCGGATAGCGATGTTTCCGCCGTTGCCATCCACGTAGGCGCGCTGCCAAAGGCGCCGTCCGATATCACAGATCTGAAGCTTCAATTCCTGGATTGCCGGCGAATTGAAAAACGCCTCCAATTCGGGTTTCGGGCTGGAGGCTGAAACCTTGGCCGCCGGCTTTGAGTTGGTTGCAACCGAATCCTGGACCGGCCTTGAATTCGAGAATTCTCGCTCGCGAAGTAAATCGCGCGCTGAGGGCGTCAGCAGCGCGTCCGGGGGAAGGGAACTCAGTCCCTTGCCGTTGCGCAGCAATTCTTCGAGATCCCGAACACTGATAATCGGCTTCATGGATTGAAAGGCGTGTAAAAGATTTCGTCTACGAGGGCGGCGTTGATCGCGTCGATTGGCGTGGGCGATTCGAACGGGCAAGCGGCTTCGCGGCCTTCAACAAATCCTATGGTTTGGCCGACCGACCCACCCAGGTTATCATAAACGACCAGGCTGGGCTCGTTGCTCATGCCTGCGGGCGTTTGCGTGCCATTTTGGAAATGCTCGCGGTTGAACGGCGACACGATCAGCCACCGCGCGCCCTGCAGCGACCCCACTGCCACGCTCAAGGTGACTCGGCCAATGACAGTTCCCAGTCTCATGATTCGTTCGGGTCGTCCACGACCCCCACGACCATCCATCGGGCCGGGCTTTTTTCATCCCCCACGGCTTTGCGCGCCGCGGCGCCGTCAGAGGAGATTACCACCCGTTGATGCAATCCCGCTCCATAAGCGTCGATTGCCACCTGGGGCACGCCCTCAGCCGCGCCCTCCTTGTCAATCGGCTGGCAAATCACCAGCCGCCACCCTTCGAAGCTCGGGTGCTTCCTGGTGGCGACTACGTTGCCTTCGACGCGGGCCAGCAACATAAGGTGTTCAGTAGATCCGGAGGTTGTCGACCATAACGCACCTGCGCACGCGCGTGAAGGTGCGCGGGTTGGTCACGCCTTCGCCGGTGGGAGTGGCAATTGAATAGCTCAAATAGCCTTCGCCTCCAAGACCCAACCCCGCCATGGAAGGGCCATTCTTGACGAACAGGGTGGTATCCAGGGCGCGCGCCATAGCGGTCATGTGTTCGACATGGTGCGAATGGATAATCGAAGTGTGCTTGTAGTTGTGTTCTGCCGCCAGTGAAGCTTCGATCCCTTCCTCAACGCTGCGCACCCGGACTACCGGGATGAAAGGCATCATTTGTTCTTCTTTGACGAACGCGTGATCCTTGTCGGTCTCGGCGAATAACAATTCGGTTTTTTCGGGCACAGAGAACCCGGCGGCTTTGGCCAGCACGGACGCGTCTTTGCCGATCAGCGCCTTGTTGACCACCGGCTCCGGACAACCGCCGCCGTGACCTTCTTTAAAAGTGAACGCCGCCTGCGTCAGCCTCTCCAGTTGAGCGGCATTCAATCTCACCGCTCCCTGCTGTTCCAGTTGCCCCATCAATTCATCGGCAATGGAGTCCAAAGCGAAGACCTCTTTTTCCCCGATGCACAATAGATTGTTGTCATAAGCCGCTCCCTGGATGATGGACCTAGCGGCCCGTTTCATGTTGGCCGTGTTGTCGACCAGTACCGGTGGGTTGCCCGGGCCGGCGCAAATCGCGCGCTTGCCGGTTTGCATCGCCGCTTTCACCACGGCCGGGCCGCCCGTGACGCACAGCAGCCGCACCGCTTCGTGACTGCAAATCGCCTTGAACGAGTCGAGCGTGGGTTGCTCGATGATCGTCACCAGGTTCGAAATGCCCACCTCGCGTTCGATCGCCTGGTTATAAGCCTGGACGGCCAAAGCCGCGCATTTGGCCCCCGATGGATGCGCGTTGAAAACCACCGCGTTTCCAGCGGCGACAATGTTCACAATGTTGCCGCTAAGCGTCGGGACGGAGTGAGTTGAAGGAGTAATCGCCGCGACAACTCCGAAGGGCGTGTATTCCTCAAGCGTGATTCCATGATCGCCACTCCGTCCGTCCGGGCGCAGCCATTCCACCCCGGGCACTAGTTTCAGTATCTTCAGTTTCTCGATTTTATGATCCAGCCGCCCGATTTTTGTTTCCTCGAGCTCGATGCGGCCCCATTCCTCGGCATTGGAGTCCGCTAAAGTTTTGACAATTTCGACCACTTTCGCCCGGGCCGCGATCCCCTTCTGTTTGAGTTGAAGGAATGCCTCGTGAGCTGCGGCGCAGGCTTCGTCGGCATCCTGAAAGACACCGTAACGTCCGCTCCGAATGGAGCCGCCGGTCGACGCGCGTTTGGATTCGCACCCACAAGCCTGCCGGGGCGGCGTCGGCGAACCGTTGCCAGTTGAGGTTTGCCCGAGCCGAGTTAAAACTTCCGCGACGACGTCACGGACCAAATTTTCATTCACGACGCTCATCAGCTTTGTTGTTTGCGCTGTAGATTTGCCGGCCCAGGGCATCGACCGTATCCACGATCCCGATAATGACCGCGTCGACCGGGGCGTCCTTCAGGTTTGGCGCCAGCCGCGCGGAACTGCCCTGGCAGAACAACACCAGTTCCCCAATCCCGGCCCCCAAGCTGTCCACCGCGACGATCGTATTGTTGCCTGGGCGGAACCTGGACGGGTCTTTGTCATCGACCAATTGTGGGCGGACCAGGAGCAGCTTGCGGCCGCTCATGGAGGGGTCCTTTTTGGTTGCCACGACTGAACCTTCGACGCGAGCGAGGAACATAGGCTTTATGGACGGGCCGGGGCGTTGCAGTGAGTGCGCGCGGCTTAGCGCGGGCCAGGGCTCTTCGACTATTTCGCCACTCTCCTGGGCAACACCGCCTCGACATCCGGGTGCGGGCGGGCGATCACATGCACACTGACCAGTTCGCCTTTTATGGCTTTGATCGCTTGCGCGCCGGCGTCGGTTGCCGCTTTGACCGCCGCCACGTCGCCGACGACCACAGCGGTGACCAGGGCGTTGCCCACCTGGGTCATCGGTCCCGCCAGTTCAACATTCGCGGCTTTGAGCATCGCGTCGGTTCCTTCGACCAGAGCGATTAATCCGCGGGTTTCAATCATTCCAATTGCTTGAGGAGGCATAACGAGTTGAGTTAACAGTTCAGAGTTTGTGGTTGAGATTATGTGCTGGTTGCGAGCCTGGCTTGTGAAGATGAGGCCCGGGCGGCGGCGCGCTCCACTTCGCGGCGATCCAGCAATCGCTTGACTTCGCGCGCTACCACCAATTCTTCGTTGGCTGGGATTACAAGTATTTTGACCGGCGATTCCGGGGAACTGATCACGCTTTCCACGGCGCGGACTGACTGGTTCTTTTCCTGGTCCAGGATGATCCCGAGATGATCGAGCTTTTCGCAGACCGCTTTGCGGATCAAAACATCGTTTTCGCCAATGCCCGCCGTGAACACCAGCGCATCGGCCCCGTTGAGCTCGAGGTAAAAGGATCCGATCCAATGACGCGCATGGTGAACGAACACGTCGATCGCAAGCCGGGCTGCGGGGTTTCCCTTGCTCGCTTGCGATTGGATGTCGCGGATATCGTTGTGGCCGCCCGACAGCGCTTTCAATCCGGATTCCTTGCACAGCTCCTTCTCGGCGCCGTCCAGCGTCAGACCTTTCGTCCGCATCAGGAAGGGCAGGGCGAAGGAGTCGAGGTCGCCGACCCGGTTGTTTTGAGGCAACCCGGACTGCGGACTCATGCCCATGCTGGTTCCGATCGCGATGCCGTTTAAAATGCCGGTGATCGACGAACTGCCGCCCAGGTGACACGAGATCACCCTCAGGTCCGGAGAACGAACCGCGTTTGAAGAACCGGGAACATAAAGCTGGCGAGCCCGTTCGGCGACGTCCTCGCGGTCCAGAAGTTCGGCGGAGCGCTCGGCAATAAATTTATGGCTGGCGCCGTGGAAGCCCCACCGTCGAACCCCCAGGTCGTGCCAGGCCTGCGGCACGGCATAGCGCATCGCACACTCCGGGGCCCATTGGTAAAAGGCCGTTTCAAACAAACCAATCAGGGGCACCCTGGGCATGAGCTTCGAAAAAAGCCGAACGCCGTTGATGTAGGGAGGATTATGCGCGGGAGCGATACCGTTGAAAGCTTCCATGGCCTGAAGGACGCTTTCGGTCAGTTCAACACAGCCGTTCACGCCCCGGGCCATGATGGTTTTGAAGCCAACCCCGGCGAGGTCGTTTTCATCGGCGATGTGGCCGGCTTTCTTCAACTCGCCCAGGCAATCGGAAATGGCTTTCGGGTAATCAACGACCCGTTCAAAGCCGCCTTTGTGCAACAATTGCTCCCGACCGCCGGAGAAGCTGAACAGCCTCCACTTCAGCGATGTCGAACCTAGATTGGCTACCAGGATCTTCACCCTACTGCAGCCATTTGCCTAAGATGGACAATCCTTCATGCGGGCGCGGGATTACCTGGACGCTGATAACCTGGCCGACTTGCGCCGCGGCCGCAGCGCCGGCGTCCGTGGCCGCCTTAACCGCCGCCACATCGCCGCGGAAAAATCCGGTCACATAGCCGCTGCCAATCTTTTCCCAGCCGACCAATACGACGTTGGCGGCTTTCAAGGCCGCATCGCACGCCTCCATCAGGGCGCACAGCCCTTTGCATTCAATCATTCCAATCGCTTGTTGGGACATAGTTGAGTTCAGTTAAGAGTTGAGGGTTGAGAGGTTACTTTGGCTTGGCGTTCGCCGATTCACCCAGAAATGATTTCAACAGGTCCTCGTGCGGTCGCGCCAGGATGTGGGAGCTGACCAGTTCACCCACTTTGGCCGCCGCCTTGGACCCGGCATCCACCGCGGCTTTCACGCTCCCCACGTCCCCTTTGCAGAGCACCGTGATGAGTCCTCCCCCGATCGGGATCGTTTTCACGAGTCCCACGTTGGCCGCTTTGACCATTGCATCGCTCGCTTCCACGCTTCCCACGTAGCCTTTTGTTTCGATCATGCCTAATGCATCACTCATAATTTTTTATTTCTGTTTCTGGTGTTGAAGCTTGCCTCAAATCCTATTTGCTCAGTTCGCACGGCGTCTCCGGTTGCAGGTTGCACGCGTTGCCTTCGTCGGTGTCAATGTGAACCTCCAATTTGAAACTCTTGTCCACGCGCACCAGCATTTTGTCCAATGACAACCCGCAAGGCCCACCAATCTTGAGCTTCATTTCCTCGCCCGGCTTGACGCCATAGAACGCGGCGTCACCCGGGCTCATGTGGACATGCCGAAGCGCGCGAATCACTCCCTCCTGCATCTCAAAAAATCCCGCCGGGCCCATCAGCATGCACCCCAGAGTTCCTTTGATGTCACCCGAGATTCGCAACGGCAATTCGAATCCGAGCGCAATGCCGTCGGTATAAGCCAATTCAACCTGGTTAAGATTCCGGCATGGACCCAGGATCCTCAGGTTCGAGATAACCCTGCTGCGGGGTCCAATCAACGTCAGGGTTTCTTTGGCGGCAAATTGCCCTTCCTGGTAGAGCCACTTGTGAACCGTCAGTTGGTGGCCTTTTCCAAATAAGGCCTCGACCGCTTCGGGAGTCAGGTGGCAGTGACGGGCACTGACATTCACCACTAGCGGATTAGGGGAGGACGCCGGCCGGGGCAGAGGTTTGCCCAGCCGCTGATAAACGGCTTGGCGCACCATATGTTCAACAACAGCTCGGTGGAGCGTTTTTGAGGCCTGCGCAACCATACGCGCCTGTTTTTGACTTTTTTCGTCCGTTTGTCAATAAAAACTTGCATATTCCTTCAAAATCTTTCAAAATCTTTCACGAATGCATCCCGTGGAGCGGCAGCATCGCATTAGCGAATTCCTGCAAAAGGCTGAATTTGCCTCGCTTGAAGAGATCGCCAGGCACGTCGAGGCCTCGGTTTCCACGGTTCGCCGGGACCTGACCTTGTTGGAAGCCGGCGGCACAGTGCGACGGACACACGGGGGAGCACGGGTGGTTGTCCCGCGGACAGACGAATTCGCCTTTTCTGCTCGGGATACGCATCAATTGGCAGAGAAAGAGGCCATTGGCCGCGCGTGTGCTGAACTGATTCCCGCCAATCAAAGCATCATCCTCGACGCCGGGACGACAATATTTCACGTGGCTCGGCATCTTGAGAGCAAAGCACCCCAAATCGTGACCAACTCGCTACCCGTCGCGAATCTCTTTGCGTCGGCCAACAAGCTGGAAATTGTTCTGTCCGGCGGCGTGATTTATCCGCGACTGGGTGTTCTGGTCGGTCCACTGGCCATGGAGGCGTTCAAGAAAATGCACGCGGATATTGCGGTGATGAGCGCCGGCGGAATTTCGGTCGATGGCGTCACCAACTCGCACGGATTACTGATTGATATCCAAAGGGCGATGATTCAAGCGGCGCAAAAAGTAATATTTTGTTTCGACTCGACGAAGCTGGGACGAAGATCCGTTCTGCCGCTTTGTGATTTAGATTGCATCGACACCATCGTGACCGACGCGGGAGCGCCTGCGGACCTGGTTTCGGAACTGCGCAAACGTGAGATCGAAGTGATCGTTGCCCCGGCGCAAGCCCCCGCGGTTGCCGACAGCGCCCAATTGCAGTCGGATTAGGCGCGGCGGGGTCAATTGGTTTGCCGCGGTCCCGGTGCTATTCCTCCTTGCCGCTCATTTCATGTCTTGTCCGGGCGTTGGCGGGCTAGTACATCAATGCGCACAGCATGGACAAGCCTCAGGCCCCAGAACTTTCCACCATCCCACTTCGTGGCAGGGCGGCCAAGGCGGGCAACTATCGTTGGGTCATCTGCACGCTGCTGTTTTTCGCGACTACCATCAACTACATCGATCGCCAAATCCTGGCGCTGCTCAAGGAGATCCTGGACAAACAGATTGGGTGGACCAATGAACAATTCGGGTTGGTCAATTCCGCATTTCAGATTGCATATGGTTTTGGTTTGCTCGGGTTTGGTTGGTTCGTCGATCGATTCGGGGCAAAAATCGGATACGCGATTTCCATCGCGGCATGGAGCGTCGCAGCCGCGGCGCACGCCCTGGTCGGCGGATTCGCAGGGTTCCTTGCGGCCCGATCGGCGTTGGGCCTGGGCGAAGGTGGAAATTTTCCTTCGGCGATTAAATCGGTAGCGCTTTGGTTTCCGAGAGAGGAGCGGGCGTTTGCGACCAGTGTTTTTAATGCGGGCACAAACGCGGGAGCATTGATTGCGCCCGCGATCGTGCCGTGGCTGGCATTGCACTATGGCTGGCGATCGGCCTTTGTTGCGGCAGCGGCGGCGGGGGCTCTTTGGCTCTGCTTTTGGATCCCGCTCTATGATTCGCCGGGCGAATGTTCCCGGGCGGGCGCAGCCGAGCTTGCCTTGATTCCGGGAGATTTCGAGCAGCCATCAACGCGGCTTTCCTGGAAAGCGCTGCTGGGCTATCGCCAAACCTGGTCCTTTATTGTCGCAAAATTTCTGACGGACCCGGTGTGGTGGTTCTTTCTGATCTGGCTGCCTGATTTTTTCAAAAAAACCCGGAATTTGGACATTCAGCACAGCTGGGTTCACATCGCGAGCATCTACGGAATCGTTACTGTGCTTAGCATTTTCGGCGGGTGGATAACGGGCTACTTGGCCGGGCGCGGCTGGAGCGTAACGCGTGCCCGCAAGACGGCGATGTTTCTGTTCGCCGTCTGCGTGGTGCCGGTGATTGCTGCGACAAAAGTTGGGGACTGGAGCGCGGTGCTCCTGATTGGGCTGGCGGCTTCCGCTCACCAGGCCTGGTCGGCCAATCTGTACACGACGGTTTCAGACATGTTCCCCAAAGCGGCCGTAGCCTCGGTCATAGGGATCGGCGGAATGGCGGGTTCGGCCGGGGGATTCATATTCCCTGTTTTCACGGGGCGGCTGATTGACCATTTCCAGCATCGCGGAGCCGTGACTTCGGCTTACGCCATTCTGTTTGGGATTTGCGGCTGCATGTACCTGGTGGCTTTTGCGCTGAATCATTTCTTTGCTCCGCGGTTTGAGCCGGTCTCTATCGCCCCGGCCTCTTGATCCCGCTCGACGAGCCGCCCTTGGATGTTTTTACTTTGCGGCGATGGCGCTCAAGAAGCATTTCAAACGCATCGTTTTCGGACTGCTTGGCGGTTCGTTGGCCGCGTTGCTGCTGGCGTATTGGTTCCCCCAACAGGTGCTGCTGGTGGATGACGGGTTCCAGAACGCCGATGCGATTGTCCTGCTCGGGGGCGGTTCGGGCGAGCGGCCACTGCGGGCGGCTGAACTTTTTCGATCGAATGCTGTGCCCAAAATCCTGGTCAGCGGCGCCGGAGATGCCGACGGCAACCGGCTGCTTCTGATGCATCGCGGCGTCCCGGCCAGCGCCATTTCCCTCGAGCCCAATTCAAAAACGACCCGGGAAAACGCGCAATTCTCGATTCCATTGTTGCGCGGCAGCGGGGCGCGGCGAGTGATTATCGTCACGACCTGGTATCACTCCCGGCGCTCGCTTAAAACGTTTCGGCATTATGCTCCGGACCTGACGTTTTACTCCTGTCCGTCGTACTACGGCTTTCCGCGATCCGAATGGTCCCACGACCATTTGCGGCGGCGCATCCGGGCCGAGTATTTGAAAACAATGGGCTATTGGGTATGTTACGGGGTTTGCCCTTTCTAAGCCGGAACGACGAAGCGGCGCGCTGGGGATCGGTTTTCGGACCGGGAATTACTTCATGGTCAAGGTGTTCGCCACCCTTTCGGTTCCTGGCTGAAAATGGATTAAAAATACTTGCCAACCTATGTATTTTGTGTAGAACAGCTTTTCGTGAGGAACGTTTACCTGCTTCGTTACGCCAGGCCTGCGGCAGTATGGCTTTTTCTCTTAATCGGTTTCATGGCCGCCAGCCGGTTGTCTGGGGCTACCTACTACAATTTTCAGGACTACCACGGCAACACTGTGAGTGACGGCGTCGTCGGCAAGGGAACCCTGCAGTTCTCGAACAGTCTCGGGACTGTCCGTGGCAACTTCATCAAGGGCGGCGGCAGCTTTATGGATTTTCTGGTGCTGTTCATCGACTCCACCGCCGGTGGGTTTGATGGGACACGGTATTTCAACGAAAGTGACGGATCGGTGCAAACGGCTGTTTCGGGTTACTACGGAACGAAGCGTTCGGTGGCCAACTTTGCTCCGGGCTTTTTTGCGGACTATGCCATCGTGCTGGGAGTTGATAATCCCGGCTACCTTTACAAGCTGGTTAATGACGGCACCGGCCCGCATCTTGAATTAGTCCGCTCCAGCCTGAATTTTCAAAACCGGGGCGTCCCAAACGCCCCCAGTTTCAGCTTTGATTTTTCATGGGCTGACATCGGGTTGACCAATGCCAATACGAACTTTTTCAAATTCGAATCTACTTACATCAAGGCAACCGGTTATCGAACCCTGGAAAGCTTTGAAGGCCTTATTGGCTCGGTGGGTTATTCCACCATTACCTTTACCAATTATGACACTTACGGCGTGCCGCCCGTGCCTGAGTGCGCCGACGTCGCGCTGGCCATTTTTGGGGGGATTCTCGTCGTCGCAGGCCTGGGGACCCGCGCGCGGCGACGTAAAATAAGCTGGGAGAACTCTGGTTAGCCGAATCGACCCTCGTTTACAAATTTAAAGGCCGCGCTATTCTAGTCTCATGAAGGCGGCTTTTGTGGCCATTCTAGCGGCAACAGCTCTCCGGTGCGCCGGGGCCGATGACATCTCCTTCAACCGAAC
>DATGLT010000286.1:0-27921 GCA_035294005.1 Verrucomicrobiia bacterium
CTGCGCTGTAGCCTGTTTGGCAACCAGTTCGATCAGGTTTGGGACCAGCTCAACCAAAGTGATTATCTGCGCCTCCGCATTCTTGAACACGCCGAGGACTCCCACCAAGCCGCCTAATGGTGACTATTTTGTCCTGCCCCCCTGCCGGAAACACACCCAACTTCGCGCTTGAAAAGCGCGAACTGGCGGGCATAGGGTGCTGGAGAACGTCGCTGAGATTGTCTCCGCGCACTTCGCCGCTCCCATCTGGGCCTCAGTCCGAAGCCCTAATCGGCGAATCGGGGAGCATCATTTTAAGCGGCAGCGCGTGTCATGAATATTTTCACGACCGATCACCCGATGGCCAGCGGACCATCTTGGTTGGACGCCAAAGAATATCCGCGGCTGTCTTTCGTTTTGAGTGTTTTACTAATCACTCTGATTTTAGCCCCCCTCGTCTTAATCGGGCTTTACTATTGGGTCATGAGCGACATTGGCGCAGACAACCCATTTGGCGAACCGTGGTTGGATTTGGGTCTGGGCTTCGTTGTGGCGCTGGTGCCAAGTCTTCCGTGCGCCTGCGTGGTGGTTTTCTTGTCTCGGCTAAGTGCGCGGTACAGGGCAGGCAACGGTATGCCCCTTAATCCCGGCCCCGCACAGGACTCTGCGGTCGCTTTATGTTTTCCTGCCGGGCGCCGCAGCCGCGGAGCCATTGGCGCCGAGCGTTCGGCATAGTTGGCCTATGTGGCAGACATTCATCTTTGGAATGCATTGGAAGCATGGGGGCAAAATGTATTACGACGAAATATCGGCTTCCTCAAAGGAAGAGGCGGCAGAGTATTTTATCGACCACAAGCGTCACGATGTCGCGTTGGTTCGAGTTGAGTTGCTGGGGCCGGATGACTGCGGAGAGCGAGAGTATGCTAACTCCCCTGTTTCACCCTTCAGCCCCTTGATGGCGCGTCGCCGGATGGACAAGGACGAGGATGCCCGATGAACCGCACGCCGAAGCCGGACCCTTCAGCCCTCACCCGCCATGCCATGTTTCAGGCCGGTCACAGGCTTAAAGGACCATAACCACAGTTGCGTTGAAACACCTTTATGAAGCTACCAAGGATTTTTTGGACGGTATTCGTTTCAATGCGCGTTCTTGGCCGTGCGTCCTCGCAAAGCTTCGTGAATCTTGATTTTGAATCGGCTTCGGTGCCGGCTTGGGGCACGCCGCAGACGATTCCATTCGCTCAAGCGCTTCCGGGCTGGACACAAACCATTTCAGAGCCGCTCTCCACAAATGTTTTATACAACAATACGTATTTAGACAGCGCTGGAATCTGTCTTATTGACACTAATGCCAGCCCCTTTATCGGGGAGGTAATTGATGGCAGATATACCGTGCTGCTTGAATCAGGGTTGGGGTACTCAACAAACGTAAGCGACACGACGCTGTCGCAAACCGGTTTGGTTCCTTCTGGCACGAAATCGATTCAATTCAAAGCTGCTTCGTCGGGTAAGTTTGTCGTTAGTATTGGCGGGCAGGCATTACCGCTGGCCATCCTTGGAGGCGGTAGCAACTATACGCTCTACGGGGCAGATGTCAGCCAATGGGCAGGTCAAACCCAACAACTCAGTTTCACCATTTTTGGAGATAGGCCACATGTGAATGACGAGTCTCTTTTGCTGGACGACATCCAGTTTACGTCGCAGTCCGTTGCGGTGGCGCCGCCCTTCATTTTGTCGGCATTGGAATCCAGCCAGAGCGTCGGATTGGGAGCGACCTGGGCGAAGGTGGGGACGCAGAACCCGACTAACCTCCCCGTTGCCAGCGGGGCAAGGTTCTTCAGAGTTGTTCCTTAGGCCAAGGCGATGAGTTCTAACAGCGCGCGAATTTTCGTTTGATGCACGCCCATAATGCGCCGCCCGCATTTGCTGGCACCCGTCCTGGTGCGGACTGATTGTTTATGAGGGCGTTACCGGGCGTCTCCGCTGCGCTACGACGGCCCGGCTACTCCCTGTGAACATTCGGGTTCATTGGGGACCTTATTTCGGCTCGGTTATGACTAATTGGCCATTGGCTGGGATTCCATCGGTGATGGATTGCTTTTTGCCGGAAGGCCAGCTCACGTCGACGGAATCGGCTTTGGCGGCTTCGCCCAGGCCGAAGTATAGAGGGATTGAACTTTGGGCAAGGTAGCCGGATTTTCCATCGTGGTAACGGGTATAGGTCGCGGGGCCGCAGTGCACCTTCACTGTGCTGCCCAGCCCGTCCCGGTTTGAAACCGTCCCCACCAGCTTCACCTTGAGGTAGTGGATCTGTTTCTTTTGCGCCAGATTACTGATCAGAACCATCGGGTGATCGTTCTGCTCATTGGTGACAATGTCCAGGTCGCCGTCGTCATCTAAGTCGAAAATTGCGGACGACCGGGAACTGATCGAGCCGATTACGCCTAGCAGGCCCTTTTTGTGGTAAGCCAGCGAATGCCCCTTGTCTTCTCCCGAGGCGTCGAGTGTGAAATACTCTTTTTCGAACCGGTTGTTTTTGCGCGGCTCGACGCCGAGGACAAATTCGCTGTCCAGGAATTTGCGGCCCTTGTCATTCAGCAAAACGGAATTGATTCCGTATCGGAAGGGCCAGCCCATTCCCGCCGCGACGAATACATCTTCGAAACCATCGGCGTTCAGGTCCGCCACGCTGATGCCCCACGGCCAGTACGTTTCCGCCCCGATCTTGTCCGAAACTTCTTCAAACACGCCGTTTCCTTTGTTCAGGTAAAAGGCGTTTCCGAAAATGTTGTTGGACGCGCCCTGCAAGAAGGCATCGGTCCATTCCACCGAGCACCATTCGTCGCTCTTTCGTTTCTCAAACGAGCGGTTGTAGTTTTGTTTGCCCGCCTTGGTTTGGACGTCCGTCATGTCCGAGTGCATATCCGTGATAAACAAATCCATCAGACCGTCGTTGTTGAAGTCGAAAAATTTAATGCCCATGGCGCCCCAGGGCGTTTTGGGGAAGTACGCGTCGGTCTTTTCGACAAAGCCTTTGCCGCCCTGGTTTTCGTAATACTTGTTGTCGCCTTGCATATTGAGAACGTAGAGGTCCGGGTAGCCGTCCTGGTTCACGTCATAAAAGGAGGCGTCACCGCTCCAG
The DNA here is from genome assembly GCA_035294005.1 of Verrucomicrobiia bacterium. Classification (GTDB taxonomy): domain Bacteria; phylum Verrucomicrobiota; class Verrucomicrobiia; order Limisphaerales; family UBA8199; genus JANXQE01. The sequence continues at coordinate 3,122 of DATGLT010000286.1, forward strand.
CCGCGATGTTGAAGATGCATTTCCCTTGAGACTTCCTTGAACTTGCCGTTCCCCAAATTCATGTAGAGCAGGCTCTGCTCGCTACGCTCCGGAAACAAATGACCCGTGAACGCGTCCGGGTAAGCAAGGTAAAAGCCGCCCTTGCCCTTTTTGTTGCTGGTGAAAACTCCGATGTTCGCGACGAACAGGTCCAGCAGCCCGTCATTGTTGAAATCGAAAAACACGGCTCCGGATGAATGCCCCACGTACCCGACGCCCGCTTCCGAAGTGATGTCTTTGAACTTTCCATGGCCAAGGTTCTTGAAGAGGACGTTGCCCATCTTAACCGTGGTGACGAACAGGTCGGGAAGCCCGTCGTTATCGATGTCGGCAAAGGACGCGCCCACGCAGACTTTATCGTCCAGCCCGACCCCGGCCGTGGCCGTGATGTTTTCAAATTTCCCATTTCCGAGGTTTCGCCAAAGTTGATTTCCGCCGAGTTGGTTGACGAAATAGATGTCCAGCAAACCGTCCCCATCAACATCTGCAATTGCGACGGCGGAGCCGTGATCGTAATGGGCGGGTTTCCAATTCTTGGCGGCGTCATCAACCACACGATGCTCGAAGGTAATTCCGCTCTCGCTGTAGCGATCAGTGAACTGGAAATCATGGAACACCTGCCACTTTGCCGCCTCGGTTTCCTGCCTGTTTTTCTCCTGCTCCAGGTATTGGAGAGTTCGGGCGTTGATTTTGAAGGGATCGATGAGTTGCTTCGCGGGAGTTGGGTCCGCGGCGGGCAGGTTGATGGGGTTCAGGACAACGAAGCTCAACACGAGGGCAAAGCATGTGGATGAGGCTTTTGAAATGATCATGAGATTAGTTGATCAGCGATGCGTTCCAGTTCCGGCTTAAAAAACGGAGGTATTCGAGAGCGCGTTTTGGGGCGTTAGCGTATCACACGAGCCGCGCCTGACCAGTCCAATTCCACCTCCGCTGCGTGCGCGCGGACCGGGTAGGTGGCGGTTTTGCCACCCGGCCATCGCACCCAGACTTCCCGTGGCGGCTCAGGGGTTGCCAAGACCTGAACCGCACTATCCTGCGACATGTAACCCGAGCCGCAATGAACCTCACGCACGGGGCCCGACCGCTTTTCGAACACCAGCCGAATCTGGGCGCTGATGCCGGACGGATTCCCTTTACGTCCCTTCAAGCGGACCCGCAACCCCGGGCGGCCCTGCTCGTTGTGATAGAGCTTTGTTTCAGCGCCGTTCTGGGTCACAACCAGATCGGGCCGTCCGTCGCCGTCGTAATCGCAGACCGCGGCGCCGCGCTGTTCGCCGTACGCCTTGACGCCAGAATCCTGCCCGGACATCGGCTTGAGTTTCCCGCTCCCGTCGCCTTTGAGCCATAAACCGCGGCCCGCATCCAGTCTTGTGCCGTCGGCATCTACGGCGAAGAAGTTCTGACTGAGAAAGACGTCTTCGTTGCCATCGCCGTCGGCGTCGGCCACGCACACGGCGTAAGCAGGAGCAAACTGGGCTTCACGCGGCAACGGGTGTGCCTCGAATTTTCCGCCCTGGTTGACGAACACAAACGAAGCCAGCGTCGTCGCCCGAACTTCTTTTGTCGCTGACCATTTGTCGCCGAGAATGTTGGTGACGTTGGCCTCCGCAAAGGATGCGTACGTTCGGAATTTTGCCTGGAGGAAAGGCAGCCCTTTACTCACAGCGCCGAGGTTCCGAATCGGCACGATTCCCAGTTCCGGGTCATCCTGAGCCTCGAGCAAATCCAACGCGGCGGTATCATTCCAGTTGCCGAAAAACAGGCGCGAGGGATGCGCGTCGCTGGCCTGGTAAGGGCTGTTCAGCCCCCAATTGCAGGCCACGATGTCCAGCCGGCCGTTTCCCTCGAGGTCCACGGTGTTTACTCCGCTCCACCAACCGGTCAATTGGTCGAGAGTTGAGGCCCGAGAGTTGAAAAGTTCGGATGAGGCGGCCAGGGGAGCATTCCAGGCGGAGAGATGGCCGTGGTCGTTGTGGAACACACGAATAGGTCCCCACTCGCAAGCCAAAATCAATTCAGGAAAACCATCCCCGTCCAGATCGCTCCATACGGCGCCTCGGGCCATCCCCGCAGCCGCGACAGCTTTGCTGTTTTCGGCGTCCAGTTCCCAATCCTTGCCGTTGCTCCGGTAAATGGCAGAGGAGCCGGACTCTGGATACCTGCCTGGAATGACCCGGCTGCCAGCAAAAAGAGAAAGGCGGCCGTCGCCCGCGATCTCTGCCACCGCCATCGCGCCGACGCTTCCCGAGCGCGCAGGCAGACCCGCAACGCGTTTGGGCGCGTTCTCATCCAGGTCGAAACGCATCACTCCCTCGCCATTGGTTGTCCCATCCTCGTAATTCGAAGCCCCCACCAGTAGCGAAGCCTTCCCGGGTGAGGATGAGAAGCCGAGCACGCTGGTTTGATCGCGCTCGGCCGGCTGGCTCCAGGCTCCCGCAGTCTGAAGCTGAAAACCCTTCTGCGCGTCGTTATGGTAAAGCGCGATCTTGCCGCCTTTGCCCGAGCCAATGATAAGATCTTCCCGCCCGTCGCCGTCGATATCGAACCACGCCACGCCCGGCCCGTCCTGGCTGAGGCGCCTTGGCAAGAGTGGTTGCCGGGCAAAATCGTCAAACAGTTCTTCGTGATGGCGATGCCCAAGGAGTTGGCTTACGTCTCGAAACATCGGCGGATTTTGGGCTGGCGCACTTGGGGGCGAGGACGAGTCAGCCGTGGCTTCGTCTATTTCATAAACGAAATTGGGAGCGCAGTTGGTGATTCGGCTGTGCGCGCCGCTGCGCCAGGCCACTTCAATGGTCAGGTTGGTCGATTGCCCCGCGGCAAATACGCGCATGGTGTCATCGCCCGAGACGTAGCGCCCGCCGCACATCATTTCCTGCGATTGCGTTACCGGCCCGCCGTACACCTTGATTTTGGACCCGATGCCTCGCGTGTTCGGAGCCTTGCCTTTTAGCCGAACAGCAACTCGCGGGGCGCTGGTTTCATTGCGATAAACCAGTGCCTGGCCGTTAAGACAATTGACTACCACATCCAGGTCGCCGTCGTTGTCCAGGTCGGCCAGCGCGGTTCCGTTGGCGATTTCGGTTGAATTGAACCCCCAAGCCTGACCGACTTCCTGGAATGTGAGATCGTGTTGGTTGCGAAACGCGAGGTTTGGCGTGCGCAACTGGGGGAACATCAGGATAGTCTTGCGCGAGGCGTCGAGCGACAAGCTTCCCATCTGCTTGATCCGCTCCTTGCTATCCATGTCGTCGACGTTATAAAAAAAACCGTTGCTGATGAGCACGTCCTCCCAGCCATCCAGGTCGACATCCAGGAAAACGCCGCTCCAGGTCCATTCCGAGCCCGCAATCCCCGCGTAATTGGCAATCTCGGCGTAAGTGCCGTCGCCGCGATTGAGAAACAGCGTGTTACGGCGCATTTGGAATTGAGTATCGAGATCGCCCGGGAAAGTGGGTTGCGGGGGCATGTTGCTCATCTGGGTTAAAGCGAGCCGGTGTTTGCGGCTGAGCATGTCCACGACAAGGAAATCGTCGTAACCGTCGCGGTCGATGTCGGCGAAATCGCAGTTCATGGAGAAGAAACTGGTCGACCGCCAGGCCAGGTGGGGAAGCGCGCGAAAATGACCGTGCCCGTCATTGATCCAGCAACGATCCGGTGTAAAGGCATCGTTGCAAACATAGATGTCCGGGAAACCGTCGCCGTTGAGGTCGCGAAAGGCTACCGACAATCCCTGATCGCGTGGCAGTTCTGTCAGGCGCTGCCCGTTTTCATCGAGAAACGTTCCGTCCAGCCATGAAACGGCGCTAAACTTTCCTTTGCCGTCGTTCAAATAGAGCATGTGTGGTTCACCCAATTCGAACATCATGTCGCCGATGACTTTGATCCGTTGCGCGTACCGGCCGCGCACCACGGGTTTGCCGTTCACGTAGGCAAAGGACAGTTCACCGCCGCTGCGGACGATCGAATTGACCCCGTAATTGGCGATATAGAGGTCGAGCGTGCCATTGCCGTCGATATCTCCCAACGCCATGGATGTGCTGCCCAGTTTGGAAAGCAAACCCGCTGCGGCTGTCACATTGGTGAAATGGCCGTTGCCTTCGTTCAGGAACAAAGCGTTGGGGCCTCCCATCGAGGTCACCAACAAATCCAATTTGCCGTCACCGTTGACATCGGCAAAAACCGCGCCGGTGGAAGTTTGGCCCGGGCAGTCTACGCCGGCTTCCGCTGTGACGTCTTTGAATTTCCAGTCGCCCAGGTTTTTGAACAGCTTGTTATGACCCCCAAGGTCGCACAGATAGATGTCACACAACCCGTCTCCGTCGTAATCGCCGAGTGCCACGCCCGACCCGTTGAGCAGGTTCATGTTTGTCATCGCCCGCTCGACCGGCAGCCAGTTGGTAAAGGTGATTCCCGTCAGTTCCGATGGCAGAGAGGTAAACCCGGTTCGGCCGATTTTGGGCACCGGCAGTTTCGCACGGCGCGCCGGTCCGGCCTGCTCCCATTCAAGGGCTCGGGCCACATTGGCCAGCGGAAGGCCGATCGCGATTAAGCAACAAAACAGCGCAACCGGCCTGGAAGTGAGGAGGGTCGACTGAAACGCGAGAGCAGGCCGGGCGCATGTCGGCTCGGGAGTGTGTTGATCGGCGGGGCGCACTGAGCTTCGATTCGCGCAATTTTAAAACGCGGCCGCGTCACCGCAAGAGAATTCACGAATCGCTAATCGCCTCACCCGTTTCATGGGGTGGGTTCCAAATGGTTCTGCTTACTGCCGGGCGAATCTCTCGAGCCGGCCGAACTTGCTCCACTCGGTAATGATGAGGTTGCCGTCTTTGTCGATCGAGCCGCCGTGCGGTGAATTGCAGATCCCGTCCTTCCATTGATCCGGCGGCAAACCGAAATTAGCGCGTTGCGAGGTATTCGGATTGTCGCCGACTTGGGCGACGATTCGGCCTTCCTTATCGAGCACGGATGCGCGGCCTTGAAGTTCCGGGATGAGCGCGTAATTGCCGCGAATATGAACCGCCGCAGGCATGCGCATATCTTTTTGGATAATCTTAACGAAGTGCCCATCGAGATCCCAATACTCGACCCGGTTGTTGTTCCGGTTGCATACGAACAGCAGCGGCGTTCCCTGGCGCGTGTCCAAGGCAATGCCATGGCATGTGTTGAACTTACCTTCCTCGGCTCCGGGCCCGCCAAACGCCTTCACAAATTTGCGCTCTTTGTCGAACTTGAGCACATAATTTGCCCCGTAACCGTCGGCAATGTAGATGGACCGGTCGGGACCCGTAGTCAGCGCGCACGGTTTGAACCCATCCGAATCCTTGTAAATGCCTGCTTCCTTTGGGTACTGGATGGACCATTCGGTGTCCCCGTTCAGTTTCAGCTTCAGAACTTCATGATCGGCGGGGCGCGCCGCGTAGATGTACTCCGTGCCGTCTTCTTCCACCAGTTGCATGGAATGAATACGCGTTGGACCCTCGGCTCGCACGAATTTGCCTGCCGGTGAAAACACGACGATTCCGCGCGGCGTGTCGGTGCTGACATAGACATTGCCGGCCTTGTCGATCACCGCGCCCCCGTGGCATGGACCGAGAGGTTGGTTATCGGGGTTTTCATCGAAGAAACGGGGAGTGAGCGAGTATTTGAGATCTTCGGCTGAAATGAGGTTTGAAGTTGCGGCCAAAAAGCCGGTCAGGAGCAATAAAATGCGGTTCATGGGGCAGTGTGGTTAAGCTTTTGGAAATAGTATGTTCGAGGCGCTGGATGCGCAAACTGGAAGTGCATCGGGTCTGATTCTGCAAAGCGATCGACGTTAATCTACGAACATTACTTCGTTCGAAAGCAGGAGCACCTGGGCGTACTTTTCCACCGGCGTCAGCCTGGAGGGATTGGTTTTGTTTTGTAGGAATTGGAGGGCGAGTTGGATTTCAGAAGGTATTGGCGCGCGCTGAAACACGCGCCGATACAAGGCCTGAATAAGTTGGGCGTGGTCCTTGGCCTCGGCAATTTCGCGGCAGGCGGCCAGCGCGCGGGCTTGTTCGATGACAAATGGGCTATTCATCAGGAAGAGGGCTTGTTGCGGAACAGTCGTGCTGAAACGGCGCTGGCTGCTCGTATCCGGATTTGAAAAATCAAACGTGCGGAACATGCCGGGGAGATTCTGGCGGTCAATCAAACCGTAGATCGTGCGCCTGGCGCTGAACGGTTCGGTCTCAAGATCCACCGGGAGACCCCCAACCCGTTCATCGAGTTTTCCCGAAATCGCAAGCAGTGTGTCGCGGAGAGATTCGAAATCCAGCCGCTGGCGGTTCATATGGGACCACAGGTTGTTCTCCGGATCTGCGGCGAGGTTTGCCGGGGATGAATCGCTGGCCTGCTGATAGGCGGAAGAAAGCAGTATCAACCGATGTAGATACTTTGTGCTCCAACCATGTTCCACGAAGGACGCCGCCAAAAAGTCCAGCAGAGCATGTTGGAGCGGTTCTTCCGTTCGCACGCCGAAATCTCCGGGTGTTTTGACAAAGCCTTCACCAAAGTGGTGCATCCAGACCCTGTTTACATACACCCGCGCGGTCAAAGGGTTTTCGGGGCTCGCGATTGCCCGAGCCAGCTCCAGCCTGCCGCTGCCGTTGGTGAACACGGGGCGGGCTGTGTTGCTCAAGACCTCCAGAAAACGCCGCGGCACTTCCTCTCCCGGGGACCCCGGATTGCCGCGCAAAAGCACATGCGAGTTGTGTGGTTGCGGCACATCCAGCAGCGCCATGGCCCGGGCTGGGGCTCCTGGGTGTGTCCAGTTTAATTCCTCGATTTTGTTGCGCAAAGGAGCCGTGCCGTCCCGGATCGGTTGTGCCAGAATCGACTCAGCTTCCGATTCAGGGACGTCGGCTGGGGCGTGGTCTCCATAAAGCAGTTGTCGCAACGATTCGCTCGCGGGATCCTCTAATTGTTTCGGTGCGGGTTTGTGCTCTTCAGTCGCCTTGCTTACGGCCGCCTTCCAGTCGTCATCGGCTTGTTTGAACAGCTTTGTGTAGATATTGGCGGCCTCGCGCAATGAATTTGGCGCGCCCGCCCGCAATCCGCGGATGACAATGCTGTTATAACCGGGCTGGGTGTCGAACTTTGCCAGCAAAGCCGGCGCGTCGCCGGCGATGTTTGTTGAGTTCGCGAACTCAACCCACGGACCCAAAATTGACCGCTCGTTATCGCCGTGTTCTTCCAGTGCCGTCTGCCAGCGCTGTAGCACCACGGGATTTAGTTTGTGTTCCCCGGCAAAAGTGTCGAACGCTTTCTTGTCGTGAATTGTCTGAGCTTCCCGCACACCCAGCAGGTAATCGCCTGCTTTGTGCCGCAAGTCATTCTTGAATTTGTCGATTTCTTTGCGCTTAAATTCGGACATCTCGCCCTCGATTTTTTCCTTTTGTTTCAGGAAATCGCGATATTCCAGCGAGTCGCGCAATTCTCCCAGCAAGGGCAATTCAGCGGGCTCGTGGCTGCTGGCAAAGATTCCGTGCAGCGAGTAGTAGTCCCTGGTTGGAATGGGATCGAACTTGTGATCGTGGCAACGCGCGCACGCGACCGTCAGCCCGAGGGTTCCGCGTGAAACCACGTCGATTCGGTCGTCGATAATATCGTTTTGGTTGTTGAGAAAACGACGTCCCAGCGTGAGGAATCCCAAGGCCGCAAGCGAACCCTTGTCGGCGCCTTGGGGCAATTCATCGGCGGCGAGTTGTTCGATGATGAATTGGTCGTAAGGCTTGTCCTCGTTATAAGCGCGGACGACATAATCCCGGTAAGTGTAGGAAAAGGCGTAGCGACGTTCCTCCCCGCCGGCCAGGTATCCTTTCGTATCCGCGTACCGCGCTACGTCGAGCCAATAACGCCCCCAGCGTTCGCCGTAATGGGGCGAAGCGAGCAACCGCTCGACCAGGCGCGCGTACGCATCGGGGCTATTGTCGTTCTCAAATGCCTCTGTTTCTTGCGCCGTTGGCGGCAAGCCTAGCAGGTCGTAGCTCACCCTCCGGATGAGCGTGCGGCGATCGGCCTTTCGGCCAGGCGACAGGTGGCGGGCTTCCAATTGGGCTAAAATAAAAGCATCGACCGGGCTTTGGACCCATTCCTTGTCGATAACGACAGGAATGGGCGGTTTGCGAAGCGGTTGAAACGCCCAGTGCCTTGCGCGGGCCGTTGGCGCATCTCTTAGATTGTGAGAAGCTGGCTCGGGCGCCGGAACCGCCGCTCCCATTTTTACCCAGGATTCAAGGTCGGCCACTTGCTCCGGGGTTAGGCGCTTGCCTTTGGGCGGCATTTTCAGCTTCGGATCAGAGTAACGCACCGCCTTGATGAGCAAACTTGCGTCTGCTTCCCCTGGAACAATCGCGGGACCCGATTTCCCGCCCTTTAACAGGTATTCCTGAGTGTCCAGTCGAAGACCGCCCTTCAGTTTTTCGGCTTTTTCACTGTGGCACGAGTAACAGTGATCGGCAAAAATCGGTCGCACGCGTGTTTCGAAAAACTCCGCCTGGCCTGGGTCCGCTTCGGCTGCGCATGCGACCCGGAACGCTGCGATGCCAAAGAGAAGAACGCCGCGGCCGATGCTCAGCTTTCTCACGCGATCAGTTCCTTGACCACGTTGCCGTAAACGTCGGTAAACCGGAAATCACGCCCGGCATGGCGGAACGTCAGGCGTGTGTGATCGAACCCAAGCAAATACAGGAGCGTGGCGTGAAGGTCGTGAATGTGAACGGGCTTTTCAACGGCTTTGAAACCGAACTCGTCGGTTGATCCATGCACATAGCCGCCCCGGACACCGCCGCCCGCAAGCCACATTGTGAATCCGTGGTGGTTATGATCCCGCCCGTTGACTTTGCCCGCATTGGCTCCAGGAGTAGGCAGTTCGACGGTGGGCGTTCGGCCGAATTCGCCTCCCCAAATCACCAGCGTTTCGTCGAGCATTCCTCGCTGTTTCAAATCCGCCAGTAGCGCGCCGATGGGTTGGTCGCACTCGCGCGCGAGCCGCCGATGGTTTTCTTCGAGGTCATCGTGGTTGTCCCACGGCTGGCCGGCCCCGTGCCAGACTTGCACCATCCGCACGCCGCGCTCCAGCAGCCGGCGCGCAATGAGCAACTGCCGCGCTTGCGTTCCGGGTCCGTAGAGCTTGCGGACGCACTCGGGCTCCTTTGAGATGTCAAAGGCGTCCGTGGCGTCGATTTGCATGCGGTACGCGAGTTCGAACGATTGGATTCGCGCTTCGAGTTGGGCGTCTTGAGAGCGCCGTTGCGCGTGCTCCTGGTTGAGCTGTTTCAATAGGTCCAATTGCTCCCGCTGTTCTTGCTGCAGGACGTACTTGTTGCGGATATGCTCCACCAGCTTTTCAATCTCCTGGTGCTGCGTATTGATGTAGGTGCCCTGGTAAATTCCCGGCAGAAACGCACTTTGCCAGTTCTGCGATTCCTGGATCGGGTACCCGCCCGGACACATCGTGATGAACCCCGGCAGGTTCTGGTTAATCGTTCCCAGGCCGTAGGTCAGCCACGATCCCATACTCGGACGCGGCAAACGGGCTTCCCCGCAGTTCATGAGCAACAAGGACGGTTCGTGGTTGGGCACGTCCGCGTGCATCGAGCGGATCACTGCGATGTCATCGATGTGCTGGGCGACTTGCGGAAAAAGGTCGCTGACCTCAATCCCACTTTGACCGTACTTCCGAAACTCAAACGGCGACCGAAAGGCCGCGCCGGTGCGGCGTTCCGTCGCCAGGTTGTCCATTGGCAGCGGTTTGCCGTTCAAACGCGTCAGCGAAGGTTTCGGATCAAAAGTGTCCACGTGCGACGGCCCGCCGTTCGCGAAAATGTGGATGACCCGCTTGGCTCGGGCGGGGAAATGAGGCGCGCGTGGCGCCAGAGGGGATGTCGCTGCGGCGGCATCGGCCGATCCCTCCGCGTGAGCCAATTGCGGGCCCAGCACGTTCGCCAGGCCCAGCATTCCCAATCCAATCCCGCACCGGGACAGGAAATCGCGTCGTGTCAGGAAGCTGTCCTGGAGCCTGAAGGGATGGCGTGGCGGGGTCATGAAGCTGCCGGATTCATAGAGCTTATTTCATTGATTATGCTCCTCTATTCGACGAACCCGTCAAGAGGTGAATTCAACTCAACGGCAGTTGAGGTTTGAAAGCGGAGAGGCTGAGAGGCCCCGGGGACGACTGCAATCTGGGGCAATGGACGGGCAGCAGCCGCAAGGCGCTGCCCGCCCTGGGAAAACTAGCGTGTCAGCTGCAGTTCAAGCTTTTGAACGACCTGGCGGACCTGGGAATCGGTTTCCATGCGGTCTTTGACGGCGCGGCAGGCATGCAGCACGGTTCCATGGTCGCGCCCTCCAAAGGATTCCCCGATCGCCCCCAACGACATCTGGGTGAGTTGCCGCGAGAGGAACATGGCGATTTGACGCGGGAAAGCGATGTTTTCGGGACGGCGCTTGCCGGTCATGTCGGCCAGGCGAAGGTCGAAGTGCTCGGCGACTTTCTTCTGAATCGCTTCGACTGAAATCGACTGCCGGCCTTCCTCGTGCAGGATTTCGCGCAGCAGACCTTCGACGATTTCGACATTCAGCCGGGCGCCCGTCAGGGTGGAGAACGAGGCAACTCGAATCAGTGCGCCTTCGAGACGGCGGATATTGGTGCGAATCCGAGTGGCCAGGAAACTGATGATTTCGTCCGGCAGTTCGAGCCCGAGGATTTGGGCCTTTTTGCGCAGGATGGCGAGGCGCATTTCGACGTCGGGCGGCTGGAGATCGGTCACCAGCCCCCATTCGAATCGCGACACCAGCCGTTGTTCCAGGTTCTGAATGTCGCCGGCGGGGCGGTCGCACGTGAGCACGATCTGTTTGCGCGCTTCGTGGAGCGCATTGAAGGTGTGAAAGAACTCTTCCTGGATTCGCTCTTTGCCTGCCAGGAACTGCACGTCATCGATGAGAACTACGTCGCTTTGGCGGTAACGTGCCCGGAATTTTCCCAACTGGTTGTTCTGGATGCCCTCGATGTATTCGTTGGTAAAGCGCTCGGAAGAAACGTAAGCCACGCGCGCGCCTTTTTTCGCCATCATCACATGGTGGCCGATCGCGTGCAGCAGATGTGTTTTGCCCAATCCCACGCCGCCGTACAAAAACAAAGGATTGTATGCTTTGCCAGGGGACTGGGCCACGGCCAGGGCGGCGGCGTGCGCGAAATTGTTGTTACTGCCCACAACAAAGGTCGAGAAGTTATTGGTGGGATTGAATTGCGCGTGAGCCGCCGGGCCACTCCTGGGCGGGCTGGGCTCGGGCGGGGCCGGAGCAGGGGGTGTCGCGGCCGCGGGGCACTTCGATTGCGCGGCGGGGTTTACCTCGAATTGAATCTCAAGCTGTCTGCCGGATGCGTGAGCGACGGCTTCTTTGAGCACGCCACCATAGTTGTCTTTAAGCCAACCTTCAGAAAAGTTGTCGCCGACTTCGAGAACCAGGCTGCTGTTGTTCTGTGCACGAGCCCGCAGGGGGGCAAACCAAAGATTGAACGTCTCCGGTCCCAGGGCGGACCGGATGTGATTTTGAGCGATATGCCAGGTTTGTTGGGCTGCAGCTTGCATGGAGTTTTTGGGAAGTTTTCAGGCTCTCACACCTGTTTTTATTCACCTGCACCGGGTGGTGCGGGTTTTGGCGAGAGTTTCGGAGCGTACTGCGACTAAAAACGAGAACGAGGGGGACACGAGCAGCGGCAACAGCCTTGAATGTTACGAAATGATGTTCGTGTGTGACATCGCAAGAGACTGATATCAGGCTATTTATGACTGTTGTGCTGGCTCGCGGTTGCATGTGACATTCCGGCTTCCGTTAACTGACCAGTTCTGCTTGGTGCCGGGCTTAAGCTTCTACGGCAAGGAGCGTGTGGTTACGAGAACAACATATTAACTGTTGTTCACGAGTTATACACAGGTGAAAATCGACCGGTAAAACTGGCATTTTTTGAATCGAAGTTGCATTGACTTTTCCTGGGGCCGTTACCCCACGCGCAGATTTTCCGGGGTGCGCGACATGGATTGTGCCTTCCGCACATTTCTGAACGGAGGAGCCTGCGTAGATGAGTTTGTGCAAGCGTCCATCCGCTAACGGCGGTCCCCGGCGGTGGCCGGAACTCAGAATTTTTCGGACTGGTTTGTCGTCCGAAACAGTCATAAGTTTTCGGCATGTTTCCTCGTCGTTCGCCCTGCGCGCTCGTGTTGAAGGCCTTTTTTTGCCATGCGCTGGCGCTCCGGTGTTGCAGTCCATTCCCGGCGGGCGCACAGGCACAGGGCGACGCGCCTCCACTGAATTTGACGGCTGAGCAGGACCATCAATTGATGATGGACGCTCTGCACATCACCTCACTCCGGCGGGGCGCTGAGGGGAACAACCCGAAATTGCCGAATTATCAAAACACGAATGAAGCGACGGCGAACCCTTATCCAAATTTGCCCGACCCGTTGGTTCTGAAGAACGGGAACCGGGTGACGACGCCCGAGATGTGGTGGAACCAAAGGCGGCCTGAAATCGTGGAGGATTTCGACCGGGAAGTGTATGGCCGTGTCCCCGGGAATGTGCCGTCGGTCCGTTGGGAGGTTACGAGTACATCCAGGACCAACAACGGCGACTTTGCTGCGATTACGAAGCAATTGGCTGGGCATGTGGACAACTCGTCGTACCCGGCAATCAAAGTCGAAATCCAACTGACGCTCACGACGCCCGCTGAGGCGAAAGGCCCTGTGCCGGTTATGATGGAGTTTGGGTTTGGCGGTTTTCCTTTTCGAGCAAGAATGGGCACCAACGGACCCGCAGGCTCGAATGCCTTTGCACGGGGCTTTTCACCACCTGTTCCCGCGGGTCCAACATGGCAACAGCAGTTGCTCGCCAAGGGTTGGGGATACGCCATTTTGGTACCTACGAGTTACCAGGCGGACAATGGAGCTGGATTGACTAAGGGGATAATCGGCCTGTGCAACAAAGGGCAGCCTCGCAAACCGGACGATTGGGGCGCGCTCAGGGCGTGGGCTTGGGGAGCGAGCCGAGCATTGGACTATTTCGAGACGACGAAGGAAGTGGACGCAAAACAGGTTGGGATCGAAGGTCTGTCACGTTATGGCAAGGCCGCGCTGGTGACGATGGCTTACGATCAGCGATTTGCTATTGGCTTCATCGGTTCTTCGGGAGAAGGCGGCGCCAAGCTGCACCGCCGCAATTGGGGGGAATTGGTCGAGAACCTGACCGGCACAGGAGAATATCATTGGATGGCCGGCAACTTCCTTAGGTACGGTGGCCCGTTGACGCCCGGGGACCTGCCCGTAGATTCGCACGAGCTAATTGCTCTTTGCGCTCCACGTCCCACGTTCATCAGCTATGGGGCATCCTCGGGCCCGGGAGCCGAGGGCACATGGGTGGACCAGAAAGGCAGTTTCATGGCCGCGGTTGCGGCAGGGCCCGTCTATCGGTTGCTCGGGAAAAGAGATTTGGGCACGACCGAGTTTCCTCCACTTGAAACGGCTGTCGTCGATGGCGAACTGGCTTTTCGCCAGCATAAAGGTGGTCATACCACCGGGCCGAACTGGCCGACGTTTCTCACCTGGGCCGACAAGTACATCAGAAGCCCCGGCGCAGATCCCGGGACTGGGCAAAGCTCGCGCCAGAACCCATGAGGTAGAGAATTCAGCCGACTTGTCACTTCCGGGTTGAACACCCCGTTCGCCTGCGGCATCTTACCCATCGATGAAAACCGAGGTTTATTCCCTCACACGAATTTTGTTGTTGGCCTGTCTCGTTGGAACCGGAGCCGCGCAGCCGGCTCTCTCGGGCAATTATGACGGCCCGTACTGGGCTCCGCTCGACACGAAGCAGATGATCCAGGCGGGCGCCGAGATTACGGCCGACAAATACCCGGACAGTGATGACGCGACCGTTGAAAAGAAGATGTTGCGAGTCTATCGCCCGGACGGGACAGGGGAGAGCCAGGACGATACCGTCACCAAGGTTTTGACGGAGAAAGGCAAGCGAGCAAACCGGACCATTTCGCTGAGTTTCACGCTGCCGTACTCCACTGTGGAAGTATCGAAGCTGGAGATTATCCGGCCAAGTGGCCAGGTGATCCCGGTGGATGTTGCCGCCAATTCGAAGGAGACCATTGATGACAGCCAGATGGCGGCGAACATCTACGACCCCAATTCCAAAGTTTTGCGTGTCAACATTCCTTCGCTTGAAGTTGGCGATATGATCCATTCGGTCACCCGCACCACGACCCAGCGCGCGGTCATGGAAGGGGAATTTGCCGACCTCACGTTATTCGAAGGCTCGGGGTATATCCGGCATATGTCCTACGAGGTCCGTGCGCCTTTGGCGAAGCCGCTGAAGCGGATCCTCTTGCGAGACGAGATCAAGGGCACTGTGCAATACAGAGCGGAAAAAATCGGCGACTCGCTTACGGTTCATCACTGGGAGGTTAAGGATGTCTCGCGGATGTTCGACGAACCTTCAATGCCGCCTTACGAAAACGTTTTGCAGCGGCTTCTTGTGACCACGACCCCGGATTGGCAAACGGTTTCCGCGTGGTACTGGGATCTGAGCAAACCTCACCTGAACGCCACCTCTCCCGAAATGAAGCAAGCCGTCCAAACGCTCATTGCCGGAGCAAAAACCGACGAGGAGAAGATTCAAACCATATTCAACAGCGTGGCGAAAAAGGTGCGTTACATGGGCTTGACCCCTGAAAAGGACCGTCCCGGGTTTGAACCTCACGATGTTTCACTGACGTTTTCGAAGCAGTACGGTGTTTGCCGGGACAAAGCCGCGCTCCTGGTGTCGATGCTGCGCGCGGCCGGCTTCGAGTCTTACCCGGTCCTCATCAACGTCGGAACAAAGATGGATCCGGACGGTCCCAACCCCGGTTTCAACCACGCCATCGTCAGCGTAGACCTGGGCAAACGGGATTACCTCCTGATGGATCCGACTGATGAAAACACCAAAGAATTGCTGCCCGCGCAGGACCGCGACCAAAGCTACCTGGTTTGCCGCCCCGGTGGGGAGCAGATCCGAATCAGCCCGATCAAGCCGGCCGAGGACAACATGCTGGTGGTGAAGACCACAGGGACTCTCGACGCGTCGGGAGTGCTCGAAGCCACTTCGGACATTTCGTTCCAGGGCGTCAATGACAACAGCTATCGTGATGCCTTCGCCCACATGAAACCCGACGATGAACTTCGTTTTTTTGAACGCAACCTCAAGCGGGTCATGCCAGGAGCCCGGCTCAAATCCCTAAAGCTCACCCCTGCCGACATGATGGACGTTTCGACAGCCGTCCACGCCGTCCTTGAATTCAGCGCCGACGGCATGGCGGTCTCTGGCAATAGCAAATCCATGGTCAGCATGCCCTGGGTGGGTAAAGGGCTCGGCATCGTGAACTTTATCCTCGGCGGTACCGGCCTGGATAAGCGCAAGTATCCACTCCAAACTTTTGTCGCATGCGGATTAAAGGAGGAAATTTCGCTTCGTACCACTGCCGATTTCACCGGTTCCGTTTCCATGCCGTCCTGTTCGCCCCTGGAGGATCCCTCAATGAGTTACCAGGAGTCTTTCAATTTCAAAGACGGGTCTCTGACAGCGGGGCGGGAGCTAAAACTTAAGACGGTGGAGTTTTCACCCAAACAATATTTAAAGCTCAAAGAGGCCCTCAAAGTCCTTGATTATGACGAGCGCAAAGCGCCGGTTCTGACCCTCAGCGGCTCAGCATCAAAAAATTCAAAGCCGTTGGCCGAAACGCCTGCGCCAAAAGTTGAGTCAGACGCCAGGGTCCTCGAAAGCCACAAGGAGATTAACATCCAGGATCCCCACACCATGATGCTCAAGGCCAGGTACTCCAAAGTCATTCTCAACTACGCCGGCAAGAAACGCGAAGCGGAAATCAAAATCGATTACAACCCCGCCTGCCAGGACGTGAAAATACTGGGCGCAACCGTCACGTCCCGGGACGGAAAAAAGCAGTCGATAGCCGCGGACGAAATGAACGTTATGGACGAAGGATGGAATGCGTCGGCCAACCGCTACACCGGCGGCAAGATTCTGGTCGCCAATCTGCCCGGAGTGGATATCGGTTCCACGATCGAGGTGGAATATCAAATAACCACGCACAACAAGCCGTTCATTTCGGGTTTCGAACAGTTCCAGTTGCCGGATGAGTTGGAAAACAAGACCGTCCTCCTAAAAGCGCCGGCCGGGCTGCACATTCAGAAGCTTGTGAGCGGGCCTCACGGACTGATCACCGAGCAATCGCGCTCTGCCCAGGGAGAGCAGATTTTTGAATGGGACGCAAAGAATGTTGAAGCGTTGCCCGCGGAGCAGGCCGTACCGCCGGAATGGGTTTACCTCGGAGGCGTCAGTTACTTTGCCGGAGACGTCGGAGCGTATTGGAGGGATTTGGACAAGACGTTGCTGGACCGGGCTCAAAACAGCGAAAAAGCTTCCGAGCAGGCCCGGCAATTGGCCAGCAAAGCCGGCAGCAAACTTGCCACGGTCCAGGCGGTTCGCGATTTCATCTCCAAGTCGATCCGGTTGGCGGGTCCTTCTTTCACCGAATTGCCACTATCGGAACTTTCCGCGGCGGACAGGACTTTGGCCGACGGTTACGGTCATGCGGCCGACCGGGCTATCCTTTATTACGCCATGTTGAAAGCAGCCGGGCTGCAGCCGCAGTTTGTTCTCGCTTCAGGGCTCCCCGACATCCCAGGGATTACCAACATCACTTCGGCATTTCCACTTCCGCACGTGTTTCAAACGCCGCTGGTGAAAGTAGTCGCCGACGGCGAGACCTATTATCTGAACGACACAGACCAGTATGCCAGGCTGGGCACCACGGCTCACGATGGCCGCCTGGGCGTGCTCGTCGCTTCGCAGGCCATCGAAACCATCCACGCCGCGGCCGGGTGCGAAGACAAGTCGGACACCGTCTACACCCTTTCTCTGGCGGACAACGGAAAAACCGTGTTGGACATCTCACGCCGCTACTTTGGCAACGAATACAACTCGAAGCGCAGATTTTTTTCTGAATTGCCGCCGGAGGAACGGCGCCGTTATTTCCAGGAAATTGTTTCAGGTGTTACCCAGGGAGCCCAACCGCTAGGCGACCTGACGACCCATTTTGATTCCTATCCCGGCCTCGAGCAGTTCTCGGTGCAAATTGACAACTACGCGGTCGTGGATCGCAACTACCTCTATTTCGACTTGCCATTCACCCCGTCGCTGCTGCCGGTAGGGGCGGACCATCGCACATTGCCTTTGTTCATTTCGCATCGGAATGAGAACACCGTCCGCACAGAGATCGAGATGCCTGCCGGGTTCAAGCAGGTTGTCATCGCGCCTGAAGGCGGCGAATGGATCGCCCCGCAGGGCGCCGGGTTTGCCCGGACAATGGCCAAAAACGAGCCGGGGAAGTTTGTGCTCACTCACGATCTGGAGACGCGGCCGGCAATTATTGATCCGAAAGACTACGGGCAAGTGCTTAAGCTCGAATCGGCTCTCGGGCAAAAGGCTTCGCGGGTGTTCCTGCTGCAGGGCGGAGCCATTGCCGAGTAGCAAGCCACATTGAAGCTTGCAACGGTCCGTGTTTTATTAATGATATCCGTGCGGGTAAGTCATAACGAAAGGCTACAGGTATTTCGTTTCGAGTCGGCGAGTCGAATTGTGGACGGTTGCTCCTTTGGGCTTTCTGTTTCGGGCTGATCCTTTCTTCGCCTGGCCGCGCTTCTGAGTTACGGGCGAGAACAGGACATGTGCCCCGTGCGCTGTCCCAGCTGAAATCCATCGCCCCTCTCCAGGGTTCACGCCGATTGGACCTCGCCATAGCCCTGCCGCTTCGGAATCGGGAGGAACTCACCAACCTCCTGCAGCGCCTGTACGATCCCGGGAGTTTCGATTTCCACAAATTTCTCTCGCCGCAGGAATTCGCGCGCCGGTTCGGGCCGACCGAGCAGGATTATCTCGAGGTCATGGAATTCGCCCGGCGCAACCACATGATCGTCACGGGCACCCATCCAAACCGCGCGATCCTCGATGTGAACGCTTCCGCTGCCGATATCGAACGCGCCTTCCGGTTGAAACTTTCTGTGTATAAGCACCCCGAGGTAGATCGAACCTTTTTCGCTCCGGAGACCGACCCGTTGCTCGAATCGCAATTGCCGGTTCTGTCCATCGCCGGGCTCGATAACTTCGTGATTCCACGACCAGCGAGCCTGCGCTTCTCCGCCGAGACCGGCACGCCCTATGGAGCAGGCCAGCCCTCGTCGCGATGGCCTCAGCCGAACGCAAGCCTGGACGCAACCGGTTCAGGGCCCGCCGGGACTTTTCTTGGCCGGGATTTTCGCGCTGCCTACGCCCCTGGATTAAACCTGGATGGCGCAGGCGAATCGATCGGCTTGTTTGAGCTTGATAGCTATTTCCCCGGAGATGTTGCCGCCTATGAGGACCTGGCTGGGATATCGCAAGTCCCATTGACGAATATCCTGGTAAACGGGTTCAACCAGTTGCCGGGCGGGAACAACGGCGAAGTTGCGTTGGATATCGAAATGGCGATTTCCATGGCGCCAGGGCTCGACCAGGTAATCGTCTATGAGGGCACCAATCCCAATGACGTGTTGAACCGCATGGCTACGGATGGGCTCGCCCGCCAGTTGAGTTGCTCATGGAATTTTGGTCACCCCCAGGACCCGGCTCGTGAACAAATTTTTCTGCAGATGGCCGCGCAAGGCCAGGCGTTTTTCATCGCGTCAGGCGACGGCGGAGCGTACGGGGCGGGGATTGCTCCTCCTTCCGACGACCCATGGGTTACTTCGGTAGGCGGCAGTTCGCTTGTTACCGCCTCGGCAGGTGGAGAATGGAAATCTGAATCGGTGTGGACCGGCAGCGGCGGTGGCGTCAGCACCAATTACACAATTCCCGCGTGGCAGCGGCCGATCGACATGAGCGCGAACCAGGGCTCCTCCACAATGCGCAACATACCGGACGTTTCCGCGTTGGCTGACGCCATGATTTGGGTCGTTGCCAACAACGGTGAGCAGGGGACGGCCTCAGGGACAAGCGCTGCCGCACCTTTGTGGGCCGGGTTCGCCGCCCTCGTCAACCAGCAGGCCGCGCGCAATCAATTGCCTCCCGTTGGCTTTTTCAATCCCGCTCTTTACGCGATTGCGCAGGGCCCGGCCTATGGCGCCGCTTTTCATGACATTGTCTCGGGAAACAACACGAACTCTCGTAGTCCGTCGCGATTTTTTGCCAGGAACGGCTATGACCTCTGCACCGGGTGGGGAACGCCCAACGGGAGCAATTTGGTTGAAGCCTTATTGGCCCCAGCCGACTCTTTGCGGATCACCCCGAGCGCCGTTTTGATGGGCACAGGCCCCTCAAGCGGACCTTTCAGCAGCTCCTTTGATTTCTTTTCTTTGAGCAACGCCCTCGGCAATCTCTCATGGAGTATCGGGAACGTGCCATCCTGGCTCAGCGTCACCCCCACGTCAGGGACTAATGCTCCGGGCGGCGCACCCCAGTTGGTTACAGTTTCCTTCTCTCCTGCTGCGTCCAATTTACTCCCAGGCAGCTATACGGCGACTCTTTTGTTTACCAATCTCAATACCGGGTTCGCACAAATTCGCTTGGTCACCCTTGCAATTGTGACACCACCGGTCATCACAAGCCAGCCCGCCAGCCTCACCTTACCTTTTGGGGCGACTGCGCGGTTTTCGGCCGCGACAGCCCCCAATGCCGCTCTGGATTACCAATGGCTTCGAAACGGAATTCCACTGCAGGACAGCGCTCGTGTGGCAGGCGTGAGTTCATCCACTTTGACCTTGAGCGATGCCAGTTCAGCTGATTTGGGCGCCTATTCACTCCTGGTGAGCAATGCCGCCGGGATTGCGACCAGTTCGGCAGCGACACTTACACTCACGTCCTCACCCCCGTTTATTGCCTCTCAACCCGCAAGCCAGACCGCTTTGCCGGGTGCGCCGGTGAGCTTTTCTGTTTCGGCTTTTGGCGACCCGCCACTCTCCTATCGCTGGCGCCTGAACGGAATTGACCTTCTCGATGGACCGACTCGTCGGGGCTCATCCACCAATACGCTAACCTTGAACTCAGTTTCAGCGCTCGATGCAGGGGCCTATTCGGTTGTGATCAGTAATCGGCTTGGGGTCCAGACCACCGCCGAAGCCGCGTTGCAAGTGGTGTCGCTCACCAGTTCGGAGATTGTGCAGAGCCTGGCGTATTCCTTCGAGGGCACCAATGGCGCCCATCCCACCGGCTTGTCAAGGGGAGCCAGTGGGCGGATCTACGGCGCGACGCACAGCGGTGGTGCGAACGACGCCGGGACTCTTTTCTTATTATCTTCGGCGCGCGTTCCCGTGCAGCTCTATTCGTTCCAAGGCCTGCCTGACGGCGCACATCCAAATGGTGAGCTGATTGAATCTTCGGATGCGGCAATATTGGGCACGGCATCCAGCGGCGGTTCGAACGCGTTCGGCACTGTCTTTAAACTGTCCTCGAACAACACCTTCACTGCGTTGTTCACGCTCGATCATACCAACGGGGTCCTGCCCGCATCCGGCCTCACTCCCGGGAACCGTGGGTCTTTATTCGGCACAGCTTACGAAGGGGGGCTTTTCCATTACGGAACGCTTTTCGCGCTGGATACCAACGGCCAATTCTCAGTCGTAATGCATTTTGCGAATACCAACGGCGCTTTTCCTCGCGCGCGTCTGTTGCAAACTGCCGACGGCAGTTTCTATGGGACCACGTACAAGGGCGGATTGTTTGGCTACGGAACCGTCCTCAAAATTTCCTCCAATGGCGTGTTTTCGACGGTGGCCAGCTTCGACGGCAATAACGGCGCGTTCCCCGCTTCGAGCCTGGTGCAGGCGAACGATGGGGCGATCTACGGAACGACAGTTTATGGTGGCGCTTTCAACCTGGGTACGATTTTCAAAATCGGGCTGCGTGACACGCTGACCAACCTGGTTTCCTTCAGCGGCATTAGCAATGGGAGCCACCCCCGGGCCGGCCTCATGCAAAGCAGCGATGGGAACCTCTATGGCGCGGCCTCCGACGGCGGGTCTTTCGGCGTCGGTACTTTATTCAGGCTGAGCCCGGGCGGGATTCTCAGCACGATTGCGGAGTTTGACGGGTACAACGGCGCGCGCCCGGAAGCGGCCCTTTTGGAGGACTCCGATGCCAGCTTGATCGGGGTGACGCGCTACGGTGGGGCTGCTGATAAAGGCGTTTTGTTCAGGCTGCAAACCGGTTCAGCACCGAACATCACCAGCCAACCCGCTGCTCTTACGACCTATGAGGGCTCGACTGTGAGTATGAGCGTTGCTTGCTTCGGAGCGCCCCCCCTGTTTTTTCAATGGCAAAAGGATGGAACCAACCTGGTCAGTTCGGGGAACGTCCTCGGTTCGAACACGCGGGTCCTGACTTTAACGAATGTGGGCGCTCTGAACCAGGGAGCGTACTCGGTGATTGTAACCAACGAGCTCGGTTCTGCCGTTAGTATTCCCGCGTCGCTAAGCATCCTCAACTCGGCCCCTGTAATCTTGTTGCAACCCACCAATCAAACGCTGGCTCCCGGCGCGACTGCGGTGCTTCATGCCGAGGTTTCGGGAAACATGCCTCTTACGTACCAATGGCAGCTGAACAATACCAATATCAGCGATACATCGAGTCGTTTCGGTTCCACCGGTGATACGCTGGTTTTGACGAATGTTACGGAGGCGGATAACGGCAGTTATGTTCTTTCCATTACAAATTCGCAGGGCCAAACCGACACGGTTGGGACGGTGTTGTCGGTGATTCCCGTCAGCGCGCCCGGCACAAAACTCAGCACGCTCTATTCGTTTGGCGGCGGCAGCGACGGCGGCGATCCAAGTCGACTCACGGACGGACACGATGGTTTCCTTTACGGAACGACCGAGTTCGGGGGTGACGTTTTCCTCGGCAGCGCCTTCAAAATCGGAACCAACAGCGGACTGGTCACCTTCGCTTCATTTGACCCGGGTCCAATGGCATTTCCAATTAATGGCCTGGTCTTTTCGACCAACGGAGTTTTCTACGGCACTTCGGCCGGTAACGGCTCCTCGGCGTTGGGTGCGGTGTATTCCATAACTCCCGCCGGTCAGCGTTCGCTGGTTTATCCATTTTTGGGGACAACAGACGGGGCGATACCTAACACACCGCTCATCCAGGGAACAGATGGGTTCATTTATGGCTCCACTCGCGGCGCGGGAGGCTTCGGCAAGGGAACTCTGTTCAGTGTGAGTTCGCAGGGCGGGTTTATTGTGTTGCACTCTTTCACCGGCGGAGCCGACGGGTCGGGCACCGGGGGCGCCTTGCTTGAATTGCCCGGTCACGATTTTTACGCCGTCACTCCCGACGGCGGTTTCTTACGCCACGGCAGCTTGTTGCGATTCAACCAGGGTTTCACACCCGAAACGCTCTATTCTTTTACCGGCGGGCAAGACGGCTTTGTCCCGGTGGGCGCGGTTGCAGTTGGCGACGACGGCGCCTTATACGGCGTGACGATGTCCAACTCGATCCGCGGATTCTCATTCTACGGCACTGTTTTCAGAGCGGACACGAATGGATCTTTGACCACGCTTTACTCCCTCAATTTCACCGACGGTTCGTATCCGGCGGCTGGTCTGGTTTTGGGCGCCGACGGTAATTTCTATGGGACGACTCAGCAGGGTGGCACAGGTGGCTTCGGGACGGTATTCAGGATCACCCCGGACGGGACCTTTTCGACGCTGGTCGAGTTCGATGGGTTCAATGACGGCGCGGTCCCAAAGCGCGCCCTGACCTGTGGGCCTGATGGGAACCTCTACGGCGTGACCAGTTCCGGCGGGCCAGGCGGGGCCGGGACAGTTTTTCGATTGAGTTTTACGGGGCCGCCCACGATTACCGAACAGCCGAAGTCCCAAACCGGGCTGACGGGGGAGGGGACATTTTTTGCTCCGACTGTGAGCGGTGCCTTCCCGATGTTTTTTCAATGGCGGAAGGATGGCACCAATCTGCTCGACGGCATGTCCGTTTCGGGTTCAACGAACCGCGTGCTGCGGTTGAGCAATCTCCAATTGTCCGACGCTGGAACCTATTCGTTGATGGTGAGCAACGCTGCCGGAACCTCCACCAGCATCGCTGTGACGTTGAGCGTGGCGGCGCCACCGCCGCGGTTTCAGGCCGTGCAAAACACAAGTGGCAACCTGCTTCTGACCTGGACCTCGGTTTCCGGCCGAAGCTATCAACTGCAATCCGCGGCAACTCCAGTTGCCAAGGCTTGGATCAACGTTGGAACCCCAGTCGTCTCATCCGGATCAAGTGTGCAGGTTTCGGTTACTCTGACCCCGGGTACGCACCAGTTCTACCGCGTCGTTTTGCTTCCCTGAAATCGAATGAGATTGTGTCTCAATTCGAGTATTGAATCCGCTCAAATGCCTACGACATCACCATTGGCTGCACAACAACGCAAGGAGGAGCGCCCATCAGACGCCCGACCCAGGCGCTGAGCTCTTTTGCGACAAGATCAAGCGGGTCAACCGGGAACGCGGAGGCAATTGCGCAGGGAAAGGGCTGCGGAACTGTTGCGAACAGGTCGTTGTAATGTCACTGAGGCTTCATTGGAGGTTGGCTATAGCAGTCTCAGCAATGATGAGGATTTGTTGATTGACGTCACGCCTTCTGGCAAAGTCTCGCCTCGCAAATGACCCCACGGCTTTTAGCGCAGGCTCTTAATGAGTTCTCATTGGTGTTTTTCACCGCTCCACGCTCAGCGGCTTTGGCAATCGTGCTCTTGGCAACCAGCTTCGGCGGTGCTCGGCCGCTGTTCGCGCAGGATACAAACGCGCCCGTACGTTTGCCCCCCGTTGTTGTTCAAGGAGAGGCAGTGCTGGAAGGGCGGGCCGAAGAAAAAGCAGTCGGGCCGTATGCGCAACCCGAATGGACCACTGCTCGGCGATTCCCGGGCACTCGGGTCTATTTGCAGCAAACTCCCTGGAACACCGGTTTCGAGCAGTGGGTGCGTTTGCGAGATTTTCGCGATGGCACTGCCGAGACACGGTTTCAAGAGGAATTTGAACTGGGGTTGCCCTACCGCTTCCAACTCGACTTGTACGAGACCTGGGCGATTGACCAGGATCGCCGAGCGAACCAGCAGGAATATTCAGCTGAAGTGCGCTGGGCTGTTGCGGACTGGGGCAAGGTTCCGTTGAACCCGACGCTGTACCTGGAATACGCGCAGCATAACCGCGCCGCCAATACGCTTGAGGGCAAGCTATTGCTGGGGACAGACCTTTCCCCGCGCTGGCACTGGGGCCTGAACTTTGCGTGTGAGCAGGAGTTGAGCCGGGCCGAAAACACGGAGTTGGCTGTGAGCCAGGGAATCAGTTATTCACTCGTGGATCAGAAATTCGGGGCCGGAATAGAAATGGAGTATTACCATGAAAAAGCGATCGGCGGTCAAGGCCTTAACGCGTTTTTGATCGGCCCAAGTCTTCAGTGGCGTCCCAGGCCTCGTCTGCATATCGATTTGGCTCCTTTGGCCGGTTGCACCCACGACGCCCCTCGAGGCGAGGTTTACCTTGTCCTTGGCATCGACTTTGGAACAGGCAATACCGAAAGGCCGCATTACACGCCCGCCTCGGTAAGGGGCCAGTAGCAACATTGACAGCGGACGG
>DATGLT010000287.1:0-5876 GCA_035294005.1 Verrucomicrobiia bacterium
TCTTTCAACAACTCAGGGGTGGTCAGTGTCCAAAGCGGCACCTTGAGTGTTATGGGCGGAACCAGCTCGGGTTCGTTCACCAACGGGCCGGCGGGAACCATCGATTTCCATGGCGGGACACAGACGCTCACGCCTGCCTCAAGCGTTTCGGGACCGGGAACCTTTTCAGTCAGTGGCGGCACGGTCAATGTGAATGGCAAGTATACCGTCACTGGCGGTCATTCCATTAACGGCGGCACGGCCAATTTTCAGGGTCCCTATAACATTACTACGGGAGCGGTGACCATTACCAGCGGGGCAATCAACTTCAACTCAGGCGGGACGGCGTCACCCTCGGCAGTGACTCTGGGTCCTTCTGGGACACTGGGCGGAAGCAACCTGGTGAGCGTGTCAGGCTTATTCACATGGACCGACGGGCAAATCAACGGATCATCGATGATTTACGCGAACGGTGGGCTGCAGGTAAGCGGCTCGGCCCGCAAATCATTATTCGGGTCCACACTGATCAACACCGCAACCGCTACGTGGAGCGCTGGTGATTATTATTCAGGCTCAGGCGCCGTGTTCAGCAACGCCCCTTCCGGGGTGTTCAACCTTACCTTCGACGGCACGACGGGCAATTACGGAGGCGGTCGGACCTTTGCCAACGCGGGGAGCTTTAACAAGACTGGCGGGACAGGCACGGCCAGCTTCACGGAGGATAGCTTCGTAAACTACGGCACATTCAATATTGCCAGCGGCACCGTCAGCGTTATGAACGCTTACGTTCAAAAAGCGGGCCGAACGGTGCTGAACGGAACCACCCTCGCCAGCTCCCAACCGGCGCAAATCCTGGGCGGCACGTTGGCGGGCAACGGAACTGTGGCGGGTTCAATAACCAACAGCGGAACGCTCCAGACTGCCAACTCGCCGGGCATCCTGAGCGTGACGGGAGATTTTACGCAAACTCCTGCCGGTACCGTCAGATTGCTCCTGGCTGGAACTGCACCCGGCACCGGCTTTGATCAACTCGATATCGCGGGCACCGCCACCTTGGACGGGACGCTGTCCATCGGTTTGACCAACAATTTTCAGCCGGCCAACAATAGTGTATTTCTTGTTCTTACCAACGGGACCCGCCATGGCCTGTTCGCCAATTTCCCAAGCGTCGCCCTGGGCAATGGCAGGTACCTCAATCCAATGCATTTGACTAATGGCGTCGAGGTTCTCATCGCAGGCCCGAACAACACGCTGAGCGGGTACGTTGACCATTCGACGGGCACGGTCCACTTCCAAATGCCGACCGTCGCGGGCCTGGTCTATTACATCGACGCCACCACGGATTTTATGAATTGGTCGCGCATCCTGACAAACACGGTGCCGGCAAGCACAGTTCTGGATTTCGTGGATCCCGAACGGACAAATTTCAATTACCGATTCTATCGGACGGAACTGGCGCCATAAAGGGAAGCAGGTTTGCATTCTGCAGTCCCCTGCGACCGACGACCTTCAAGTCGGCGGAGCGGCTGCACCAATGCCGGATCCGGCACAGCGGGTTTCACCTACCTTTTCGTGGATGCAAAGCCATGGAGTATACCTCGAAAAAACTTTGTAACGAACGTTATGGCCCGCCAGTCCCACACTTTGCTACTCGTAGAAGACAATCCAGACGACGTATTCATCATGCGGTATGCGTTGGAAAAAGCGGGGCTGGATCTGCCATTGTTTGTAGCCGAGGATGGCCAGGATGCCGTCGATTACATAGAGGGAACTGGCCGTTACAGCGACCGCGCCCAGTTCCCGCTACCCACGGTAATATTCCTGGACCTGAAGTTGCCGCGGTTGGATGGCTTTGAATTCCTGGCGTGGTTGCGTCAGCAACCCGGATTTGATCAGATTGAAGTGATCATCCTTACTTCCTCGGGGGAAGATCGAGATCAGAAACGCGCCCGGGAATTGGGGGTGCGCCATTACCTCGTAAAGCCGCCGCGGGCTGAAATGTTGCGGCGCACCCTGGACCCGTTGCTCCAGGAGCGCTTCAACCCCGCGTAACCAGGACTCCCTTTACATCCGCGCCTCACCGGCAGGTTGTTGCGCGGGAACGGCCGCGGGCAACTCGATCCAAAACTGGCTGCCATTGGTGCCGTCGGAGTTCACACCCACGCGGCCGCCCATGCGCTCGACCGCCCGGCGGACAATCGCCAGGCCAATGCCGTTGCCGTCGTAAGATTTGTCAGAGTGCAGTCGTTCGAACACGCCAAAAAGGCGGTGCTGGTATTCGGGTTTGATCCCGATGCCATTGTCCTTGATCCACAGCCGCAAGTGCCCGTTGTTGCGCTCGGTCCAGACCCGGCAATCGGGCACGGTGTCTGGAGCGACGAATTTGCAGGCATTGCTGAGCAAGTTGGAGATTGCCTGAGTCAGCGACGGTTCATGGCCCATGACGGTGCCAAGGTTTCGGGCAACCTGGATGCTGTTGCTGAAAGCCTGGACACCGGGCGTTTGATCGACGATATCCCGCACCACTGAATCGAGATCCACAGGCCCCAGATTGAGTTCGCAACGGCTCAGTCGGCTGTACGTCAGGATCTCACGGATCATGCGATCCATGCGGGAACTGTTGCGGACAATGCGCTCGAGGTATTCCTTGCCGTTGGCATCCACCTGGCCGGCATGCTTTTCGAGCAGGACCGTCGCGTAGACTTCCATCGCGCGGGCAGGGGCGCGCAAATCGTGAGAGATCGTGTAGGAAAACTCCTCCATTTGTTCGACCAATTGCCGAAGGGCTGAGGTTCGTTCGTTGACGAGTCTCTCGAGGCCGAGGTTATAACGGCTCAGTTCAGCCTGTGTCTTTCGCAGGCTTTCGTCGGTGTTCTTGCGGTGAATAAATTGGGCGATGGCTTTGGCCGCGAACGAAAGCTCGACAGTAACGGGCCCCGGAATATCCGCATGGCCATAAACCGCGAGAGCTCCCTCGCATCTCTCCCCTACGAGCAAGGGAAAACCGGAAAAGCTCACGATGTGTTCGTTCAAGATTCCGTCGGGACTCCTCAAAGTGGCATCGCACTGCACACTGGAAGCCGAAAACTGGGCCCCTCGTTCGGCAATTTCGCCGATCGGGCCCGAACCGACGGGGATACGCGAGTCGGCCCCATCCACGTGCGTCCGGAACCCAGCGCTTCCCTGAAGGACCAGGGCTTTGCCGTCATTCTCAAGAGTCCAGATGCGGGCCAGGCCGAGATCCAGGTGCTTGACCAGCGTCTCCGACAAGCGCTGCAGGGTGGGCTGCAGGGGAGTGTCGGCGGCGGTTTGGGCGGCAATTTCGGCGCGCAAAACTGAGAGTTTCAGCCGTTCCGCGTAATCAAGTTGCTGTTGTTTGTGTTCAGAGACGTCACACAGGACAGCGAGTATCCGCTCCGGCTTGCCGCTCAAGCCGGTTATTGGCCGCACATAAACATCCCACCATCGCGGCGTGCCTTTGGGCGTGAGCCGGAAGCCGACAAAGTGGGATGGCTTGCCGGCCAGGGCGGCGCGATACGCTTTTTCGGCGTGTTCGCGGGCCTCTCCAATCCAGAGTCCGGGCCAATACGACTTGAGCGTGTCAGAGTCGCCGGTTTCGAGGAGCTTGCGCCCGGCAGGGTTGACGAAGAGCACACGGCCGTCGAGGTCCAGCACTTTGATGCAATCGGGGCTGGCGTCCAGGATCGTGCGATTGAACCCCTCGCTTTGAAGGAGCGCGTTCTCCGCTTGCACGCGTGAAGTGATGTCCGTATTGACTTCCAGGACGGCCCGGATTTTTTTCTGTGCGTCGTAGTGAACGACCCATTGCGTGGCAACGTTCAGGATTTTGCCATCCTTGCAACGATGGGTCACTTCGCCGCGCCACTGCCCCTCCGCATGGAGTTTTGCGTTGATGCGGGCCAGGGGCTCCTGGAATTGGGTCCCGAGCAGAATGTGCGGTGTCTGACCCAGCGCCTCCTCGGACGTAAATCCGTACATTGCCTCGGCCCCGCGGCTCCACATGATAATGCGGTCTTTCGGAGAGCGAGCTACCAATGGCGCCATTTCCAGCAAGGTGGCCTGCTCGCGAAGCCGGGTTTCGCTTTCGCGCAATTCGGCGTTGCGGGTGGCCAATTCTTCATTGAGTGTCGTCAATTCCTCATTGGCCGACTCAAGTTCCTCATTGGATGTTTCCAATTCCTCGTTGAGACTCTGCAGTTCTTCATTGGCCGATTGGACTTCCTCGTTGGAGGCCTGGAGCTCCTCAATCGAAGTGTCGTGTTCTTCCTGCAGCGAATTGATTCTATCATGAGCCGCAACCAACTCGTTGCGAAGTTCACCGATACGCTTCGAATCGCCCAAGGAGGCGTGGGCTTTTTGAGAACCATTTCTGCCTGGAGCGGCCGGCGGTGCGATACGCTCCCGGAAAATGAGAAGGTAACAGAAGGTATCCTTTAAAGGCACCACTTCGAGGTCGATTGAAGTGTGGCGCGGGCCCAGTGAAATACCGTGGTCGCGGACAATGCGTTTGTCGCGCCTGGCGCGGGCCAGCGCCCGCTCAATTGGCAGGGCCAATCCATCACGGGCAATTTTGGACACATGAAAACTGGCTTTGCCTGCCGGCAGCTTCATGAACTTGCCCACGTCGCCGCGAAACTGCAATACCTCGCCTTCCGCGCTGAGCAGAACGCCGGCGGGAGCGTATTTTTGCAGCACAACCTTGTCGGCTTCCTTTTGCGGGTCGGCGGAGTGTGGCTCGAGGGCTCGCTGGACAACGGGCATGAGCTTTTTAACACTCAAGCCGGCCTGGGGAGGCCGATCGAAGCGAGGCCAGTTGGCCGCCGGCTTTTTGAGGTAGATCCGGTGCTTCTGTTCGAGAGGGGAAAAGAGATTGTGAAAAGAGCCGATCGACTCGGAGGCGCCCAGGAGCAAGATCCCGTTTGGCTTGAGAGCGTAATGGAAAGCGGGAATGAGCTTTTGCTGCAACGAAGGCTCGAAATAGATCATCATGTTGCGGCAGCTGATCAAATCGACGCGCGTGAACGGGGGATCCAGCAATACATTGTGTTGAGCAAAAATGACGAGGTCACGAATGGCCTTGATCACCCGGTATTTCCCGTCTTCAACGGTGAAGTAGCGCTGCAACCGTGTTTTGCCTGCGCTCTCCGCTTCCTGCCTGCTGTAGCAGCCGGTTCGGGCAAACTCCAGCACCGCGCCGTTGACGTCGCTGGCAAACACCTGCAACGGTAAAACGCAATTGGCTTTCTCGGCAAACTCGGAGTAAGCCATGGCGATGGAATAGGCTTCCTGGCCCGTCGAACACCCGGCCACCCAGACCCGCACGGTATCGGCAGCAGAGACATTTTTGACGACCCTCGGGAAAACCTTGAGCTTGAGCTGCTCGAAGACCGACGGGTTCCGGAAAAAGCTGCTGACGCCAATAAGCAAATCCTGGTGCAGCTGATCCAACTCGGCGGGATGCTGCCGCGCAAATTTCAGGTACGCTTCAAGGTCTTTGATTTTGTTCAGGGCCAGGCGCCGGGCCAGCCTCCTCTGAATCGTGCTGCGCTTGTAAAAGCTAAAGTCCAGGCCCGTTCGGCCGCGGAGCAGTTGAAAGATCTTGCGCAACGAGGAATCGGCAGGCTGCGCCGGCGGCTGGCTTTCGCCACGGGAACGGCGGATCGGGGATAACCTGGCGCCAATCTCGAATCGCCTCTTCTTGGCGTTGGCCGCTACACGGCTTTTGAACCCCTCCGGCACTCGAATCAGTCGCACGATTTCTTCGGCAATTTTGTCGGGAGGCAACACAAAATCGACGCAACCGGTCGCGATCGCCGCACGCGGCATGCTGTCATACTTGGCGGATTGATCATCCTGGGCAAAAGTGATGCCTCCGG
>DATGLT010000288.1:0-54456 GCA_035294005.1 Verrucomicrobiia bacterium
GCATCTTATAGGTGACAATGCGGGCCGCCACATGGGGTGAATACCCCACTGAACACGCAATGAGCTCAGCCGCACTCTGACGCTATCTCAGAAGCATTGATCCAGGCCCCCGTCCGAACAGAGGCTTTACGCGAGGCAAGCGCGGGGCCGGTCTCGTGCCCGCGCATCTCCGTTGTAACTCCCTCGTTCAACCAGGCACTTTACCTGGAAGAAACAATCCGTTCCGTGCTGGACCAGGGTTACCCAAATCTCGAGTACGTCATTGTGGACGGCGGCTCGACCGACGGCAGCCTCGAGATTATTAAAAAATATTCGCACCGCCTGGCGTGGTGGGTCAGTGAAAGAGACGCCGGCCAATACGACGCCCTTAACAAAGGCTTTGCTCATACCACGGGTGAATTGATGGCCTGGTTGAACTCCGACGATAAGTACGTGCCCTGGACCTTTTCGGTCATCTCAGAAGCGATGACCGCCTTGCCACAGGTCGAATGGCTAACTTCGCTGTTCCACTTTTTTTGGGACGAACACGGGCGGCTCAGCGCCTGTGAAGAGCAGGCCGGGTTCTCGCGCGAGTTGATCCTGCGGGGCGGGACGTTGCCGGGAGCCGGCTGGCCGGCCTGGGCTTTCATGCAGCAGGAATCGACATTCTGGCGACGCTCTCTCTGGGACAAAGCCGGTGCCCGCGTCGAAACCAGATGGTCCCTGGCGGGGGACTTTGATCTTTGGATGCGGTTCGCCCGGCACGCCGAGGTCTATTCTCTGAACATGCCCATCGGCGGGTTTCGGCGGCACAGCCGCCAAAAAACCGCGGGTAACATGACCGAATACATCCGGCAGGCGAAAGAATCCTTTCGGCTGAACGGCGGCCGCGCACCACGAGGTCTAAATGCCTTTTGGCTGAAAAATTCCGGCAAGGTGCTCCGCTTTCTGCAACGGCGCCACGCGTACGCAGCCCGTCAAAAGGGATTCCCAAACCGTTTGTGCAGGGCTGAAGCCGGGGGCTGGACCGTATTCAAGCACTGACTTTTATCGGGCCTGATCGGACTTGCGAGCTCGACGGCTCTCGTTAGGATGAAACCCATGAAGACCCTTTCTGCGAAGCTTTGTCTTGTCCTCTTCTCCGTTGGTTTTGTTTTTGCTAATGTTTATGCTGGGGAGTTTTTGATCCGCAATGGGGATCGGGTCGTCTTCCTGGGCGACAGCATCACCGAGCAACGGTTATACACCACCTACGTCGAGGCGTACGCGCTGACCCGGCATCCTGAATGGAAGTTATGGTTCCGCAACGTCGGTTGGGGAGGGGATACTTCCTGGTTGCGTCAACGCTCGCATCCCGACGAGGCGAAACTTTTCGCGGCTGACGATGCGAGCCAGCAGCAAATGATCGAGAAAGCCGTCAAGCATGGGCTCGAACGGGACGTGCTGCCCCTCAAACCGACATTCGTGACGGTTAAGTTCGGGATGAATGACCATTCGTATCAGGCGTTTCGTGAGGACATTTTCAAAGCTTACGTGAGGAGCCAAACGGAAGTTGCCAAAATTCTCGAAGCCAACGGAGCCCGGGTCGCGTTCCTAACGCCCCAGCCCATAGAAGACAAGCGGTCCGACCCGGACCAGGACATTCGGAACCAGTCCCTGCGAAAATTTTCGGATGGCTTGAAGGAAGTTGCGGCAAAAGAGGGCGCGGCGTTTGTCGATCAGTTTGACCCGTACATGGCCATGCTGCTGCGCGAACGACCGAACCATGCAAATGGATTTGTCGGAGGTGGCGATGCAGTCCATCCGGGTCCAATCGGCCATACGGTCATGGCATGGGCTATCCTCAAGGGACTTGGGGCTCCCGCGCTTGTGTCGCGCGTCCAAATCGATCTGCCGTCCCGTAAAACGTCCAGCGAAGGCTGCGCGATCGAAGGCTTTGGTTGTTCGGCAAACACGGTTCAGTTCGAGCGCCGCGACGAGGCTTTGCCGATGCCCATCGATGAAAAGGCCGGGCCAGCCTTGAAATTGGCGCCCATCCTCCAGGACCTGGACCGTTATGAACTTCAGGTGACCGGCCTGCCGGCAGGCACGTACGACCTGTTCATTGATGGGGAAAAATCCGGCAGCGCAACCGCCGATGACCTGGCCAAGGGTTGGAACATCGCAAACGAAGCCGGACCCATCACACGCCAATCCCAGAAAGTGCTCGCCCTGATTTTCCAGAAGAACAATGTCTATTACTCACGCTGGCGCAACGTGCAGCTTTATTCGTTCCCGGACTGGGCTCGTTCGGACGAGATCGAGTCCAAACGAGCCGCAGAGCTGGCAACATTGGATCGGCAGATTTCGGACCTGGAAAGTGAAATCGACGCGGCCCGAAAAGCCGCCCCGCACAAATTCGAACTCAAGCCCCAATAATCCTGGACAGAGCCGAACCTGCGGCGCAGTTATTTCCCAATTCCTCTGCGCCTGACGCAAAGCCGGTACAGGTAGCAGGGGAGAAACAACTGAAGCCCGGGGATTAGAAGCAGCGGCGCGATGAACCAGGGACTTTCGGCGCTGCGCCAGGCGGCAAATACCCTTTCAATCCATTGGCCGGAATCCATTGCCATCCGCGTTAGGCAGCGACGGTATTCGCGCCGCACGAAAACGTCTCTCTTGTAGACGGGCTTCCTTCGGAACAGTTCCTCGATGCGTTCCTTGCCCATGGTGAACGCCTCATGCTTTCCTGAGTCGTGCGCTTTCTGGACGCGCAAAACACCACGGACCATGTAATAGATCGCAAGCAAATCATCATCCCACCCGGAGTTGTTGATCAGCTTGAAAGTCGCCGACGCTTTTTCGGTATCACCGCCAAACGCCAAATCTTCAGCAATCCACAATTTGAAAACGTCCGAAACCTCCATTCCTCCAGAACTCGATGATGCAAGTTGGATTACCTCGCCGGCCTCCTTCTTTTTGCCAGTCGCCCGCAGAGCCAACACCAAAGCTTGTAATGTGGGCGGGTCAATCGCGGGTTTGTCGCGCCAACCGGCCATCCAGCGCGCGGCGGAGCCATAGCACCGGCATTGCACCAAGGCGCGGCCGGCCACGGCCCATCCGGGGTTGTCCCCACGAAGCCATTTCCCATGGCGACTCACAGCCGTCCTGACCAACTCCACGCGGCGTTTTGCTCCGGCCAATTCAAGAAATTCCAAAACAGCGCATCGCCCAACCTCACCTTCTTTGCACAGGGCATCCATGTAATCCGGATACCTGTGGTCCCAAATTTTACTCGTCACCACCCTTCTCACCCACAATGCGCCCACATGAGGATTGGCATTGGGCAACTCCAGCGCTTCACGCAGCAGGTTCATCAACTCGTTCTTGAACCCGGCATTGCGCAAAGTCTCCGCGACCTGTTCCAACGCTGTAACGTCTGCTCCCTTGTCGACGCACAATTCCCGGAAACGAGCGAGGGTTTTCTCGAGCTCCTGGGCGCTGAGGGCTTTTCGAGCGGCCTCTTGCACGAGCGCGCTGTTCGAGAGAGCTCTCATCCCGGCAAGCGCGCTTGAAGTCGGGCGCGTCGTTGCCATTGGTTTGTCAGATGCGTCTTGCACGATCGAGTTTCAGCCGCACTATCACCGAATCAAGCTCTAGCTTGCGAGCGCCAGGTCACTTCACGAGGTTGTCGGGCAGGAAGGCGAGTCGTCGGATATGCCACGGGGTTCAGGCGAAAAAGAGCGGCCTCTTACCGAGGCCGCTCTCCAACCGCGCCGAGCACAAAACCCGGCGGTTTAAACCACAACTCAGCCAACAACCAATACTGATATATTAGAGAAGTGGTTGCCGATTTCGTTCAAACAAGAGGGGAATTATTGGAATTAAATTGTAAGCACCTGGAAACAAATGCTTTGAAGTCATGGAAATTCAAAGAATACATCGCTTAGGGTGCGTCCACGGTTCGGCGTGCCCGGTGTGACGCCTTGGCTTAAAGGGGGACGGGCAAATGTGTCCAACACCATGCAGGGATGGACTGGGGTGTACCTTTTTTCTGAACCTATCCGAACTGACCTTACGCTGGGCCTTGTGCCTTCGGCTCATCCTGAAGACGCCAGATGATCCGAGCCTTATCCATGTCGTAGGGAGACATTTCCATTTTGACGCGGTCGCCCACGGTCAATCGGACCCAGCGCTTGCGCATTTTGCCTGAAATGGTTGCCAACACCAGGTGCTTGTTGTCCAGTTCCACCCGGAACATCGTTCCGGGTAGCACGGTCTGAATGCTACCTTCAATCTCGATGTTGTCTTCTTTCATAAAATTCCTGCAGGTACAAAACCTGAGTTCGGCACAATCTGTGCCGCATGGGAAGACCGATTCTGGGCCCTGCTTAGAGGGCCGAGGCTGACTTAATAACGGTTCCGGCCGCCACCACCACCGCCGCGATCGCCGCCGCGGTCACCACGACCTCCGCCTCCGCCACCGCCACCACCACGGTAGCCTCCCCGGCCGCCTCCGCCACCACCGCCACCGGACCGTTCTTCTCGCGGTCTGGCGATATTTACAGTCAATGCCCGGCCGCCGAGTTCTTTGCCGTTCATCGCACTGATGGCCTTTTGGGCTTCCTCCGGCGTGCTCATGGTTACAAACCCAAACCCGCGAGGCCGGCCTGTGGCCCGGTCCATCATCAGGTTTGCCTCCAAGACGGTGCCGTGGGCGGCGAAAGCGTCCTGCAAGTCATTTTCCGTGAGGTCGAAGGAAAGATTCCCAACGAACAGTTTTGTGCTCATCTCAAATTCCGTTATCTCCTGATTGGTTTCGGCTAACCAGCTGTTCTCGAGCGTCGAGTCTCAAATCATCACTGAATGGATCACGTAATGATTTCCATGCCTGCAAAGTCAAAACCAATGTCACCGACACCAAAACACTGACCCGTTTCCAGCGAATAGCAAGCGTAATTCGCGGGTCGCTTCCGCTCAAAAAGTGAGAATGAAGCCAGGGCTGGTCCTCAGCTGCCCTTAAAGCTAACCGCCAGGAACCGGCGCGGGGACGACACCCGAGCCCGCCTTTGTTGGCTCTGTCGAAACGTGAACGGGCGAGGGGACTGGATTTACATCCAGTTCACCAACGCGCTTGCCGTCCGAAGCAGCCCATTCGGCGCAACGACCTCCAAAATCCGTCGCGATGATCCGGGAATTATCCTCGCTAAACACAGCCCGGAGCGGGAGGTTGCCGAAAAATTCGAGGTTGCGTTTCCTGGTTCCGTTGCCATCCCACACCGTGACGGCGTTATCACGGCCGCAGGATACCAGCTGCCCATTGCGGGAATAACCGACCGAAAGGACGCCTTGGGCATGGCCGTTCCAGCTTTTGATTTGTTTACCTTCCTGGGGTTCCCAAATCTTGATTGCCCCATCTTCGCTCGATGAAGCCAGGAGCTTGGAATCGGCCCGCCAACTCAATGAAGTGATCGAGGCTTTGTGGCCCGCAAGGGTAAACAGCTCCTGGCCGCTATCAGGATCCCAAAGACTGATACCTCCGTTGCGATCGGCGGACGCGAGAAACTGTCCATTTGGACTGAACGCTATGGCGGTGACCCAATCAGTGTGCTTCTTGATCTTGTGCAACAGCTCGCCGGTTTTTGTGGAATACATTTTGACCAGCCGGTCAGGCCCGCCGAGCGCCACCATCGATTGATCGGCGCGAATGTCCGACGCGAGCACCGAATCATACTCGTGGCCTAACGTCATCACCCGTTTGCCGCTAACGACATCCCAGATTACGACGCATCCCGACTTGGCGCCCCATCCGCCGCCGGCCACGAGCAGCTTCCCGTTCTGGCTGAATTTCAGATCACAAGGCTCACCTTCATTGAACGGAAGTATTCCGAGCAGTTCACGAGACTCCGTGTGGTAGAGCAGGACTTGTTTCAGACCCGCGATCGCCACCAGCGGAGCCCAGGGACTGGCTGCGAGGCCGACAACCGGCCCAACGTGTTCAGCGTGCAGAACCGACTGGGTTGGCAACTGCTGTGGCATCGGGGCAGGTCCGTCCAGTTTCCCGAGGTCATCCGGGTTCAGCGCAAGATCGAAGCCGGGTTTGGCTACGGCAACCGCTTTGCCCCCTGCGCTTTCAAGCAGGCCCCCCGCAATCCATTCTTTGAAGACCTCGAGTTCTTTGTCCGGCAGCTTTGGCCTGTTTGGAGGCATGTAGGGTTCTTCGGCATGGGTAAGAGCCTTCCAAAGCTTGCTTGCGTCCGGGTTGCCTGAGGCAACAACGAGTCCTGATCCGCTTCCTTTCAAGGTGGCCTGGTAGCTCGTGAGGTCCAGGTCCGCCTTCTTCTTATCCGGATTGTGGCACTTGGAGCAGTTTGCCTCGATCAAAGGCGCGACATGGTCAACATAGTTAATTTTGTCATCCGCCCGAACCCCGAAGGCGCAAAGACAAAAAAACACGGCAGCCCAGGGTAGAGCAGGCGGATACAGGCGACCCGGTTGCAAAATCGAAAACATCTTTCGTGAGCGCCTCGTCACAGGATCAATGGTTGAACACGAACTCCTTGGAATTAAGCAGAGACCAGAACACGTCGTTCAACACCTGTTCGGGTTTGGCATCCGGCTTAA
Source organism: Verrucomicrobiia bacterium (assembly GCA_035294005.1). Lineage (GTDB taxonomy): Bacteria > Verrucomicrobiota > Verrucomicrobiia > Limisphaerales > UBA8199 > JANXQE01. The sequence continues at coordinate 6,583 of DATGLT010000288.1, forward strand.
GGAAATCGTCCAGCCTGGCCACTTCGTCAGGCGTAGGCGGGCGGCCCAGGCACCGCACGTAAAGCTCTCGAATAACTTCGTCGGGTTTTTTGCCATGCTCGAGCAACTTTTTCACCACGCCGCCCTGCTCGATTTTTCGTTGCGTCGTGTTGCCGTTCAGCAGGTGCAAAGCCTGGGAAAGGTTGGGATCGACTTTGACTTCACAGGAGCAAACGGTGGTTCGGCTGGCCCGGCCGAAGGTTGTCAGGAAATAATTGGCCGTGTTGCCATCGGGAATTTCGACAGCCCGGGCGCCCCGCGGCAGGCCCTGGAATTTATCCTGGGTTTCGGTCACTTCATTGATGCAGTCGAGCAGGACCTCCGCGCGCATTCGCCGGATCGACGCTTTGCTGAAGTTGCGTTCATCGGATGCATTGGTTTGGTTTGGAACAGTGCTCAACTGGTAGGTGCGCGAATTGCAGATGTCGCGCACCAGTTTTTTCAGATTGTACTTGTAGCCCGTAAGCTTCGCTGCGAGGGCATCCAGGAGCTCCGGGTTGGCGGCCGGGTTGCTCAGCCGTCCGTCGTCCACCGGTTCGATGATCCCGCGCCCCATGAAGTGCGCCCACACAAGATTGGCCAGGTTGCGAGCGAAATAGGGGTTCTGGGGAGAAGTAAGCCAGCGGGCCAGCACGACACGACGGCTTTCCCCTTTTAGGTCGGGGACTTCTCCGCCCAGGAATTTGGGATGCATCACCGCATGGGTAACCGGATGTTTAACTTCTCCATCGCCGCGATCATAAATAATGGTCTCGCGGGGATCATCGCCGGGTTTGCGGCCGACCTGGGCAAAAAACGCGGCAAAACTATAGTAGTCGTTCATGGTCCAGCGATCGAAAGGGTGATTGTGGCACTGGGCGCATTGAATACGCATTCCCATGAAGACCTGTGCCGTATTCTCCGCCAGCTTCAGGGTATCGGGTTCGATCTGGTAGTAGTTCGCGGCCGGTTCCCGGAGGTTGCTTCCCGAGGCGGTTAACAGGTTGCTGACCACCTGATCCAGGGGCACATCTGCCGCCATTTGGTCCCGCAACCATTCGTAATAGACCAACGCCGCTTTTGGGTACACCTGGTTGTCACGAGTCCGAATTTCGAGTAACTCGCCCAGTTTCATCACCCAGAGCTCGGCGAATTCGCGCCTGTTCAACAGTTCGTCAATGAGCCGTTCACGGCGAGCCGGCTGCGGCTCGGCGTTGTACTTGGCGAGATCCTCTTCCGTCGGCAGCATGCCGGTTATATCGATGAACGCCCGGCGCGCGAAAGTGGCGTCGTCGCAAATGTCCGAGGGCAGGAGGCGCAGTTTCTTGAGTTTGCCGTAAACGGCTTCATCGATGTAGTTATAAGCGGGGGCGTTGGACCACTGATAAGCGAGGTTTTTGGGAATGATGATGACCTGCGCACCCACATTGAATTCGGCAAAGCGCGCCTGAATGAACGCTTCTCCGCGTTGTCCGGCCGTTATCGCGCCCCCTTCGGCGACCCGAGCCACGGTATCATTGTTTCCGAGGAAAACTGCAAGTGGTGTCACATCCCGCACCGCGCCGTCCGAATAGCGCGCCTGAACGATGAACTGCTGCAAGCTGTTGGATTCTTCCAGCACAGCGGTTTTGGGAAAAATCTCTATCCCGGTCGGGGTCGGGGTGTTTGTGGGATCCTGGGGCGCGCCTGCCGCCAGCCATGAGATGAGGGTTTGGCACAAGTCGCTGTTGGTGCCGAACCTCACGCCACCCGTGTGCTGCACGGCGCCCAGTCCTTTCTGAACAATTAAGCTCTCTCGCGGAATACCGATGTTGATGCGCCGCCCGATCTGCTCGCGCGTGAGGCGATAATAGTCCCCATCCGGATCGAATCCGTAGAGCGACAGATGAAAACCGTCCTTGCCACGAGAAGTCCCGTGGCAAGCCCCCGCGTTGCACCCGGCCCGCGTAAAGACGGGCATCACATCAAGTTTGAAACTCACGGCCCGTTCCACGGCGGAATTGGTGACGCTGACCGGGATCTTTACCGTTTGTCCGCCATAAACGACCGAGATCTCGGTTTGTCCGTCCCGGCATGGGGAAACTACGGCCTTTTCAACTTTTGCGAGCGCGGGGTTCGCAACCCTGTAGCTCGCCTGCGAAGTTACGTCGCGGGTAATTCCGTCGCTTTGGATCAGCTCAATGACCAACCGCTGCCGTGCTTTTGCCGAACTTAGCTGAACTACAGGTGGAAAAGCTTCCAGTTTTCCGTCAGTCTTGGAGGGCCCACAAGCGCTCACGCACAGCAGAAAGGCCACTTCCAACAGCGCCAGGAGCCACGGCAGGCGGCGCCTGTTACATCGCGCTTCGGCGGTGTCGATTCTTATGTTTCTCCAACCAAACCTCATTTCTTCTCGGCTGCTGCAAGTTTTTCGGAACTCTTTTTGGGCGGAACAATTCGCAGAATTCCGCCCGAGGCAATGTTCTGCTGCACGACTTCGCCCTGATCCTTGAGTTCGACCCTGCAGAACAGGTTCTTAAACGAGCCCGGCGGGCAACCCGAATCCGCTTGCAGGTCGAATACGACTTCCTTGTCGTCTTTTGTCAGTTCCTGCTCCTGGGCACAAACCTTCTCGGGCAAACCGCACAAACGAATCGTGGCTTTGCCCTCAAACGGCTTATTTTGCTGAAGGTTGACCGTGAGCTTTCCCGCATTGCCCGGATTAAGCCAGAGCGTTTCGATTTTACCCGCGAGAAAAGGCGGAGCCACTTCGATCGAGGCGAGTTGTGAAGAAACATACAATTGACCCCCGTCAACCGTAGCATGTCCGAGCACGGCGATTTTCCAGGTCCTGGTCTCGGCGCCACCCGCCGCATTTAACTGGTAGAATACGTTTGTGGCCCCTTTGGGTATGGTGGCCTCGGCCTGAGAACTGACCCCGGGCGGGTTCCAAATCATTTGAAGTTCAATCGGTTCTTCAAACCCCGGGTCGCGGTCGGCCGCGACCTCCAGTTTCATAGCGCCGGACTGCACGATGGGAACTCGCGGTTCAACAATTCGGATTCGAAACGGGGCTGCCCTGGTAACTGCAACGGCGAGCTTATCCACACTGCTCGAATAGTAGCTTGCGTTGTTGGGCGGACCTTGAACCCACTCAATATTCTGGCGAAATGATCCGGAAACACGCCCTGATCCGTTGGTGACGGTCGCCGTGAGATCAATCAATGCCACGCCCAGCGGCGCATCCGCCGTGGCCTCAAATACCAAGGGCATTTGGTCGATGTTCTTTGCCATTGTGTCAGCCCGAAGGGCCACACCCTGCGGAAGAGCCGCCTCGAATTCCAACTCGCCGGCGAAGTTCGCCCGCTTGGCCGAAATGAGCGTGGCAAACCGATTGCCTCTCGGCACGGCAACGAACTGGCGGGACTGTGTATCGTTTCGCGCAACCTCGGGAATTTTAACAGACAGCTCCGGCGTTATCGGTTTGATTTCGACTCGATAGCTGAAGTCCGGTCCGCCCCGGCGCAGCTTATCGTAAATTCTCACCAGGTAGTTCGTCGATGCCGTCGGGGTGAATTTCAGTTCACTATCCGCGCCGGCGCCATCGTCGTTGGAAGCGAGTTGGTGGCCCGCCATATCAAACAATTCCAGGACCGAATCAACAGGCGACCTTAGCCTCCTGGCATAGACGCTCAGGTCGAGCTTGGCATCCTTGACGGCTGTAAACTGGAACCAATCTTCCTGGCCGTTGGTGCGCAGGATGCCGTTGAGCGCAAAGGGCGGCGCAGAGGTCGCGACGGTCGCAGAGCCTCGGTCTTGATTGCCCGCTCCTGCGAGCACGTTGTAAAAATCAGAGACCCGGATCCAGTTGGGTGTAGGAGCCTGGAGCCCATCCAACTCGGCGAACAAAGGCATGCTGTCGTGAACTGATCCGGGTAAAGTGATTCGCTGACGGAACTCGCCCGTCGCTTCGCTGAAAAATGTCGCGTCGAGCGTTTCGCCGGTGTGGGCGCCAGGAGGAAAAACACAAGTTGGACGGGGGAAAGATCCGACGTGCAAACGATAGCGGCATTGATCGTTTCCCCCGTAGGTGGCATCCCGGAGGCGAATGATGTAGCGGCCATCTTCTGGAACGACCAAACTGGCGAACGGGTCCTGCATAGCCAGCCATGTGTCGTCGACGTCAGCCAGCACGGTTCCGTTGGTGGTTGTAATCGTGAGCCGTGAATCGAATAACGCCCGGCCAAGGCGAATGCCTTCGACTTCCGCGGATAATCGTTGACCTCGCTTCAAGTCGACAGCGAAGCAGTCCACGTCCTCGCTCTTAATGACCCCGCTTACCGTCGTGTTCAGCGGGATCCATTGCGCGTTGGTAATGTCGTTGTTGGGTTCGACTTCTTCTACGCAGCGATAGGGGCCCACAAAGAACGTTCGCAATTCCGACAGCCCTGAACTGGTTCTAGCGCGCAGGTGATGTTCGCCGAGCGAACAGTTTTCCGCCAGATTCACTCGAGCGACCACAAGCTTGTTCGTAATCGACTTCAAGCCCAGAACTTCGAGTCCCGGTTCGTATGCAAGTATTTCCTCGGTGTCCCCTAAACGATCTCCAATAAAAGAGAGATCGAGTTCGGTGCCGCGTTGTCCGCCGGTCGGCAGAATCTCCTTAACCTCGGGTGAAGTGGCGCCACAAACCCCCGGAACAGCCAACCCGAAAACAACGGACCAGCCCACAAGCAACCGGTGCCAACTGGGGAATCCTCGAGTTGTTGTCTTCACGACGCGAAGTTTTTGAGTTGCTTGCAACGCGCGACGGTTCAGCAGGCACACTGAGCCGCGCGCGCATTTTTTCTATGCCAGCAGGCTGCGGGCAACTTCGCCGTCTTTGACAATTTTGACAGGGCGGGATCCGGCCATCAGCGTCTTTTCCGAATCGATTCCCAGCAGGTTGTAAATAGTCGCCGCATAGTCCGGGACCGTGAGCGGATCGGAATCGACGTCTGACCCAGTCGGATCAGACGCGCCATGCACGTAACCCTGCTTCATTCCGCCCCCGGCCATGACGATGCTGAACACCTTGGGATAATGATCCCTTCCGGCAGTGCCATTAACTTTTGGCGTGCGGCCAAATTCCGTGGTCACAAGGACGAGAGTGGAATCGAGCATTCCGCGGCTGTCCAGGTCTCGCACCAGGGCCGCGAACGCCTGGTCGAATTCAGGCATCTGCCTTGAAAAACCCTGCCGGATGTTGTCGTGGTGGTCCCATCCGCCGTAGGTCAGCGAGACAAAGCGGGTGCCCGCTTCGACCAGTCGCCGAGCCAAAAGCATCCGTTGGCCCGCGGCATTCCGCCCGTATTGGTCGCGCAGCTTGTCAGGTTCCTGCTTCAAATCAAACGCCTCACGCGCCTTGGATGAACTCATCATGGCATACGCGCGTTGGTAAAAAGAATCCATCCCGTCCAACGCATCGGATTTTTCGAGCGAACTGAAATGCGCGTCCACAACGGCCCGCATTTCCCTGCGCTGAGCGAACCGTTTTTCGTCAACGCCATTGGGAAGGTTCAGGTCACGAACTTTGAAGCCGCCGTTGGCCGGATCCGCTCCCAGGCTGAAAGGGCCGTAAGCCGATCCCAGGTAACCTGTTCCAGCAAAGCTGTTGGGTTGAGAAGGAACGCAGACATACGGCGGCAGATCATTCCTCGAGCCCAGTTCGTGCGAAACGATGCTGCCGATGCTGGGGTATTGAAGGGCCGGGCTGGGGCGCCAGCCGGTAAACATGTTGTGAGTGCCTCGATCATGGTCGGCCTCCCCGTGTGTCATCGCTCGGACGACGCAAAGTTTGTCCGCAATATCGGCAGTCTGCTTGAGCAATTCCGAGAAATAGACGCCCTCCAGTTTTGTCTTCACGGTGCCGAGGGGGCCCCGGTATTCGATTGGCGCCAGCAGTTTCGGATCAAAAGACTCCTGGGCCGCGATCCCGCCTGGCAAAAAAATGTTGATCACGGATTGTGCCCTGGCCTTTCCGCTCGATGATTGGGCTTGCAACTTGAACAGGTTGCCAAGCGTCAAGCCAAGGCTGCCGACCAACCCGACGAACAGGAACTCGCGTCGATTGGGATGCCACAAGTGTTGGGGACTGTTGCAGAATGAATCTTTGAACTCGCTCATAACACAAACAATTTCAGCCGAACCACCCCTTGAATCGACGGACGCCAACACCGCCTATCCACCGAGACGATTACATAACTTATGACCCTCATGAGCAATATTTTATTCATGTCATGCCCCCGCCTGAACCGCCATCAGGTTGCGACCCCACCGTTATCAACGGGGAACCGGGCCTGGGGAGCCGGGACGGAGCCGACGGCGGCTTGGCATGAGAAGAGCTTACTGCCTTGAGCTTTGGCTATCGTTGGGTGGGTGCCCGGAAGGGCTGGGATAAACCGGGTCCCCGGAAAGACCGGGCAGTTGAAGAAATATATGCGGACAGTGTACGGGTTTTGGACAGTGCACGTCGAAGTCTGATTGGTTATATGCCAATTTCATTACACCTGATCGAAAAGGCCGAAAAGCCCGCCAGAGGTTCGCGACGCTCGTTTCAGAAGGAAAAAGAGGCATTCTCACCCGAATCCGCTGCCCAACCCCCGGCGTCGATCGGCAAGAATCACAGGATTTTGGTTGTGGACGACAATCCCGTGGTTTTAAAAGCCTTTGAACAGAAGTTAAAGTCGGACGGATTTGTCGTGACGACCACTACGAATAGCGGGGCAGTGCTCAGCACGGCGGAGCAAGTCCAAGCCGAACTCATCATTCTCGACGTGAACTTCCCTTCGGGAGGAGCCATGGAATGGACCGGCTTTACTGTGATGCAATGGATGCAACGATTTCCTGAATTCTCAAGTTTGCCAGTGATCCTCATTTCGGGCAGTGATAGCGCCGAGTACAAAGACCGGGCAATCCAGGCTGGCGCGATCGCCTTTTTTCAGAAACCCGTATCCTACGCGCAGATCCTGGAGGTAATTTTAAAAACGCTCGACAAGCCCAAAAAGGACCGCGTGCCGGGACAATCGTAGCCAAGAGCGCTGCTGTAAGTTCTAGAGGGCGCGCTCAGGTTCCAAAAGCATGTCCGCATCCTGTTGGGACGAATCCATTTGCCTTCGGACCATCGAAAAGTAAGCCCCGCGCGATTGCATCAGTTCCTCATGTGTGCCGGATTCGACAATCCGGCCATTGTCCATCAACAAGATGAGGTCTGCACGGCGAACCGTGGAGAGGCGGTGCGCAATCACGAAAGTCGTGCGGCCTGCCAGCAAATCGGCCATGGAGGCCTGGATGAGTTGCTCGCTTTCAGTGTCCAGATTGCTGGTGGCCTCGTCCAGGATGAGAATTTGCGGCGAGGCGAGAAGGGCGCGGGCAATGGCAAGGCGCTGGCATTGTCCACCGGATAATTTAACACCTCGCTCACCAATAAACGTTTCGTATTGCTCAGGCAGCTTGGCGATAAACTCGTGGGCGTTGGCGCGTTGGGCCGCATCGATGACTTCTTCGTCGGTGGCCGAATGCCTGCCGTAAGCAATGTTGTCCCGAACCGAACCATCGAAAAGGAAAACGTCCTGTTGGACAATCGCCAGCAGGTCGCGGTAGCTGCGCAACCGGAACTCGCGAATATCCGTGCCGTTAAGCAAAATCCGGCCGCGGGTCGGGTCATGGAACCTGGCCACCAGGTCGGTCACTGTTGTTTTGCCGGCACCGCTTCGGCCAACCAGCGCAATGACCGATCCGCCTGGAACTACGACGTCGAAATCCATCACTACGGGGCGGCCAGCCCGATACTCGAACTCCACGTTTTCGAAACGGATTTGCCCAACGCGGCGCGGCGCAGCGGAGGCATCCGGCCGATCAGGTTTGTCGGCAGGCATCGCCAGGATCTCAAATACCCGTTCCATGGCGGCCATCGAGCGTTGCAACTCGGAAAACGAGTTCACGATTTGCCAAACCGGGTTCAGCAACAGGAAGGTGTACCATTGAAACGCCATGATATCTCCAATCGAGGCATGCCTGGCTATGTTTAAGTAACCGCCAAACCACAGGATCACGACGTTGACCACCCCCAACAAAAGGCTCCAGGAAGTCCACAGTACCAGTTCTCGACGGTGCGCAAAAAGTTCCTTGCGCAGCACCGTGTGCCGGCCTCGAAGATAATCGAGCAGTTCGCGCACCTCGCCCCGAAACGCCCGCACCACGCGGATCCCGGAAAAAGTTTCACCCACCCGGCCATCGATGAGCTCGGCGTCCTTGCGCATCGAACGGTAAATGGGCCGGACGCGGCGCGCGACCGTAAAGCTGACCAGCATTACGCCGGGGATAATCGCAAGCGCTGTCAGTGCCAGCCGCCAGTTGAGAGCAACCAGGATCCCAATGGCGATGAACAGTCGTATCAAGGAGACCGCGGGCGAGACGATCGCCAATTGCAGCAACCCGGTGGTGGTGTCGACATCGCCCGTCAGGCGGGAAATAATTCCGCCTGTTTTCATGTCCCAAAGCTTCGGGAGTGGCAAGTTCAGCAATCGATGGAACAGGGCGCGGCGCAAAGCCAGCATAACCTGCGCATTAAGGAGCCTTTGCCGATAGTCCTTCAGCGCGCCGACCAGGTTTGAAATGATGATTACGCCAAGAAAAACGGCGCCCGCCGCCTCGAGCCTCACAAGCCTCCCCGCCGTATCCAATCCAACTTTCAACAGGACTTTGTCAACGATGTAGCGCATGAAAAGGGGCTGCACCATTTCAAGCCCGCCCCCGATCAGGGCACAAAAGAACACCACAAAAACGGCGTAACGATGAGGCCAAAGCCAGCGGGAATACTCTCGCAAGTACCGGCGGCGCCTTGTCCCGCGTGGCTCCTCTTGTCCGCCAGCCACGGTTGGACTCTGGCGATCCTTGACTTTTTGCTCCTCCAGAGCTTCGTCGAGCCGCTTGTGCCGGTAATCCTCGACGAAAAGCCGATAGCGTTGCCGTGAAGAACGTGGATGGGCCTTACTCACGTGTGAATCTCACTGGCAATAACGTCTCGAAGGCGCGAGCGCAAAAGTCGACTGAGCTGGTATTCGCCATGGTAATCGCCGGTGTGGGATTTTCCGTTTATCTACCCCGTTTTAAACCGGGAGTCCAATGAATAGCTATCATAATACCCTTGTTACATCGGCCGAACAAATCGGCCCGACTCGAATTGCAAACGGCGCTGGAAACGGCCAAAATCGTTGAGGTGAGCCGGAAACTTCAAATCGGGTTAATCGGAGCATTGCCCAAGGCAGCGCGCTTAGCGAAGCATGTTACGGCGGGAATGTTCATCTCGCTTCTGCTGCTCGGGACGGTCAGTTGCCAGTCTGACAAGCCTGCCGGTCGGGCGCCGTTCGCCGAGGTGGTTCTCACGGGCAACACTCCCGGTCAAATCCGCAACGCCACCGTCGCCGTGTTCGCCGATAATGGCTACAAGACCCGTCGATCCGACCCCGGCGAAATGGTGTTTGAAAAGGAAGGCAGCCGAATGAACAATTTCGCCTACGGCAGCTGGATGGGCGATACGCCTGTTTGGGTCCGTGTGAAAGCCACCGTGACCCCTGTGGGGGAGATGAAATGCCGCCTGGAATGCAGGCCTTACCTCGTCCGCGACATCGGGAGCGCCGCCGAACAGGAACTATCGGTTAGCACACTTCATAGGGGTCCATACCAGAAGTTACTGGATGAGGTGGCGAAGCGTTTAAGCGGAAAAGGGTGATCTTGGTAAGCTCGCCTATCTCGATTGAGCAGCGTGAGGTCCAGTTCAGCCAAACCGACTTTAAACTCGCCTTTTGCGAAATCCATTGAGGGTGGTATGCTCCCCGATTCAAGTGCGCGATTTTGACACACTTTTCAGCAGCGCGGATCCGATCCTGGCCCTGGCACCGATGCAGGATGTAACGGACCTGCCGTTCTGGAGACTTACCTCGGCGTACGGCCCGGCGGACCTCTATTACACCGAGTACTTCCGGGTGCATCCGACTTCCAACCTGGACCGGAACATTCTGCGATCGATCACAGAAAACCCCACTGGCAGACCCATCGTAGCCCAGATGATTGGCAACGACATCCCGTCCCTGGTCCGTACCGCGCGCGAACTGCAGCAATACCCCGTTGCCGCGGTGGACTTGAACCTTGGCTGCCCGGCCCCCGTAGTTTATCGCAAATGCGCGGGAGGCGGGCTTTTACGCGACCTCCGGCATGTGGATGCGATCCTTAGCGCGTTGCGCGACGCCATCTCGGTGAAGTTCACGGTGAAAACGCGGATCGGGTTCGAAACAGCAGATCAGTATCCCGAACTGCTCGAAGTTTTCGCCAAGCACCAACTCGATTTGTTAACCGTCCATGGCCGGACAGTGAAGGAGATGTACCGGAGCGAAGTGCATTACGATTTCATTGCCCAGGCAGTCGCCCAGGTGCCATTTCCGGTATTGGCCAATGGCAATGTCTACTCGGCAACGCGCGCCCGGGAAATCCTCCAACTCACGGGCGCCCGGGGTCTGATGATTGGCCGCGGGGCGATCCGGAACCCATGGATCTTTCACCAGTTTCGGCAACTGCAACGAGGAGAACCTCCATTCGTTCCGAGAGGGCACGACGTGCTGCATTACGTAAGCGCGCTGTTCACTACCGTCTGCTCACCGGAAGTCCGAGAGGCAGCCCAGGTGCAAAAAATGAAGAAATACATGAATTACCTTGGGCTAGGGATCGAACCAACCGGACAATTTCTTCATCGCATCCGGAGAGCAACGGGGAGAGCTGAGTTTTTCGCGATTTGCGACGAGTTCCTCAATCATGATCGCGCGCTCTCGCTCGAACCGTTCCGACTGGAACTGCACGAGGCTGACCTGCTGGCCGGACAGCACCTGTGAAGCTTAAATTCCGTGTCCGTCTGGATCCATCCGTCGTTTTCCTCCCCTTATCCGTACCGGTAAGGCTTTTCCATTTCAAAACTGTTCGGCAAATGGCGGATTTCCCGGACCACGCCCGTTTCGAGCAGGACTTCCACAATATCGAACCGTACTTTGATCCGTGGATTCCTGAGCAAGCGCAGATAATCAAGACCAGCGCGAGTCAAACGCTTGCGCCGGACTCCATCGACGGCCGCAGCCGGCCGAGACCATTCCTCCGAGGAGCGGGTTTTAACCTCCACGAACACGAGGCAGTCTCCGTCTCTCATGACCAAATCAATCTCGCCGCGGTCAGTCCGAAAATTTGCAGTCAGAAATTTCAGCCCGTGCCGCATAAGGTGTTTTCTAGCGGCTTTCTCGCCCAACTTGCCCGCCTCGAGATGCGGTGGCAGTGGCTTGGGCAGAACCAGGCAGGCCAAGCGTTTTAGGAAAAATCGCACAACCCCTCTACTAGCCGCAGGCGTCTCCCTGAGTGAGCTACCATGAAGCCATGGTATCAAGAGGCCGCTTCAGCCGCAACCGGCCCAGGGGACCGAGTGAACGTTACCTTGTGTTCGCGGTTGCCCGGATCAATCGGCCGGCAATGAAAGTTCGCCCTTGGTAAACGCGTAATAATGGGCCTGCTTGCGGCCGTAGTGCAGAGTCAAAACAATCCGGTTCGTATTATCCTTATAGCTGAAGGGAAAAAATGTGGATCTTGATCCCAGCACCCAGTCGTCAGCTTTTGAAGAGAAAGAGCATTTTTGAGCAAAATCCGCTTTGTCTGAAAACGTAAAGACAGGGTTGACGGCGCAGTAGCGCCTCGATTCATTCCGAATCATTGCGACTATAGAAGGTCCCTCCATTTCTTCCTGGAATTCCCTGGCCCTCAAGTAAGCGCGAAAAACGGTCGGAAGCAGCAGCGAAGCCAAAATGGCGATTATCGCCATCACGCACATCAGCTCGATCAAGGTGACACCGGCAGACCCGCCGAAGGGCCTTCGAGTCCGGAGAAGCCGAAAACTACCCGGGCGCATGCGAATGTTTTCTCGCACCCGAGGCGTCGCGCATTCCCTTTGTCCCAGCGGCGGCATATGTTGATTGGACCGAACCCGCCGAAGTTCATCACGGTCCGGTGGACGGACTCGCGGCGCTACCGCAATTCCGTCAAATTCATGCCTGAGGGAGCCTCTGAAATCAGCAACTCAAGGTTCACCTCCGCCGGCGGATCCTCCTCGAGCAGAGCGCGCACCGGCGCGTAGTGTTTCCTGTGAATGGGACAAGGGCCAAACTGCTTGAGAGTGGCGAGATGGAACTCGGTAAGGTAACCCTTGTTCTCCGCAAAACCGTAATTGGGGAACTGCTCGTGATAGCGGAGCATCGCCTCGTCTCGAGCCACTTTTGCCAGAATCGAAGCCGCGGAAATGCACCGCACTTTGGCGTCGCCTTTGACGATGGTGCGCGCGGGGAAGCCGAGCCGGGGCATGCGATTGCCATCAATGAGAACGATGTCCGGCTTGAGTTTTAGCCCCGCGACGGCGCGTTGCATGGCGAGCATTGTAGCGCCGAAAACGTTCAACTCGTTGACCTCGTCGAGGCTGGCGGTGGCGATGCAAAAATCCAGCGCCCGTTGCCGGATCCTTTCGCTAAGCTGTTTGCGGCGATCGGCCGTGAGCTGTTTGGAATCGCGAAGGCCGTTGATCCGATGGACCGGGTCGAGGATGCACGCCGCCGCGTAAACTTCCGCGATAGCCGAGCCGATGCCGACCTCATCAACGCCGCATTCGATCAGAACCGCTTTGGATTCCGGTTCCGGCAAATTCATTTTTATTTGGCGCCGATCCAGGTTGGCCATCGAATCGAATCATGCCTAACGCGACGGCTGCAAGAAAACAAAATTGAATCCGTACTTTCAGCACCTTGACTTCGAGAATTTTCGGATCCAAGCTCGGAACCGTATCCGAACTTAGAGGCGACATGCGGTGGTGCAATTTCAAGCAGCGGGTCAGATCAAACAGGCAACGTATTTTGACGGGAGCCGGGGCTTTCTTGCTTTTCGTCACCAGCCAGGCCGCGACAGCCCTCGCAAGCGCGGAGGTCGACACCAACCTCGTTGCGACGCCCTCGAGTGAAGTCAGCACCCAGGAAACCCTTCGCGCCTACCTGCAATTGCAGGAGCAATTGCACCTGACCCAGCTCGCCATCGAGCAGAATCGCAAGGAAGCGCGCGAAACGGCCGCGCAAAATTCCGAAGCGCTCGCCGGCCGACTGCAATCCATCGAAAAAGCGCTGGAGGCGCAACGGTCCCGTGAACTGGAGGAAATGCGCAGCTCCAACCGGGCAATGCTGATCGTTGCCGGCACGTTTGCGGGTGTCGGATTTCTAGCCATGTTCCTGATGTCGTATTTCCAATGGCGCACCGTAAACCGCCTGGCCGAGATCTCGGCGGGGCTCCCTGCGAGTCTTTCGCTGGGGCCGGGGCAGTTACGACCGATGCCAGGGGAGCTACAGGTGGTGGCGGGCCCTGCGGACCAGTCCAGCACAAAATTGCTTGGGGCCCTGGAGCAACTTGAGAAGCGCATTTATGAGCTGGAACACACGACCCGGATGCCATTGCGCGGCAGTCACGGTTCCGGCAACGGCGATTCAGGAGCTGGAAACGGCTCAGGCCATCGCGAAACCGACGGGGATGGAAGCGAAGCCGAGCGCGTGAGTGTGCTTTTGGGAAAAGGTCAGTCGATGCTGAACCTGGACGACGCACAGGCGGCTGTGGCCTGCTTCGATGAAGCCCTTGCCCTGGAACCGGGCAATGCGGAGGCGTGGGTCAGAAAAGGCACTGCATTGGAGAAGTTGCAGCAACTGGATGCTGCCGTTGAATGCTATGACCGGGCGATTGCCGCCAATAACTCCATGACTATCGCCTACCTGCACAAGGGAGGTTTGTTCAACCGCATGGAACGGTTCAACGAAGCCCTTGAGTGTTACGAAAAGGCATTGCGGACGCAGGAAAAACGTCACGGTTGACCCTGGCGGCTTTTCTACAGTCCGGTGGCAGCAGGCGGGTGCTTTTGCTCATAAGGCCAGCGACGCGTGGTACGGGACCACGCGATGAAAAACACAACGCCCAGGACCAGAGACGCCCCAGCATATCCAAGGGTTTTTAGGTCAGTTGTTACCAGGAGAAAGATCCACCCCAGAAGCGCAACAAATACGGGCAAGGGATAAAACCATATCCGGAATGGCCGCTCCATATAGGGTGAGGTGCGGCGCAGCCAAAGGACGGCGGCGACCTGGCCAATAAATTGAACCACGATGCGCGTCGTCAGCAGGGCGTCAATCACCGTCATCAAGGGAAAGAAGCTGCAAAGAATAGACAAACCGCCCACGAACAACAGCGACACGTAGGGGAAATCCTTGCGTGGATGGAGCCGGCTGAACACGCCAAAAAAATTCCCATCACGGGACGCGGCATATGGAATTCGGGAATATCCGAGCATCAGGCTGAAGCAGCTTGCGAAAGCCGTCCAAAGCACCATCCAGGTGAACACACGGGCGGCGCCGGTCCCGTAAAGTTTTTCGATGTACCAGGAAACCACCGGCGGGGCAGGATCGGGCAGCGGCTGGCCGGCGGCCGGGACGAACTCGCGCCATGGAACAACCCCGATGAGCGCAAGGTTGATGGTCACATAGATTGCGACAACGGCAAAAAGGCTGATAAGAATCGAACGGGGGATCACGCGCCCAGGGTCTCTTACCTCATCCCCGATATAGCAAACATCATAATAGCCCAGGTAATCGTAAACGCCCAGGCGCGAAGCCGCCCCAAGGCCCATCAGGAACCCGACCGAAAAGGTAAAGGCGCCCGGGGGGAAATCGAACGCGAGTTTAGGATTGAAATGAAAGGGCCCCGTAACCATAACGACTCCGACCGTGAGCATGGTCCCAATCCAAAGTGCGACCGTTATTTTGCCAATGGTCGTGATCCGTCGGTATAACAAGCCGATGATCGCAACACCAACAAGTCCCCCGACCAGTTTGACCTGGAGATCAGTCAATCCCGGCCAGAGATACTTTGCGTATTGAGCAAACCCAATGTAGCCGGAGGCGATCTCGAGAGGGCCGCTGAGCAAAAACTGCCAGATAAACAAGAATGCCATCGCTCTGCCCAAAGTTTCGCGGCCAAAGCTATCCCGAAGATAGATGTAAGTTCCGCCCGAGCCCGGCATCGCGGCGCCCAACTCGCTCCAGACCAAGCCATCGCCACAGGCAATCACCAGGCCGACAACCCAGCCGAGCATCGCTTGGGGTCCGCCCATCGCAGCCATCAGCGCGGGAATCGTAATGAACGGGCCGATCCCGATCATGTTCGACATGTTCAACGCGGTGGCTTGCAGGAGGCCAAACCGGCGTTGCAGGTGTGGTTGGGAATCGTGTCCAACGCCGGAGCCGGGCCCCTGCGGCTCGACTTGAGGTTCGGTTTTCGTTGCCCTGATCATTTCACCGGACCGATAGCGACCAGGCGGCCCTGTGTGCGGAAGTAAATTGTGCCTTCGGAGATGGCCGGAGTAGCCATGCACACATCGTTCATTTGATTGGTTGCAAGAACCGTGAATGTCGGTCCCGGTTTGACGATATACACCGAGCCACGCTCGCTGGCGAAATACAGTTTGCCGCTCGAAGCCACCGGCGACGCCGTGAACCCATCGCCACCCGTGCCGAGCCGTTCTTTGTAAATCAATTCGCCAGTAGCGGCTTTGTAGGACGAAAGCACGCCGTCGGTCTGGCAGCTGTACAGCTGGTCATCGATGACCAAAGGAGTCTCCATGTACGAACCTCCCCGTAGCACGCTCCAGGCAATGTACCGGTTCGTTCGAGCTCCGCCGGCCAGGCTGATGTCGCCGGTCGCGCCTTTCCGCACCGCGTAAATCGGGCTGCGCGGGCCATGCGCGCTCATCAGGAAGATCAAGTCGTTCCAAACCAGCGGGGTGGGCACGGGACAATCCCCGCCACCGGACAGCCGCCAAATCTCGGTCCCCGTTTGCAAATCGTAACCGCCCATGTGTTTCCAGCCGTTGACGACAATTTGAGGAGGTGTGCCCTCCAGCCAGAGTGCAGGAGTGCTCCAGGACGCTGTGTCATCCCTGGGCGATCGCCAGATCTCGCGCCCATCAACGGCATCCAACGCCGCGATAAAGCCATTGGTTAAGACGTCGCATTGAATGAAAACTTTGTTGTCGTAGAGGATAGGCGAGCTCGCAAAGCCCCACTCCAGGGTCCAACCATTTGTGTCAATTGCGTCGTTGTAAACGCTTGGACTCGACCGCAGCGTTCCCAGGTCCTTTTGCCAGCACGGCCGCCCCTCAAGGTCATAACAATACAAGCCCTCGGAGCCGAAGAACGCAATGACACGCTTCCCGTCCGTGGCCATTGTGCAATTGGCGTGTGTGGCCTTGGGATGCCGACGAACCTTCGGCTTGCCCTGGTGCGCGGTTCGCTGCCAGAGCACCTTGCCGTTCTTTTTGTCCAGGCACAGGACCTGCCATTGCTGGGGATCGTCGTCCTCGGCCGATTCGGGCTCGCCGTAGAGGCCGACCTTAAGGGGCGCACTCTTGGTTTGGTTCACCGCGGTGGTCACGAACAAGCGATCTCCCCAAATGATTGGGCTGGAATGGCCCAGGCCGGGAACCGGTGTGCTCCACTGGACGTTTTGTCCCTTGTCCATGTTCCAAACCTCCACGGTTTGGCACTTCGCCATTCCGGTCGCAAAAGCGCCTCGAAACGTCGGCCAATTCGTTTGGCCCAAAGCGAGCAGATCAAAGCAAATGCATAAGAGGATTCCAGCCAGGAAGCGCATAGTTGGTTGTTCAGGAGCCCACCATGAACCGATTGGAAAGTCAATTGAATGCCGCGCTAACGGGACCACGCGCAAGAGTCCACTCTTGAAGCAGGCACGCGCCTGCGCTATCCCAGCCTCATGCAAAACCCAGCACGCTTCCAAATCCGAGCACTCGGGTTCTGCCTGTTATGGATCGCGGGCGGGGCTTGTTTGAGCTCCGGACAAGATCGTACCCAGGCCCGCTCCATGGTGATGACTCGGTACGGAATCGTTGCGGCGGAACAACCGTTGGCCTGCCAGATCGGAGCGAGGATCCTGGCTCAAGGAGGTAACGCGGTCGATGCGGCTGTAGCGGTCAATGCGGCCATGGGCGTAGTCGCACCGATGGCAAACGGCATCGGCGGCGATTTGTTCGCCATCGTTTACGAAGCAAAAACCGGAACGCTTTACGGGCTTAATTCAAGCGGGTGGGCTCCGGCAGGACTGACGCCCGGGTTTCTTGAAAACCGCGGAATCAACGAGATGCCGCAGGCCGGCATCCACTCGGTAACCGTGCCCGGCGCGGTTGACGGCTGGGACAAACTATTGCGGCGATTTGGGCGCAAGAAGTTGCCGGAGGTGCTGGCCCCGGCCATTCGCTACGCGCGGGAAGGATTTCCAGTCACCGAAATATTCTCGAGCTACTGGGTGGCCAGCGAGGGCAAGCTCAAGCGCGACACCAACGCAGCGCACACCTTTCTCCTCAACGGACACGCGCCGCGCCCGGGTGAGATGTTCCGCAACCCGGACCTGGCGTGGTCGCTGGAGCAGATCGCGCGTCACGGTCGCAAAGCGTTTTACGAAGGCGAGATTGCGAAACGAATTCTAGCGACTTCACACGCCCTTGGCGGGACCCTGGAACGGGAGGATCTGGCGAAGTTCTCGGCGGAATGGGTCCAACCCGTGTCCACAACCTATCATGGCTGGACGGTGTATGAATTGCCGCCCAACGGGCAGGGGATCGGGGCCCTTATCATGTTGAACCTTATGGAGCGCTTTCCCCTTGGGGAGTACGGCGCCGGCTCGGCCAATGCCCTCCACGTCATGATCGAAGCCAAGAAGCTCAGCTATGCGGATGTGGTTCGCTACGTGGGCGACCCGCGAATGAACCGGATTCCTGTCACGGGGCTGCTTTCCAAAGAATACGCGCAGCAACGGGCGGGCCTTATCGACTTGTCCAAAGCCAACTGCGATGTTCCGGCCGGCAAACCTCCACCGATGGGAACAGACACCACCTATTTTTGCGTCGTCGACTCCGAGGGCAACATGGTTTCATACATCCAGAGCAACTATAATTCGTTCGGATCCGGTGTTGTCGCCGGGGGAACGGGGTTTGCCCTGCAAAACAGAGGGGGATTGTTCAGCCTGGACCCGGCCAGTCCCAACGTGCTGGCAGGACGCAACCGGCCGCTTCACACCATCATCCCTGCGTTTATGAGCAAAGATAACGTTCGAATCGCCTTCGGGATCATGGGCGGTTGGAACCAGGCACAGGCACATGCCCAGTTTGTTTCCAACGTTGTGGATCATCACATGAACATACAGGCTGCGCTCGAAGCGCCGCGCTTCACCAAGCAAACCTTCGCCGGCTGCGATGTGGAGATCGAGGATCGCGTTGCCAAATCCGTCCGCTCCGAACTCGAGAGCCGGGGACACCAACTCCAGGTGCGCGGGGCCTTCACGGCCTCCGTCGGGGGAGGCCAGGCGGTGTTGAGAGACTTCAGCACCGGCATCAATTACGGCGCGTCCGATCCCCGCAAAGACGGCGCCGCTGTTCCCGAGCGATGACTCAATCCCGTTGCGGCTGAAATCTCTTTGCAGCCAGCGGCTGCGTTTATATAGTCGATCAACGTCAACACCCCTCAACCGCATGAAAAGCTCCCTGCTCCTGGGTTGGATCGCCGCTTCGACCACGCTTGGACTCGCCGCCGAGGCCCCGCCCGACGATGGCAAACTGCGCATCATCTGCTTCGGTGCGCACCCCGACGACTGCGAAATTCAGGCCGGCGGCGTCAGCGCGATGTGGGCCGCCAAAGGGCACCACGTCAAATTGGTTTCTGTCACCAACGGCGACATCGGGCACTGGCGCGAGGCGGGAGGCCCATTGGCGCGACGCCGCAAAGCCGAAGTCGAGCGAGCCGACGCGATTCTGGGGGTGACCAGCCAGGTGCTGGATATCCATGACGGCGAATTGCTGCCCACAATCGAAAATCGCCGCACCATTACGCGCCTGATCCGGGAATGGAAAGCGGACGTCGTGCTGAGCCCGCGGCCGAACGATTACCACCCGGATCACCGGTATACTGGCGTGCTGGTCCAGGACGCTGCCTACATGGTTACCGTGCCATTTTTCTGCCCGGACGTTCCCTACCTGAAAAACAACCCGGTCTTCCTGTATTACCCGGATTCGTTCCAGAAGCCCAACCCGTTCCAGCCGGATGTTGCGGTTTCGATTGACGAGGTGATCAGCAAAAAGCTCGACGCCCTGGACGCGCTCGAATCACAGTTTTATGAAGGCGGCGCCAATGGTTACCCAGAACTTATCCCCAGTGACCCTGCAAAGCAGCAAGAGCGTCATCGCCAGGTCCGCGCCGGCTTTGAACGACGCTACGTGGACCAGGCCCAAAGGTTCAAAACGAAGCTGGCTGAATTCTACGGCCCGGACAAAGCCGGCTCGATCCATCACGCGGAAGCCTTTGAAATCTGTGAATACGGCCGGCGCCCCAATGCCGAGGAACTGAAGAAGCTGTTTCCGTTTTTCAGCGAGTAGAACCCAAATGAGGCCTCGGCTCAGCTCCGCAGCGTTGCGAATCGACGTAGCCCCAGGTTACGAATCGATGAGCCGGCGGGCTGAAGCGTGGATTGTGGAGGAGCTAAAAAACAAGCCGTCTCTGCTGCTTTGCGCGTCCGCCGGGGGCACGCCAACTCTCCTTTATGAACTCCTTGCCGCTCGGGCCCGTCATGAGCCGCGTCTCTTTGCTCAAATGGGCATCCTGCAGATCGACGAATGGGGTGGCTTGCCTAAAGCGCATCCCGCCACTTGTGATGCGGACTTAAGGGAAAAGCTCGTTGAACCTTTGGGAATTGACGCGCGCCGCTACAAAGCATTCGCCACTGACGCCGCCGACCCGGAAAAGGAGTGCCATCGGATTTCCAATTGGCTCAGTGCAAATGGGCCGATTGATATCTGCATTTTGGGCCTCGGTAAAAACGGGCACATCGCGATGAACGAGCCGGGCGAAGCACTGATGCCGCGCACGCACGTGGCGCGACTCACTCCAAGCTCGCTCAATCATCCAATGCTGCAACAATTGCCGCGCAAGCCACGCTACGGCCTGACTTTGGGCATGGCGGATATCCTCGCATCGCGCCAGATTTTGTTGCTCGTCAACGGAACGCACAAACGCGAGGCGATGAAACGTTTGCTCCGTCCCCAGATCACAACCGCATTCCCGGCTTCGTTCCTGCGGCTGCATTCGCAGGCAATCGTCCTGTGCGACCGGCTGGCCATGCCGGTGCGCAAATCAAAGTAGCCAAGACCATTTTTCCAAGTATGAAAAACTCGAATAAGTCAGAGCGAACCAATGGGGTTTCACGCCGCAACTTCCTGGCGGCCACCGGTGCGGTCACTGCATTTATGGCCGTGCCCGGACACGTTTTGGGCCTGGGCGGAGAAACTTCACCGAACAACAAATTGAACATAGCAGGAATCGGGGTGGGTGGGCAGGGAGGGAACGACATCGATGAGGTCAGCGCGGAAAACATCGTTGCTCTTTGCGATGTGGATGAGGACCACGCTGCGCACATGTTCAAGAAATATCCAAAGGCGAACCGCCACAAAGACTACCGCAAGATGCTCGATGAGGAAAAGCAGATCGATGCGGTCGTGGTGGGCACGCCAGACCACCAGCACGCCATCGTGTCCATCACGGCCATGAAGCACGGCAAACACGTGTATTGCGAGAAACCTTTGACGCGGACGGTCCACGAAGCGCGGGCGGTGGCCCAGGCCGCGCGTGACGCAAAAGTGGTCACCCAAATGGGCAATCAGGGCATGGCCTTCGAAGGAAACCGGCTCATCAATGAATGGCTTTGGGACGGGGCGATCGGCCCCGTTCACGAGGCTCATGTGTGGTCGGACCGGCCGACACACCGAGGCAAAATGCCGCTCTGGTGGGCGCAAGGAATCGAGCGCCCCAAAGAAACGCCATCCGTGCCGCAGACGTTGGATTGGGATCTCTGGCTCGGCCCGGCCCCGCACCGGCCATACCATCCCGCCTACGCGCCGTTCCGGTGGCGAGGTTGGTGGGACTTCGGATCGGGCGGGCTCGGCGATATGGGGATCCACAACCTGGCCCCCGTTTTTTCGGCCCTCAAACTCGGCGCACCAGAAACTATTCAAGCCAGTTCGACGCCTGTGTTTCCAGAGACGGTCCCGGTCGCCGCGATGGTTCACTACCAGTTCCCCGCGAGGGGGAATATGCCTCCGCTCAAGCTCCACTGGTACGACGGAGGCCTGCTGCCGGAACGGCCGGCGGAGTTGGAGCCCAACCGCGAACTGGATCCTGAGGACGGCATCCTGTTCATCGGTGAAAAGGGCAAGATGCTCGTCACTGGCTGGGGCGGGGAGCATCCGCGACTATTGCCGGAATCGCTCGATAAAGAATACAAACGGCCAGCGAAAACACTCCCGCGTTCGCCCGCCGGGCATTACCGGGAGTGGGCGGAAGCGTGCAAAACGGGGTCGCCGACGCGTTCCAATTTTGATTTTGCCGGGCCGTTAACGGAAGCCGTTTTGCTGGGCAGCGTCTGCATTCATAACGGGGGCGACAAACTCGTTTGGGACAGCCCAAACATGAAGTTCACCAATGACCCGGATGCAAACAAACTTTTGCATTATGAGTACCGGAAAGGCTGGAGCTTATGACACGCGACAAGGTCCAGGTCGGCCTGGTGGGCTCGGGTTTCATTTCAGCGATCCACGCCGACGCGCTCAAACGCTGCGCGGACGCGCACATTCTGGCGGTCGCATCGCCTTCGCAAGGCAAAGCGGAGACCTTCGCCCACAAGCACGGCATTGACTACCACTTCACGGATTACCGGCGATTGCTCGATTTGAATGAACTGGACGTGGTCATACTCGGGATCCCCAATGACCTGCATTGCGAATGCACCCTCAATGCCGCGGCTGCAGGAAAGCATATCATCCTGGAAAAGCCGATGTGCTTGAGCATGGCCGAAGCGGACAAGATGATCGCGGCATGTGAAACAGCCAAAGTAAAGCTGATGTACGCCGAGGAACTTTGTTTTGCGCCAAAATACGTGCGACTGAAACAACTGTTGGATAGCGGCGCCCTGGGCCAACCGGTTCTCCTGAAGCAGTCCGAAAAGCACGATGGCCCACACGCGCCGCATTTTTGGGATGTGACCCGGTCCGGCGGGGGAGTGACCATGGACATGGGTTGCCACGCGATCGAGTTCTTCAGGTGGATACTGGGACGGCCGGCAATCAAGTCAGTCTACGCCCAAATGGGCACTCACGTGCATGGAGACAAGACGAGAGGCGATGACAATGCGATCCTGATTTTGGAGTTTGCCAATGGCGTCACGGCAATCGCCGAAGAGAGTTGGACCAAGCTGGGAGGCATGGACGATCGCGCGGAGATTCACGGGTCCAAAGGCGTGGCGTTCGCCGATCTTCTGCACGGGAATGCGATCGAGACTTATAGCTCCGTTGGCTACGATTACGCGGTCGAAAAGGCCGGTTCAACACTAGGCTGGTCGTTCACCATTTATGAAGAGATATGGAACTACGGCTTCGTGCACGAAATGGAACACTTTATCGACTGCGTCAAAACGGATAAACGCCCCGAGGTAACCGGCCACGATGCCCGGGCGGTAATGGAGGTTTTATTTGCCGCCTACGAATCGGCCGGAACGGGGCGCAAAGTCATGTTGCCCTTCAAAAGCTCAGCAGCGCGGCCGTTCGATTTGTGGAAAAAATAGCCTGGGAAGGGGTTTAATAACCGGCTTACATCGTTCACGCGCGCGAAGCCACAGGATTGACGGGTCCTATTGGCTGAATCACTCCCCAGAGGTCGATACGCCTTGAGCAACTTAATCCGTGGGCGGGGTCTTCTGCAGTTCATCCGGAGTGAAAGGAGCGCTGCGATCCTTGATTTTATCGCGAACCGCTTTTACCTGCTCGGGTTTGACTTCGGGAGCATTGTTGCCCCACTCCTTGTTTTGGCGAATGTAAGTCAAAACGGCGGCGATTTCTTCATCGCTCAAGACGTCTTTCCACGGAACCATGGTTCCGTTAAAGCTCTGGCCTTTCACATTGATCGGGCCGTTCAGGCCATTTAAGGCGATCCGGATCACGCGGCCCGGGGCGGCTTCGTTGACCCACTCCGATCCCGTGAGGGGAGGATTCTGACCGGGCACACCGTTGCCATCGGGCTGATGGCAGGCAACGCAGGTCGGTTTATTGTAAACCGCCTTGCCCTGCTGAGCCAGGCTCGGCGCACCGGTTACCGGTTGCCATACCTCGACTTCGGCCAGGTCATGGTAAGGAGAGTAAACCTCGGGCTTGAACCATCCGCTATGCTGGTCGAAATAGACCATCCCCCAATACAGCATCAGGAACATCACGACCAGGAGCCAAATGGGAACATGCTCCCGGCGCGCCTGCGGGGGCGCGGGGTTGAAATCGAGCGGGTCCGACTTGTTCGAATCAGAAATCATTTGGCAGGCGCATTCGTGGACGTGGTGGCCTGCGCGGGCGCGTTCGTGGAAGCGGTCGTGGCTTCGGCCACCGACAAAGGCGCGTCGAACAACGGTTCGCTGGCGCGCAAGCTGAGCAAGTAGGCTACGAGCGCTGAACCCTCGGGGTTAGGCACAATTTCATAACCGGGCTCGGGTGCGAGCTCCGGCGGCAGATTCACGGCGTCAGGCGATGGGCTCCGTCCGATGCGGCGTTTTTCAAATAGAAACCGGTAAGGAGGCATGAGCGAGTCCTTAACCACCGAGCGAGGCGCATACAAGTGGCGCAGTTGCCAATTGGCATCCGGGAGTCTCATTCCGACATTGGCCAGATCAGGACCGACGCGCTGAGTTCCTGGTAGCACCGGGTAATCGAATAGAAAATCCTCAGCCACAGTGCGGCGGGCTCCCCAATGCTCCGCGATATCCGGCCCAACGGGAACGATCCAGGCGGTTGCTTTTGCCCCGCTCGCGTTAATAACCTTTACCGCGGCATCCGCGGCTTCTTTGGTTATCCCTTCGCGAATGGTTTTTGGTAAACCAGCCAGGAGCTGACGGTCTTGCGCTTCGGAGAAAGAAGGCCTGACTTTGCGCAGGGCAACCAGTGTCGAGGTCTCGTTGGTGCCCGCATCGGTCAAAACCACATCGCAAATCGTTCCGGTTTGCCCCACTTGCTGGCTGTGGCAATACTGGCACCCATTGGCCCGGTATACCGCCAGGCCTTGTCGGGCGAGACCCGGTCGTTGCACCGGGTAGACGACACCCGCCGGAATCGTGTTTGTCTGTTGAAGCCGGCCAATCTGGATTTGTGGAGTTAGAACCAAGCCAAGCCAAGAGCAACACAGCCCGAAGAACGCCACTAGAAAAATGATCGGACCGAAGTTCATGGCCTCGCCCCCGCGGGTTTAAACAAGTCGGCTGTCAACACCGAGTAAGCCGTTCGCGCGCGGAGCCGGTAGAATCCCACCACAGCCCCGGTCAGGTTTGCCAAAAACAGAACGTGTCCCAGCAAAATCAATAAATCGCCCATTGTGCTGATTCGCAGGAAAACCATGGACGAGCGCATGATAGTGACGAACGGCTGCGCAGCGTCCAACCTGGCTTCCTCAATCGCCCCACAAATCGCAAAAGGCACCACCACCAGCAAAACGCCAATGGCCGAAACCCAGAAGTGAACCCGCACCAGCTTTGGCCAGGGAAAACTGACGCCAAGCAATCTGGGCAGGATGACATAAATCGCGCCAAACCCCGCCATGGCAAAAAAGCCATAGTAATCCAGCAACTGGACTGCGGGGCCAAACCACGTCAGCCGCAAGGTTTGTTCGGTGACGAGCAATGCACTGGCGGCTCGCATTACCCCGGCAAGCACGAACGCGCACCCTGAAAAAACCAGGAACGAAAGCTGCGGCAGTCCTCGAACCGGCCGCAGTGAACAACCCAACGTGTGGCACACGTTGAGTCCCACAGCGATAGCACCCAGCACGGACAGCACCGAAGCGACCGCGCTGATCGCGGGCATCCAGGCCGGGACCGGGGCCGACGCGGGAATACCGCCCCATCCCGCGACCATAACCAGGATCCAATACGCGAACAATGCAAGATAGTGGTTGTGCAAATCGCGTCCGCTGAGCTTTGGAATGAAGTAGAACAAAGTCCCGAGCCCAAGCAACCCAAGCCAGGTAACAAGAAGATTCTGGGAGTACCACCAGGCGATCACAGCTTGCGCAACGCCCCGCACGGGAAAGCTCACCAGCAGGAGGTTCGCTGTCGAATAAATCCACGGAAACCAAAAAAGCGCGGTGAATAAAAACCAATGGGACGCGGTTAGCTCCCGCCGACGCCGCTCATGAAGGGTGACCGCTGCCCAAATGGCGATTGCCAGGTACCCGATAAAAACCAGTATCGAAGCATACCCAGGCATTTCCAGGTGTTCGAAACCCGTGCTGTCGCCGGCCAGAATGCCGATGATTCCCACCGTCACCCCCAGGTTCCAAATAATCGCGCCCACCGTGACCAGCCAGCGGTTCGCCAACGCAACGCCACCCATTTGCGCGAAGAGCCAGAGCATGACGCCCAGACCCGCTTGAACGCAAAAGCCGTAAACAACAGCGTTGGTGAACGCAGGGTGAACCCGGCCATAAGTGAGCCAGGAGTAATCCGCCAAAAATCCTGGATTATGAAACTTCAGGGAGCCGATCAGCTCGAAGATCCAGCCAATCACGAGCCACTTTGCGGCGCTGATGAACAGGACCAGCAAAGGAAGGCGGCAGGACAAGTCGATCTCCGAAACCTCCGCCAGGCCGCGAGGCATGACAGGCGCTCCTGGCGCCGGTTGAGAGGAGGGCGAGGTCATCTCGAAAACAAGGAACTATTCAAACTGGCTGGGCTTTTCAGGCGCGCGCGGAGGCGGCGCCGTAGCCTTGTCCACGCGGCTGATCAGGTTCGAACGAGCGGCGGCCGGGTTCTGACCCCAGTTCTGTTGCACCCATGCCATCGCGTCCTCGATTCGGAGCCGCACGATGCCTTTGCTGGCGTCGACCCAACCGGTCGTATTGAGCGCCTCGGCCTCGGCAGCGCGCAACTCCGCCAGCGCCTTGGCGCGAACCGCCGCGCGGTCTTCTCCCAGCGGCGATGGCAGCGTGTAATGTTTCATCGCCCATACCAAGCCGGCCACGATCAGGAACGCGCCCAGAACCGCCAGAAAGTACGCCGGCCCACTCCGTTCGTTTTGGATTTCTCCGTTCATTCAACACCTCCGGGAAATTGCGGCGGCGCATCCGGCAAATGTTGCATTTCACCCACTTCGCCACCCGAAATCTGCGTCGGGACCGGGTGGTAAAGCCCCATCGCCTCGACGAGCCTTGGATCCTTGATTGGGAACGGCGGGTGCGCGCGATAGCTGCGGAGAAACAAGATTGAAACGTAACCGGCCATAACAGCCCAGCAACCCGCATGCAACCAAAGCCATCTGAACGGAAACCCATTCGGGTGCAGCACAGGCATGATATTGAACGAGAGATCCACCCAGCGCATCAGCCAGGCCCAAACGCACAGGGGCACCATGTAGGAGAAAACATTTTTCACGTCGATCCTCAGCAGGGCAAGAAAAGGCACAAAAAAATGACCGAAGATGATCACCATCCCGATCCACCACCACGTTCCTTTCTCCCGCACGACGTACCAGAACGTCTCTTCAGGCATGTTCCCGTTCCAGATGATGAAGTACTGCGCGAAATGAATGTAGGCGTAGAACACCGTAAAAGCGAAAAGCAGAGAACCAATGAAATAATACTGGTGTTCGTGCAGCACGTCACTGATGACGCCCTGGCGATCCAGGATCATGGTGATGACGTAGGCGGTGGCAAGCGCCAGCCACGCGCTTCCCGCGAAGTAATAGACGCCATACATGGTCGAGAACCATTGATACTGAAGCGCCTTCATCCAGAGTATCGCCGCCAGCGTGAGGGTGAGCGCGAACAAAAAGACTCCAACTCCTGAATAGAGCCGCATTCTATATGTGGGCAATGCGTCTCCTGTTTTATCCTGCTGCAGCGACCAGTATCGAAGCCGATACGTCAGGATCCACCAAATCACGAAGCAAAGCCCCGATACGACATAGAACATCGGGACGGTAAAAAGAGGCTGCTTGGCGGCCAGGGCGTGGTCGGTCGTCGGATTGGAGGACATCCAACTATAGATCAGTTTCGCCATCAGCGCGATTGGGATGAACGGCAGCGCCATCCACGGCAGAATGCAGGCGATATGCTCACAAAAGCGCCGGATCGGCACTGACCACCCCGCGTCAAACAAGTGATGCGCCAGCACCAGGAACAAGGCCCCAAGGCAAAGGCTCAGAAAGAACATGAACGCCAATAACCAGGAATAAGCAAACTCCTTCCTGTCTACCAGAAGGCCCAGCACTGACAGAACGCCGCCGGCCACGAGAAGGATGACCGGCACGTTGCGCCACTTCGAGAGGTCCAGCGGCGCGCCGGCTGCTGTGGGTTTGTGTTGCATAGTTACTTTTTCAGCGTTGCCCGCAACGCCTCCGGCACATCGTCTATGGATGCCAACTGGCTGAATTGCAGCGCGCGCAGGTACGCGACAATTGCCCAGCGATCTTCGACTGCGACATTGGGACCGTAAGCGCCCATTAAGTTGCGGCCATTGGTAATCACGTAAAAGAGTTCGCCGTCAGTCATTTTCACAATGCGCGCGTCATGAAGGTTGGCGACCACTGCCATGGCCCCGATTTTTTTGGTGATGCCGTTGCCGTCAGCGAGTTGACCATGGCAAGGCGAGCAGTTGATGGTAAACCGTTGCTGGCCGCGTTTGAGCAAGCCCGCGGTAATCGGCAGCGGGTTGGTTTCCACGAAGTTGGTGGTGCCCGTCACCCGTCCTGTGTTCACCGGTGAATCTTCATACGGATAAACAGCGCCGGCGGCAGTTTGCAGGGCAACGCCCCGCGCGATCGTGCCGGGAACAGGCAGTTGCGATGTGCGCCCATTCGCAAAAAAACCACTTGGCTTCTGCGGACGCAGCTTCAACTGCCACTCCATATCGGGGAAAATGTAAAGGGGCGGTTTGCGAAAGTGCGTTCCGCGAAACCCGAGAACTCCGATCGTGGCGACGGTGCACAAAACGAGGATGCCTAGAAAATAGCGCATTATTCCTCCACGACCTCGATGTGCCTGCTGCCGAGGTTTTCGAGCAGCTTGCGGGTTTCATTTTCCGAGTACTTCGGATCGGTGCATTCGATCACAACAAAGAACCGGTCGTGGGTTACCAGTGAGAAACGTTTGTTTTTAAGCAACGGGTGGTGCAATCGCGGGAGGCGGTTCAGGAACAACATTCCGAACAAAGAACCAAACGCGCCAAAAAGAATCGTGAGCTCGTAGGACGGCGGGAAGGCGGAGAACGGGCTGAACAAAGGTTTGCCCCCGATCACGATGGGATAGTCGAACGTGTTCATGTACCAGATCATCAACATGCCCGTGGTGTACCCGGTTACGCCGCCAATAAACGCAAACCAGCCGACCTTGGAATTGCGCAAGCCCATGGCGCGATCCATGCCGTGAACCGGGAACGGCGTAAAGACGTCCCACTTGCGAAAGCCGGCGTCGCGCACCTTTTCCGCCGCGTGCAAGACACTGGCCGCGTTGGTGAACTCGGCGACGATCCCGTACTGTTGAGAGAGGCCGTTCATTGCGCCGTGTGCTCCTTGACCTTGGCGCCGCCCAACGGATGATGCGGGTCGGACTGCGGAGTTACGCCTTTGACTTCCGAGATGGCGATCATCGGCAGGAATCGGATGAACAAAAGGAACATTGTGAAGAAAAGGCCGAACGTTCCCACATAGGTCCCAATATCGACCCAGGTGGGATGGTAGTAATTCCAGTTCGAAGGCAGGAAATCTCGATGCAATCCGATCACAATAATCACAAACCGCTCGAACCACATCCCGACATTCACCAGGATCGACATGATGAAGACGATAAACAAATTGTGCCGGATGGCCCGGAACCAAAACAATTGCGGGACCAGGACATTGCAGGTGACCATCGGGATCCACGCCCATTGGTAGGGACCCAGCGCGCGGTTGAGAAAATGAAACTGCTCGTTGGGGTTGCCGCTATACCAGGCGATAAAGAACTCCATCGAGTAGGCGTAACCGACGATGGATCCCGTGGCCAGGGTCACTTTGCACATTAGATCGATGTGGCGCATCGTGATGAGATCTTCGAGTTTGAAAATCGACCTCAACGGAATCAATAGCGTCAATACCATCCCAAATCCGGAGAAGACCGCCCCGGCGACGAAGTAGGGCGGGAAAATGGTCGTATGCCAGCCGGGCAACTGCGAAACAGAAAAGTCCAGCGACACGATCGAGTGCACCGACAGGACCAGCGGCGTCGAAAGTCCCGCAAGGATTAGATAGGCCTTTTCGTAGTTGCTCCAGTGCCGATTGGACCCGGTCCAACCCAGAGCAAAAAGACCGTAGAAAAACTGGCGAAGGCGCGTCTTGGCGCGGTCGCGCATGACCGCCAGGTCCGGCACCAGGCCCATGTACCAGAACAGAACCGAGACCGTGAAATAGGTCGAGACGGCAAACACGTCCCACATCAGGGGGGAACGGAACTGCGGCCAAATGGAATTGGCATTCGGAATCGGAAACAGCCACCAGTCGTACCAGACACGGCCGACGTGCATGGCCGGGTAAATGCCCGCGCACATGACGGCAAAAATTGTCATGGCTTCGGCGGCGCGATTAACCCCGGTACGCCAGCGTTGCCTCAAGAGGAACAAGATCGCGGAGATCAGGGTGCCGGCGTGGCCAATGCCGATCCACCAGACGAAATTGACGATGTCCCACGCCCACATCACCGGGTGTCGATTGCCCCAAACGCCCACCCCGGTTGAGATTTGGTAGCTGAGCATGAACAGGAGCATCCCCAGGCAGAGGGCGCTGGGAATAAAAAGGATCCACCACCAAACCGGCGCCTTATCTTCGCACAACGACGCCACGCGGTTGGAAATCCACCCGAAACTGCGCAGGTTGCCCACCAACGGAACCCGCTGCAGTTCCGCCGGCGTCTCGGGCACAACCACCTGGGTTGGTTTGATCGATGTTGTTCCCGCGGCCATTAGTGCGCCCCCTTCCCGGCGCTTTCTGCGCCTCGTTCGGCGGCCGCGCCTTCTTCGCGGAACGGATCGGCATGCTTCTGATCGTACTCCTGCAATGTCGACGGTCCTTCGGAATAATAATGGTCAGGCATCTTGGGATTCGGATTTCGGATCCGCGCCAGGTACGTGGTGCGCGGGCGGGTGTAGAGCAACTCGAGCACCGAATAGTCGCGATCGAGCTGTTTCAGTTTGGACACGCGGCTTTCCGGATCCTTCAAATTGCCGAAAACGATCGCGCCGGCAGGACACGCCTGGGCGCAAGCCGTCGTAAACGAATCCGTGGGCACGACCACGTCGCCGGAGGCCCCGGCCCGAGTCTTTTGAGCAATCTTCGCCTGCTCAATCCTCTGGATGCAGTAGGTGCATTTTTCCATCACCCCGCGCATCCGCACGGACACGTCAGGGTTCTTGATCATTTTGATCAGATCCCATTCATCGTCCTTGCGATGTCCAAACGGACCGAGGTAGAGCTCTTTGAGAGGCCTCTTGTTGTAATCGAAATAATTGAACCGGCGGACCTTGTACGGGCAGTTATTCGAACAGTAACGAGTCCCTACACACCGATTGTAGGTCATTACATTAAGCCCTTCCTGGTCGTGGGAAGTGGCATTCACCGGGCATACGTTCTCGCAAGGGGCCGCTTCGCAATGCTGGCAAAGCATCGGTTGGGTGACAACCTGGGGGTTCTCGATCCAGTCTTCGAACTGCTGCTCCTGCTCCCGATGAAATGTTTCGAGGAAATTGACGCGTGCCTGCTCGGTCCCTTTGGGAGCAAGCGGCCGGCCGGAGTAGTACCGGTCGATTCGCAACCAGTGCATTTCGCGGCCGCGTTTGACCTGTTCCTTGCCGACAATCGGGACGTTATTCTCGCTTTGACAGGCAACCATGCAGGCCGAACAGCCGACGCACCGGTTAAGGTCAATCGACATGCCCCATTGATGCAGCCCCTTCTCCTTGAGCTGATCGAACGGGTTCGGATACATCGAGCGCTGCTCTTCGCCGTCTTCGATCTCCATGCCCTTGGCAAACCGCGGCTTCTTTCGGAACTGCTCGAGGTTGGCTTCCCGGATGATGGGCCGGCCTTCCATCGACCAATGATCCTGGGTGCAACTTAGCGGATAGGTCTCTCCGGTGCTCCGCAAGGTTGCCCCCGGCGCAAACCCGAATGTTTGGCTTGTCCGAATTGCGTACGCATTAAACCCGGTGCCGGTCCCGACACGGCCGGTTTGCTTTCGGCCGTACCCGAAGGCCAATCCCAAGGTGTAATCTGCGAGGCCGGGTTGAACCCAAATCGGGCCGCGAACCGATCGGCCGCCCACCGAAATCTCGACGACCTCAGAATTCTTGACCCCGAGTTCAGCGGCCGTCTTGCGACTAACCAGCACCGCGTTATCCCACACCAGCTTGGTCGCCGGGTCCGGCAGTTCCTGGAGCCATCCGTTGTTGTTGTAGCGCCCGTCGTCCAGGCTGTAATCGCGGTGGAATGCCACTTCCAGCTTGTCCTTGGTCGGAGCCTCAACCTTCATTGCGGCCAAAGACTGGCTCACCGCGCCAGTGTTCAATTGCGCCTGAACCGGCTTGCTCGAGGAGTTTTGAAGGAACCCGTCATGCAGGAATTTTCGCCAACTCGCTTCCAAATCTCCTCCACCGACAAATCCCGCAAAAGTCTCGCGCACGATCGAATAGGGATCCGCAACTGCGGCGCCGGCAATTCGGGCAAGAATTTCGATGTCGGTCAAACCGCCGAACAAAGGAGCGATCAAGGGCTGGATAGGAACCAGTGTGCCATCGGCAGTGCGGGCGTCGCCCCATGACTCAAGGAAGTGTGCGGCGGGAAAGTGCCAGTCACATCCTGTGGACGTCTCGTCCTCATAGTACCCAAGGCGAGCAACAGTCTTGGCCTTTCTTTGGGTTTTCGCCCAGTCAAGGTCCGCAGGGGCGTTGTACGCGGGATTGCCGCCGAGAATGAAAAGCGTGTCCACGCGGCCCGCGTTTAACTCCTGCGCCAATTCGACGATTCCTTGTTCGGCGACCTGTTCTACCGGCAGCAGCATCACCGTAGATCCGACGTTGCCAAGGGCCGCGTTGATCGCGTGGGCCAGCAAATGCACCGCCAAAGGCTGACGATGCCCCGCAACCACAAGCGATTTGCCCCGGTTCTCCAACAGGTCTTGCGCGCAACCCGACAACCACGCGGGATCTGCTCCGGCAGGTTTACCCGCGTTTTCCAGCCCGTTGGGAGCGCCTTGCTTAATGATCTCGGCTGCGAGCGCCGCCGCTGCCTGAAGCACGGCGCTGCCCGCTACACGCAAACGATGGTCCGCGTTGAAACCCGTCACCGTCATCAGGCTTTCAATCACGTAAAGGCGATTCAGCGAGTCAGACGGCTTCTCGATCCCGCGCCGGCTTGAGAACTTTGCAATGTGATTGTGGGAATCTTCCTCGGAGCCGAGGAAATCGCAGTCCAGCGAGACAATCACGTCCGCCTTGTCGAAAGCGTAATACGGCCTGACCGATTGACCGAATGCCTGGGAAGCGGCCCGCCGATGCAGGTCAAGGTCGACCGGCTCGTAAGCGTACCACTTCGATTGCGGCAGCTTGGTTTGAATCAGCTTTTGCAAACGCAGCCGTGAGGGTGAAGATGTTCGGTCGGCAAGGAAACTCAGGCCCTGGCCCCCGTTGGATTGGGCGTTGCGGGAAAGTTGTGCCAGGAAATCCAGCGCTGCTTCGGCAGGAGCGTTCTTGCCGCCGTTCAGGAACCGGGTCGCGCGGTCGGGATCGTACAAATTGAGAATTGTCGCCTGGGCATAACGATCGGTTCCACCGTTGCTGTCCGGGTGCAGCGCGTTGCCCTCAAGCTTGGTAGGACGCCCGTCATTGGATTTTGCCACCAGCGGGATCGCGCTGGTCTGGGTCGGCATCGCCGTGGCGTAAAACTGCGGCAAGCCGTGAATATAGTTCTCCGGCATCTTGCCAAACGGCTCCAACTTCTCGACCGGACGCCGGCAGCCGCCCCCCGCCAGGCCAAGCCCGGCCAGCAGGAACGAAGCAGACATGATCTTCGTGAATTGCCGGCGTGAGACCGGGTCCGTCCATTCGCTGGCCCCTTCGGGAAATTCGCGTTCGACCCACAGCCGAAACTCCGGCGTTTCCGCGAGCGCATCCAGGCTGCGCCAGTAGGCGCGGCCCGATTCCTGTTGGAAACTGGGAACGGAATGGGTTTTCATCGATGACAGGCTGAGCAGTTTTGCAGCGATTCCACATGCCATTGCGCGATGGCTTTTTGCCCAAATTCCCGCTGCTTCTCTTCGGATTCGGGTTTCCAGTTCAAATCTGTGATTTTGTCGAGGGGCCGCAGCTTGTTTTCGGGATGCCGGTGGCAGTCCAGGCAAAAGGTCATGCTCAACGGCTGATAATGATAAACCTCATCCATTTTATTGATTGGGCCATGGCATTCCACACAGCTTATCCCGCGGTCCACGTGCACCGAGTGGTTGAAATAAACAAAGTCAGGAACACGGTGGATCTGAACCCATGGAACAGGCTGGCCGCTCTGGGCGCT
Organism: Verrucomicrobiia bacterium; assembly: GCA_035294005.1. Classification (GTDB taxonomy): domain Bacteria; phylum Verrucomicrobiota; class Verrucomicrobiia; order Limisphaerales; family UBA8199; genus JANXQE01. The sequence goes on from DATGLT010000288.1 coordinate 40,406, forward strand.
CTCCCGGATCAGTGCCAGGCGCGGGTCATCCTTGAGCACCTGGTTGTGGCAATTCATGCAGGTCGAGCTCGCGGGAATATTGGAAAACCAGGCTTTCTCGACCGCGTTGTGGCAGTAGCGGCAGTCCACGCCAAGCTGCCCCGCGTGCGTTGCGTGCGAAAAAGCCACCGGCTGAATCGGCTGATAGCCCACCCGCGAATATTTCGGGGTCAGGTAATACCAGGCGCCGGCACAAAGGCCGGTGCCGATCAGAATCGCGCCGATAATCACCATGACCGGCAATCGATTCGTCCATTTAGGGAAGATGGCTGACATCGAAAAGTTTCCCTGACTAGCAGAGACGGCCGGCCGCTGCGCGGGAAAAGCCGCGCAGACCAACATAAGACGAAACAATGGAACCGCGTTGAGAGCGTCTCAGCATAAGCTCAGGAGCGATGGATTGTTGTGCATCGGCAGTAAACGTCAATTGTTTTTTTTCGGACAATTTTTGTCCACCCAGCCCGCGACAAAGCAGCGAACGCGCGCGCTGAGTTTTGATTGCCGGCGCAATAGATACCCTGCTGTCCACAAGCCCGCAAGATGGCCGGAGACGATTTCGGTATCATTAATAGTCCATATAAGTAGCGCGGAAGAAAATGCAAAGGCCAAAGCGTAGCGCCGAGCAGGCGGATCAACGCGACGCTACCAGGGCTGACTCCTCAACTGGAATCGACGCGTTGCCGGGATCGAAAATTCTGGTTTCCCGTCTTCCCCTCTCGGCCGGCTTATCTCTCCAGCCAGGACGCGACTTTCTCGTGCTGCCAGATTTCTGCGGGGTCCTGGCGCTCACGGACCAGCGCGGCGCTCTTGCCGCGCACGAGAACCTCGGCTGCCAGGGCGCGGCTGTTGTAATTCGAGCCCATGACCGAGCCATACGCGCCGGCGCTCATCAGCGCCAGGTATTCGCCTTCCTCGGTTTTGGGCAAGGGGCGGTCCTGGGCAAAAAAATCGCCGGACTCGCAAATTGGGCCAACGACGTCGGACTTGATCCGGGTGCCGTTCCTGCTGCGCAAGGGAACGATCTCATGATACGCCTCGTAAAAAGCCGGACGGATAAGATCATTCATGGCCGCGTCCACGATCAGGAAGTTTTTCTTCCCGGTGCGTTTGACGTATTCGACCCTCGTGATGAGAACGCCGGCGTTGCCCGAAATAAATCGGCCGGGCTCGAGAAGAATTCGCAAGCCGAGCGGCTGCAGCAATGGCAGCAGCCGTTCCGCGTAAGTGGCCGGCGTCAGGATTTGCTTTGCGCGTTGAGAACGCCACCAGGCTGGCCCGCCGCTCGCCAGGGCCGGATCGTAAACAATCCCAAGCCCGCCGCCGATGCTCAGGAACTCGAGCCCGTAGCGCTCGGCCAGCCGTTTTGCAAGGGGAAGAACCTTCCGCACGGCCTGTTCAAACGGCTTCACCTCGGTGATCTGCGAACCAATGTGCATTTGCACTCCGCGCAAACGCAAATGTTTAAGCGCGCTCGCCCGGTGGTAAACCGACTCCACCTGGTCAAAAGCGATGCCAAACTTGTTTTCGTACGTGCCGGTCGTGATCTTTTTATGAGTATGCGCCTCAACGTTGGGATTGACTCGAACGGCGACCGGCGCCTTGGTCTTAAGCCGGCGCGCAATGCGATCAATCCGCTCCAACTCGGGCTCGCTCTCCGCGTTGAAACTGTACACCCGGTGCCTAAGGGCGAACTCGATTTCCTCCTCGGTTTTGCCGACCCCCGCGAACACGCATTTGGCGGGGTCGCCTCCGGCGGCGATGACTCGCTCCAGTTCGCCGCCGCTCACGATGTCAAATCCCGCGCCTAGTTTTGCGAGGACCCTCAGCACGGACAGGTTCGAGTTGGACTTGGTGGCGAAGCAAACCAGGTGATCGACCGGCGCCATTTCGCGATCGAGCTTGTTGTAATGCGCGGTCAGCGTGTTTTGCGAATAAACGTAAAGAGGCGTTCCGAACTTGCGAACCAGGGATGCCAGCGAAACTCCTTCGCAATACAGATCACCGCCCTTGTAATGAAAGTCGTGCATAAATTAATGAACCTGTGAATTAAACCTTAACAGAGTTGGTTGTGCGACCTTGAACTGCGCCGCCAATGCGGCTTGGAACACGGGACGAACCCCAGGGAGACCGGGGATGCTCCGCAACGAAATGAATGCTTCCGCCGGCCCTTATGCGGGAACAACCCGTGAAGTCATTGCCCCGCCAGAATCTTTGCCCGCTCGGCCTGGTACTGCTCCGGAGTGACCTGGTCAGCTTTGTAGCGCTGGAGCAATTCGTAAAGGCGCTGTTGTTTGTCCGATGAGATCGGAAGCGGCGGGCCTTCCAACGGAGGGAAATTGGTACCGGGTTTATTGCCGGCCCGCGACGTCGGATCGGCGTACGTGATCGAATCCATCCTCTGGCGAACCGCTTCGCGAGCCTTCGCGATCGAGTCGTTATCCGCCTTGGGGCCTGGCTCGAAATTTTCATTCATCTGTTGGCGCAGGGCACTGCGGGCCTTGGCGATGGCTTCAGAATCGGACGCTTGCGCTGCCGCAGGTTGCGTGGATTCGACCGGGGCCGCCGCAGGAGCCGAAGTTGGGGGCACCGTCACAACCCGCTCGGGGCCCGACGCAGGAGCCGGGGCTGGGGCAGGCGTCGGGGTGGCAGGTGTGCTCGCGACCGGCGGGGGAGTCGCGGCGCTTTCTTCGATGCGTTGGCGAACGGCTTCGCGGGCCTTTACGATAGCCTCAGGGTCTGCCTTTTGGGCGGGCGGAGCGGCAGGCGGCACCGGGGTGTCGGTATTCGCGGCAGCTGCCGGGGCCGCGACGGGAGCAGGAGCAATGGGCGCAGCCGCAGGTTGTGGGGGCACGGCAGGCGCTGGAGTCGGAGCGCTCACCGGTGCGGGAGCACTTTGCAATTGCTGGTGCAGAGCTTCGCGTGCTTTCGAAATGGAATCCGAGTCCGCCCGGTTTATCACTGCGGGCGCAGCTGGAGTTGGAGCTGGCGCCTGCCCCTGGTTATTTTGCAACTGCTGGCGCATGGCCTCTCGGGCTTTGATTTGAGCGGGAGTATCGGTCCCACGAGCGGCAAGGGTGGTCGCGCAAGCGGCTGCACACGCGACGAGGATTTTTCGCGAAATCTGCATGCCTGCGTTTTACGTCAAACCGTAATCGGATGCAACAAGTTAATGAGTGCTACAAGGACCTTGAAAGAGCCTGTTCCAACGGGCCGGCCACAGGTAATACAGAACCGAACGCCACATCACTCCTTTGACTTCTCTCCGGCTCAGTTTAATGCGCTGGCCAGGATCGAGGATTCGGCCCTGGCGCAGCAAATCAATCGTGCGCCTGCCTATGATGAGGGGCCACGCGCAGGCCAGCCGCACGCGTATTCCACTGCGGGGCAAGCTGTTGGTATATTGCCAGCCGGCTGCCAGGTGTTCCGAAGCCACTTCAAGATAGAAATCATACACAGGCCTCAGCCGGTCTTCATTCCGGGGTTCAAGCAAATCCGCGGGCGCCAGTCCCTTGGCCCTTAGCTGGGTTTCCGGAAGATAACACCTGCCCTTGCGAAGGTCCGCCGGCAGATCACGCAGAATGTTCACCAGTTGCAACCCTTTGCCGAAGCGGATGCCCCTCGCCAATAAGCCAGCCACATCCAACTGCGCTGACGCGAATAAGTGCGCGAGACACATTTTGGTCCAAAATTCCCCAACGCAACCGGCGACTCGATACGTGTAGTCGTCCAACTCCTCCGCGGTTTGCAAAGCGCGAACCTCGTGCGATTCCGAGCCGAACCTGACCAGGTCCAATTCCTGTCCGCCGATAATTGTCCCAAGCACTTCAACAACCAATTTGCAGTCCGTGACGGACAAACCCCGAAGGAGCTCGAGGCTGGTTTCGTAACGACTGAGCAATGCCGCTTCGGCAACAGAGGCCTGGTGCTTTGACCATTCATGGAACTGTGGGGCTGGACTAGTTCCGGCGATGCTCTCTCGAAGGGCTCGAAGGGCGGCAAGACGTTCATCGACACGAAGGAGGTCGGTGTCGGCGATGGTATCCGCGGTACGGGCCAAAAGGTAAGCCAGGCCGATCTGCGGACGAATCGACGAGGGCAGAACCCGAAGAGTCAGGTAGAACGAGCGCGAGACATCGCGCAACAACGACGTGAGAACCTGGTTCGAGCCGTATTGCATGGACTCGGCCCCGCGCGTTCGTTAGGCGGGTGCGCCGAGATGACGGCGCCATCGCTTGAGCTGGGCGGCCACCATTCGCGTTCCGGGTGCGCCCGCGATCGTCCGAGCCGCAAGCGCGCGCTTCAAGTCGAGCACCTTCAGTGAATCCGGCCCGAGCTCCTTGCAAACGGATTTAAGTTCGGGAACCGTAAGCTGATTGAGCGGTCTTCCCAGCTTCTCAGCAAGCAACACCAGCGCGCCAACCGCATGGTGAGCCTGGCGGAAAGGCAATCCTTTGCGCACCAAATCATCCGCGAGGTCGGTGGCCAGGAGCGAAGGATCAGCGGCCGCAGCCGCGCAGGCCTGGCGATTGGCCCGCACGCCCCGCAGCATGCCGGCACAAACCCGAATGGTTGCCCGAACGGCGTCGGCGGTGTCAAAGATGGCCTCTTTATCTTCCTGCAAGTCCCGGTTGTACGTCATCGGCAGCCCCTTCAATAAAGTGAGCAGCGCGACCAGGTTCCCTATGACCCGCGCGCTTTTGCCACGGGTCAACTCCGCCACATCGGGGTTTTTCTTTTGGGGCATCAAGGAAGACCCGGTGGTGTACTCGTCTGCAATTCTGATGAAGTTGAATTCGGCGCTGGCCCAAAGCACCAGGTCCTCTCCCAGTCGCGACAAATGCACGGCCAACAACGCTGCCGCAGCGCAGAATTCAACGGCAAAATCACGGTCTCCCACTGCATCCATCGAATTCTGCGAAACGCGCGCCCGGCCGCGCTCATCGACAAACCCCAGCATGCGCGCGGTAAATTCCCGGTCCAGAGGTAACGTGGACCCGGCGAGGGCGCCGCTTCCCAGCGGGCAAACATTAAGCCGGCGCGAACAATCTTCGAATCGTTCGAAGTCGCGCTGGGTCATCTCAACATAAGCGAGGAGATGATGCGCGAAATAGACAGGTTGACCGCGCTGCAGGTGCGTGTATCCCGGGAGCACAACGTCGCGTTCCCGTTCGGCAAGCTCGAGCAGGGAAAGCTGCAGCTGACGCAGCTCCAACAAAAGCCCGCTGCATTCGTCCCGCAACCAAAGGCGCACGTCCAGTGCGACCTGGTCGTTGCGCGAGCGGCCGGTATGCAGCTTGGCTCCCGAAGGCACGCGACGCGTCAACTCGGCCTCGATGTTCATGTGGACGTCTTCGAGTTCGCTCCGCCACCGGAACTTGCCTGCCTCGATTTGTGCCTCAATCGAGTCGAGGCCGCGCAAAATGTCGTTCAATTCGGATCGGGTAAGCACGCCTATCCTCTGGAGCATGCTGGCGTGCGCGCGAGAGCCGCGAATGTCGTGGCGCCACAGCCGCCAATCAAAGGAAACGGATTCCGTAAACCGGGCCACCTCAGCGGCAGGCCCGGAAGCAAATCGCCCGCTGCGCGAGACAGGGGATGCTTTCTTCATGGGCTTCACAGGAGGGGGAGGAGAGGCCTCAGTGATCGCTCCGGCGTCCTTCGCAGTAGATTTAGGTACCCGCTTAAGAACGCTATTGCGGCCGCGAGGGTTACTCTCAGTTCGCGCGAGGGATGCAGGGATCCGGGACGAAATTCCAGAGATTGCCAATAACCAATTTTCAATTTCCAATTATCAATACCTCGCCGTCGGCTGTCATCCCAAAAATGACACAGGCGCCCGACTCTCCTGGAACCCAGGCGTGTAACGTTTGCGTTCTCCACTGCGCCTGTCGAAGAAAGCCGGGTTTTATGGGGGTTCATCCGCCAACATGCTGCAAGCCGCTGCGGGTCAGTGCCATAACGCGCCCGCCTGCCGGGTCCATTCTGATTTTTAATTGTCCGAGACTCGAACGTGTGGGATGTTGAATATGACAGATGAGCGAGTTTAAATTTGCGTGCCCGGTTTGCGGGCAGCATATCACCGCTGATTCGACCACCAGCGGCTCGCTACTGGAGTGCCCGACCTGCTTCCAGAAGTTGATAGTCCCCCAAGCGCCTGTTTCCAGTGAAGCTAAGCTCATTTTAACCGCTGCCAAGGCCAGCGCTCCGCGCAAGCCTTTCGATTCGAGCTCGGCGATGGAGGACACGCCGGGGCGCCGCAACCTCAAAGCGGCTTTAGGCCCACTTCTGATGCTCGTGGTGACTGGAGGCGCGGCGTTTCTTCTCTGGCGCAACGAACTCACTGGCCTGGCGAACGGATTGGCAGAAAAGGCGACCAACGCGCCAAAACCTCAACCCCCTGCCGCCTTTCAATCTTCCCATCCAATCCCGACCGGTGTTGCATGGACATTGAACCTGACAAACGCTTCAATCCCGAATGGCGAAGTGGTTGGCAGCATCCACGGGAACGGGTTTCTATGCGAGCGAGCTACGTTTAAGGAGGGTCGGTTGTCGTTGCGCCAGGGCACGACTGGATTGCCTGACCTTGGCATAACAATTTCGATGGGCGTTCGGCAACCCGAAGACCTGGCGGGAAAGGCCGTCATCGTCACGCCCAGTAACAACCCTGCTCCGCGAGTCGTGTTGCGTTGGAAGGATGACCGACAGGAACCGGTGACACAGCACATTCACGGCGGCTACGCCATGAAGCTGACTTTTGGCCCGATCCTCAACGGGCGTCTCAAAGGCCGAATTTTTATTGCCCTGCCTGACGAACGGAAAAGCTTCGCCGCAGGCAATTTCGAGGCGGAAATAGTCCGCGTGAGCCAGCCTCTTGCCGGCAAGTAATCATTCGTAGCGCAGAGCGTCGATTGGATCCAGCTGCGAAGCTTTGCGCGCCGGATAGAATCCAAAAAAGATTCCAACGGCCGCGCTGACGAAGAAAGCACAAATGACCCACTCGGAAGGCACGAGGGTCGGCCAACTGGTCTTGGCTGCAATGATTTCCGACACTCCAAACCCGGAGCCGATGCCAAGAATCCCGCCGATAACGCTCAGCGTGACAGCTTCAATCAGGAACTGAAGCAGGATGTCGCGCCCGCGCGCGCCGATGGCCATCCGGATCCCGATTTCGCGGGTCCGTTCCGTCACACTGACGAGCATGATGTTCATGATGCCAATGCCACCAACAACCAGGGACACCATGGCGATGGCCGCCAGCAGCAGGGTCATGGTCTTGGATTGCGCGGTCGCCATCTCGGCGATTTCCTGTTGGTTGCGAACGGTGAAATCATCGTCTTTACCCGGCGTGATTTTGTGATTTTGGCGCAGCAACTCGATGATTTGCTGCTGGACGGGATTCAGCAACGAAGGCTTGGCGGCCTGAACAATGATCGAGCCGAGAGTCGTTACCCGCTGCACACGCTTCATCGCACTGGTGTACGGGACAATAATCAGATCGTCCTGGTCCTGTCCCTGAACTGACAACCCTTTGGGTGTGAGCATTCCCAGAATGATGAACGGGACATTTTTCACTCGCACGACCTGCCCGATGGGATCTTCGCCGGGATAAAGCTGGTCGGCGATGGTTTTGCCGATGACGGCGACCTTGTTGGCACTGCGCACATCCTGGGCGGTGAAAGCCGAGCCGGTTATGATGGGCCATTGGCGAATATCGAAGTACTCGGGCGACTCGCCCTGGATGGACGTGTTCCAGTTCTGGTTGCCGGCGGCGATCTGCGCGCGGGTACGGATTTCAGGGGAGATGGCCGTGACGCCGGGAATCTCACGAAGGATCCCTTCGGCATCGTCGATCGTCAGCGTCCCCGCGCCGCCCCAGCCCGAACGAATGCCGCCGCGGCTGAAGCTCCCGGAAAAGACAAGCACGACATTCTGGCCCATGCTGGCGATTTGAGCTTCGATCTGGGACTTCGCGCCGTTGCCGATGCCGACCATGGCGATGACCGCGCCGACGCCGATAATCATACCGAGCATCGTCAGCAGGGTGCGCAGCTTGTTACGCTTCAAGGCGCGCCCGGCGATTTTCAACGTGGCAACAAGCCGGATCATACCGTTAATTGAACCGCTTGTTGCGCGTCGCGCAAGGCTTTAAGTTCCAACTCGGCATTCAGCCGTTGGGCGACAACGGTGTCACTGACAATCCGCCCGTCGCGCATGATGAGGTTGCGCCTGGTGTAACGGGCAATATCCAACTCATGCGTCACCATCACGATCGTGATGCCTTTGTCGTTGAGAGTCTGAAATACGCCCATGATCTCGATGCTGGTCTGGCTGTCGAGGTTACCTGTGGGTTCATCGGCCAGCAGCAACGCGGGCTGGTTGACCAGTGCCCGGGCGATGGCAACGCGCTGTTGTTGTCCGCCCGAAAGCTGGTTGGGGTGATGGTCGGCGCGTTCGCCCAAGCCCACCAACGTCAGCGCTTCAGTTGCCCGCGCCCGCTGCTCCCGGCCCGAAAGGTGTTTGTGGGAGTAGAGCATCGGCAGTTCGACGTTCTCGAGAGCCGAGGTGCGGGAGAGCAGGTTGAACCCCTGGAAAATGAACCCGATCTTCTGATTACGAATATCGGCCAGTGCATCGCGGTTGAGGCCCGACACGTCCGTTCCGTCGAGGAGGTAGCTGCCTTTGGTCGAGCGGTCGAGGCACCCGATGATGTTCATGAGAGTTGACTTGCCCGAACCGCTGGCTCCCATGATTGCCACGAACTCACCGGCCTGGATCTCTGCGGAGACCCCGCGAACGGCGTGAACCTCAACGCTCCCGGTGCGGTAGGTTTTATGAACATCCAGAAGCTTGATGACCGTGCTCATGGGGCTTCTATTTGGAATGCAACCGGTTCATCTGGCCGGTCCCGGCGAAGCCTGGGCGCGATCGCGCCCCTGAACCAGGAGCAGGACGATCAGCGCGGCCACGGAGCAGACAATTGAGCCGACAGTCACGGCCCAGCGAACCCCCAGCCAATGGGACACCGCCCCCGCCTCTAACCCTCCCAGCGGTGTCGTTCCTCCGAACACGAGAGTCCAAATGCCCATGACCCGCCCGCGCATTTCGTCCGAAGCGCTGGTTTGAAGCACTGTGTTGGTGGTCGAAAAGAACAGGAGCATGCCCCACCCCGCCAACGCCAGGAACAAGAGGGCGAGGTAATAATTGTGAACCCAGGCAAGCAGAAACAACATCGCCGAGAAAAACCAAAGCCCCCCGAGCACCAGGAACCTTCGGTTGGCTTGAGAACCTACGGTCGCGACCGTTAGCGCACCGGCCAAAGCGCCAACGCCGTTGGCGCTGAGCAATGCCCCGTAGCGCGCCTGGCCGACGTTCAGAACGTCCCGCGCGAAGGCAGGCATCAACACCGAATACGACCACCCAAATACTCCCACTACGGCAAACAGCACCAGCAGCGTGCGCATCCGCCACTGGCCCCAAACGTACGAGAAACCCTCGACAGCATGAGCCCAGGTAGAGGCCGTCCGCTTTGGCGGCACGAATTGAGGAAGCCGCATCATCAGCAGGCCCGCAATGACGGCCAGAAAACTCAGGCCATTCAGAAGAAAACACATCGCGATCCCCACTTTGGCCATTAGCAGCCCCGCAACCGACGGGCCGATCACTCGCGCGCCGTTGACAATGGAACTGTTCAGGGAGATGGCATTGATCAAGTCTTCGCGGCTGGTCATTTCCACCATGAACGCCTGGCGCGCCGGCATGTCGAAGGCCAGGGCGCAGCCGCCCAGGGCGGCCAGCACCATGATCTGCCAGGCACGAATCTGCCCGCTCCAGACCAGGGCGGCAAAAATAAATGCGAAGAGCATCATCCCGGTCTGGGTGAAAAGGACGATGCGCCTTTTGGAATGACGATCGGCCACCGACCCGCCCCAAACGGACAGCAACATCATCGGTGCCGACCCTGCCGCCGCCACAACGCCCAGAAGGATCTTCGATCCCGTTAGCTGGTAAACCAGCCAGCCCTGGGCCGTGTTCTGCATCCATGTCCCAATCAAAGAAATGAGCTGTCCGCCGAAAAACAGGCGGAAATTGCGATGCCTCAGCGAAGCGAACGTTTTGCGCCAGAGCTGTTGCTTCAAAACGATTCGCCGAGGCTGGCCGGTAACCTCCTCGGGCACGCTCGCGAGAGCCGCGCTCTCGTTCCCATTGTCTCGTGGCATGACGCATTAACCTAAGAGCAGCGTGCCAGTTTTCAAAATCTGATTGTGTTCCACGCACCTAAAATCTTCGGAATGGGCCGCCGCCGAAAGGATTGGCCGCTGGACGAGATCCATTGTCGCCGCTGCTCAATGTACCCGTGACAACCTGCATACCCTCTTCGAGCCCTTCCAGGACCTCAGTGGAAATGCCGTCCGTAATGCCGGTCTTGACCTGGACGGGTTTGAGTTTCGGGGACGCGCCGTTTTTGGGGTCGCCGTCCGAGCTCAGCACATAAACCGTTCGAACCGTCTGCCTGTCGGCTCGAGGCCGAGCGCGCTGGCCTGCTTCGCCTCCACCTGGACCTCGGGGTCCGCCGCCGAAACCTCCCGGGCCGCCGCCTTCGCCGCCGCGTTGACGAAAGCCTCCGCCGCCGCCCTCCCCGCCGGGTCCACCGCCACGCAGACCCTGGCTGGCAAACCCAGGGCCTGAATTAGTCGAAGCAGGAAGCCCGGCCGATTCGGGCGGTCGAAATCTTAAGGCGGCATTGGGAATCTTTAGGGCGCTATTGCGCTCAGCGATGATGATTGAAACATTGGCCGTCATGCCCGGCAGCAGCTTCAGGTCGTCGTTCTTCACCTCGATCACGCAATCATAATTGATCACGTTCTGGTTGGTGATAGCCCCGTAACGAATCTGGCTCACCCTGCCTTTGAAAGTACGGTAAGGAAAAGCGTCTACTGAAAAATTCACGTTTTGGCCAACAGCGGCGTTGCCGATATCGGCCTCGGAAACCAGCGCGTCGATTTGCATTTTGGCCAGGTCATTAGCGATAAGAAAAAGCGTTGGCGTGTTAAAGCTGGCGGCCACGGTTTGACCAACGTCGACATTGCGGGAGATCACCACCCCGTCAACCGGGGCATAAATCGTGCAATACGAGAGCTGGACCTGGGCATTCTTGAGAGTTGCTTCGTCGCTCTGAACCTGTGCCTTGGCTTGAAGCATCTGAGCGCTGGCGATGTCGTGGTCAGCCGCGGAGATAAGGTGGTTTGTATAGAGCTCGTCCGCGCGTCGCGCCTGGACTTCGGCCAAGGTTAGATTCGCCTTTGAATTGGCCAGTCCGGCCTGCGCCTTGAGGACGTTCAAATCGTAGGTGGATGGGTCAATTTCGGCAATGACCTGGTTGGACTTGACCACGGAATTGAAATCGGCAAACAGCTTTTTAACGATGCCCGAAATCTGGCTGCCAACCTGGACGTTGAGGACGGGACCCAACTGACCGGTGGCGGTGACCGCCTGGGTCAGGTCACCTCTGGTGACGGCAGCGGTCTGATATTCGGCCGGAGTCTCGTGTTTGGACTGGTAGTACCACCAACCGAAACCGCCAATTGCCGCCAAGAGAATTAAGGTAAATATCCACTTCATAAGTTGCCGCCCAGACTACACTTCGAAGAAATTAGACACCGGATATGGCGTTGAGGTTACCGGTTTTCGAAGCGATGTCCATAGTCTCGTGCGCGAACTGCAGGAGCACACCATCACGACGCTGAGAACTACCACCACTGAGCGGCCTAATCCCGCCAAGTAAATTCCTGCCGTTTGCCAGCGATTGCACCCGGCGCTATGGTGGCCCATGTTCATAGTCGGCCTGGGCACCGCGGCCCCTCCGGAAAGATATGCCCAGCGGGATTGTTGGGATGCTGTTCAATGCGTCGGCGCTTTTCAGGCTCTCGGCAAGCGATCGCAAGCCATCCTGAAAAAGATTCTGACCGGTCAAAACGGGATTTCAACAAGGCACCTTGCGCTGAACCGCCTCGAAGACGCATTCGAACTGAAACCGGACGCACTCCATGCGAGGTTTTTAAAAAATGCGCCGATTCTAGCCGCACAAGCCGCCGAGCGAGCCCTCAAAGATGCCGCCGTTGACACCAGCCTGATTGATGCCGTGATCATCAGCACTTGCACGGGCTATTTGTGTCCCGGGCTCACCAGCTACGTGTCCGAACGGCTCGGATTAAAGCCAAATGCGCTGAACCTGGATCTCGTGGGGCAAGGCTGCGGCGCGGCGATTCCCAATTTAAGAACTTCCGAGGCGTTGCTGCGCTCAGGCTATTGCCGATACGTCTTGTCTATTTGCGTTGAGGTTTGCAGTGCCGCTTTCTTCCTCGATGACGACCCCGGGGTGCTGGTCAGCGCTTGTCTTTTCGGCGATGGCGCGGCCGCGGCCGTGCTGTCTCTTAAGCCGGGACACAATCGACCCGTTGAATGGAAGGCCAGCGGCTCGATCCTGTCGCCGGGCAACCGGGACTTGTTGCGCTTTGAGCAAAGACACGGGATGCTGCGCAACATCCTGGCCCCGCGCGTTCCTGAACTGGCCGGGAAGTATGTGGAACAAGTGTTGGAGCAGGTGCTTGATCAAGCGAAGGTCAGCCGCAGCTCAATCCGTGGATGGATACTGCACCCGGGTGGGCGCGATGTCCTCCTGGGCCTGCGTTCGCGCCTGCAATTGACCGACGAGGACCTCCACTACAGTTCCGCCGTGTTGTCGGAGTACGGCAATCTGAGCAGCCCCTCGGTTTATTTTGTGTTGCAGGCCGCCCTGGCTGCAAAACAGGCTGCCGGGTATTGGTGGATGAGTTCCTTTGGCGCCGGGTTCAGCAGCCATGGCGCCCTGCTCGAGGTCGGTTGAGGTTTTCAGCCACAGTCCGGATTGCGAACAAATGAATCGGCGCCTGGAAAAGGAGTGGCTCGACGAGATGTCAGTAACCGATCCGCGCGCTGTCAGGTCCCGGCGCGACCTGCGGAAGTTAAACGCGTGGATGGGCAATGCCCGCATCCTCGCAGCGCAATTGGCCCGGGTTCGAAACAGTTCAACGGTTTGCCTTGCCGACATCGGCGCCGGCGATGCCTACTTGTTGCTTCGGGTTGCCCGTCGTTTGGGCAAGGGCTGGCAGGAAACCCGAGCGACCCTCGTTGACCAACAGAATCTCATCACGCCGGCGGTGCTCCAGGATTTTCGCACGCTGGGTTGGCAAATCGACCTGGCTTGCATGGACGTTTTGGAATGGTCGCGAGAAGAAAACCGCCCACCCCGCGACATCATCTTAGCCAACCTTTTTCTGCACCATTTCGAGAAGGATACGCTTGCCGCGCTCTTTCAAAGGTTGGCGGCCCGTTGCACGTGCTTCATCGCACTGGAACCGCGCCGTGGGTTGGTGCCCCTGTTGTTCAGCCATTTGATTTGGTTCATCGGCTGCAACAGCGTTACCCGTCACGATGCGCCTGTCAGCGTACGGGCCGGCTTTGCAAACGCAGAACTCTCCGCTTTGTGGCCAAACCACACGGACTGGAGCGTGTGGGAGAAACGCGCGGGCCCGTTTGGGCATTTGTTTGTTGCCCGGATGAAAAAAGCCTCGACCCGCACATGAACCGTCTTCGCTCCATCACCATTGCGGGCGGTGGGTTGGCTGGGCTGACGCTCGGCATAGGACTCCGCCAACGAGGCGTGCCCGCCACGATCTGGGAAGCCGGGCAATACCCCCGGCACAAGGTTTGCGGCGAATTCATTAGCGGCAAAGGTCAGGAAGTCTTGAAAAGGCTGGGCCTGGATGACCTGGTTAAGAACGCCGGAGCCATCCCGGCCCGAACAGCTCGGTTTTACTTTGGCGATTCAGCTTCGCCTGTACGCGCTTTAAATCCCGAGGCAACCTGCATTTCGAGATTCAAATTGGACAGCGCGCTTGCCGAGTTCTTCATCGGGCAGGGTGGCGAACTGCGTCAGAACTCCCGTTGGGACAAGGACAGTTACGGTGAAGGGG
>DATGLT010000289.1:0-15633 GCA_035294005.1 Verrucomicrobiia bacterium
CGCCTCTCTGTTTTTCGTGTCGGCATCGGCACCGATGGTTAGTAGCTTGCGATCAAAATCGACATCAGACCATCGCAGCTTAATGGCCTCCTGCTCCCTGGCGCCGCACAGGGAAAGCAATCGGATGTAGTCGGAAAGTTCGGAACCATTCTTGGAAGCAGAAACGGCGGCGGCGCAGAAAAGAGCAACATCTTCACGGGTGAAAAGCCGCCTTGCTTTCTTTTCGGTGCGCTGCCAGGGGATTCCTTCTACCGGCAGGGCCTTGATGTACCCGTCGACCCGTGCCTTCTTCAGCACGTTACGCAAAACGACGAGTGATAAGTTGCAGGTCCTGCTCGCCTTACCCTTTTCCTTCAATTTCTGCAGATGCGCTGTCAGGTGGTGTGGCCGAATCTTGTCCAAGTAAAGCTGACCGATGGAGCCGACCCAGGGCTTCAGGTGGGACTTTTCGGTGACGATGGTATCCGACTTCTTGCCCGACGTTTGGAGCCACTTCAAATAGGCTCCGTTTGCATATTCTCCAAAGCGCGGGCACCTGCCCACATGACGAAGTCGATTCTCCCTCCGCTCAACTAGCAGCTTTCGAAACTCCTCTTGAGCCTCCGCGGCGGTCCCGGCCTCGCCCAGCGGTACCCACTTCACCGACTTGGCGCCGCCGTCGTCCTCGATAGTGAGCCGGCCAAAGAACTTGCCGTTGCGCTTCCAAAGGCCTCGAATTGGGTGCTTGCGGTTGTCGAGAACCTTGGTGTATCTGTATCGGCGTGAGCTTGAACTTCGGAGAATTCTGCGTTGGGTTGCAGCACGTTTCATCGGGCAACACTGTCGCAAAGTCTGTAGCAAGCGTCAAGGTCACCCCTAATAATCAACGTAAGCTATTGATTATTAACGAGCCGATGTGGCGGAATTGGCAGACGCGCTAGACTCAAAATCTGGTATCCGTAAGGATGTGTGGGTTCGATCCCCTCCATCGGCACCAATCTGAAATCTGCATTGAAGCCGACTAAAGTCGGCGCTCCGGATTATCGCTGGAATCCTGAGTCTGGGTTTCCTCGCGGCCATCTAGTCGTCGCAATTCAAGCCAATCGGGTGTGAGGTCATTCCGCCCGCAATCTATCATCCGGGCCACCTCAAATTCGGCCACTGTGCGACCGGCGCACACCCTGGATTTCAAAGCTCGCAACCCGTATAGTAGGCGCAACGCATGAACCCATCCCCGCGCGAGCTTTCGCATGTAGAAGTGCTGAGGCAGCGGGCAGAGATCCGCAAAGGGTTGTGGCGAGTGCACACGGCCGTGTTCGCAATCGTGACGGTGGTGATCGGTCTGGCTTTGGCGGCCGTCTTCGCTGCGTACCGAGCCGGTGAACGGGCCGATGAAGCGCGTGAAGCGAGGGACCGGGCTCAACAGGACCTCTGGAAGAGCTACCTGGCGCAGGCCATGGCTAACCGATTCAGCGCCGCGATGGGCCGCAAAGCAATCGGTGAGGAGGTGGTGGCAGCGGCTGCACGAATCCGTCCTTCGCTAGAACTGCGCAGCGAAGCGATTGCCCAAATGGCGTTGACCGATTTAAGGGAGATGCAAGAAGAGCCAATCCCGGAAACCAACGGGATGGTTGCGGTGGCGCCCGCTTCCGGCCGCTGCGCGGTGGCGCACCAGGATGGCCTGGTGGAGGTCTTGACTCTGCCGGAGCGTCGACCGGTGTTTTCCTGCACCCGCAGCAACGTTGCGGGAATCTGCTTTAGTCCGGGGGAAAAATTCGTGGGGCTGTTTTTGCGTGGCATCGGGTTCGAGGTGTTGGAGAGCAGCGGAGGCGCCTCTTTGTTTCGCACCCCGCCGATCCGAGCTTTCGATTTCAGCGGCAACGACCAGGTCCTGGCCGGGGTCACCGATGAGCATTCGATTCACTTTTATGAATCCGGCTCGGGAAAAGAACTCGGCGAGCCTTTGACCATCACCGCGGAGATAAGGGACATCGCGTTGGATGCCACCGGGGAAAGGGTAGCGGTGAATGGCGGCCAAACATTGCAAATTTGGAGCAGAACCAGGGGTTTGCTGGTGGAAAGCCCTCGAAGTGATTGCGACCTGGTGACGCTGGGCTGGTCGGATCATTTTGTGGCAGTCGGAGACGAGCTGGGCGGCGTGCAAGTCTGGGACTTGCGATCGAGGAGACAACGGCATTGGCAGGCGCATCAAATGCTTGTGGATAACGTGTTTTTCAATCACAAAGGCGACCTGCTGGTGTCAGACTCATGGGATGGATCCTGCAAACTTTGGGACCCGAACTCGGGCGGTTTAATCCTGGAAACACGGAAAGGTTTCGCGACGGCCTTTAGTCCCGATGACTCGCGCCTGAGTTACACCACCAAATCCTCAAGGCGCGCCGCCTGGGGCTGGTGGAAGGTCAGCACCCCCCGCGGTTACCGGGTGGCCGACTGTTCCGACGGCACCGGGCAGAACGTCTGGAATGTGGATTTTAGCGCGGACGGCAAGTTGGCAGCCATCTTCAAAGATGACGGCTTGCGGCTCATGAGTGTTCCCGCATTCGAGCAGCTTGCCGTCGTGCCGATGAGGCGCAGCCGCGCAGCGTTCTTCGTAGACGACGGCAAATCGCTGCTGACTTGCGGTGACTACCATCTTTCGCTGTGGCCGGTTAAAAATACGGCTGCCAGGAACCCACCGGTCGAACTGGGCGAGCCGAAGCACATCAGTCTGCCGGTCACAACTCACGTCGATGGGGGCCAGGTGAATTTTGGGCGAACGCACGTCGCTCTGCCTTTGAGCGATTCCGAGGCGGCGCTATTTGATCTGAAAACACTGGGGCCGCCTGTGCTTTTTACGAATGCCGACTACCCGAAAGATCCGGCGATAAGCCCCGACGCCAAGTGGGTTGTCACTGGTACCTTCCATGGGCGTGGCAGTGTTCTATGGGATGCCGCTTCGGGCAAAAAACTGCTGGACCTTGACGATGGCAACTGCAGCCCGGTGTTCAGTCCCGACGGACAACTACTGGTGCTGGCCGGCGACAAGGAATACAAGATCTTCGAGACCGGATCCTGGAAACTGCGCAAACGCATTCCGAGCGGCACGGCGATTGATTTGCCCAACCAGGCGGCTTTTTCCCGGGACGGCCGTTTGCTGGCGATTATAAAAGAGCGTCGTCTGGTGCAACTGCTCGATCCGCAGACCGCCACAGTCCTGGCATCCCTCGCTGCGCCCGATTCCCACTTGATTCAGGGAGTGTGCTTCAATTGGGACGGAACCCAGGTCGCGGCCATCGCTGGCGAAGCGATTCAGTTGTGGGACCTGACGGCAATTCATGCGGAACTGGCGCGGCTGGGCCTGGACTGGGACGAGTGCCATCCCGAAATCGTGCAGGCCATGACGGGGGCGATCTCGTCGCACCGCTCCGCCGTGTCTTTTGGTTCAACGCAAATGATTGTCCTGGCCGGCACGGCGGTGGGATTCGTCGTTTTTTGCGCCTGGACCGTTCTGAGAAGGCAACGACGACTTTTCCAGAGCTACGAGCATATCGACGGAGTGGTCGAGCAACGAAACCGTGAATTGGAAGTGGCCCAAGCCGAGCTGATGCACAGCCAGAAAATGAAGGCGCTCGGGACCCTCGCCGCCGGCATCGCTCACGACGTCAATAATCTTCTATCCGTTATCCGGATGTCTAACAAACTGATTGGGCGAGAAGTTAAGGACAACCCGGAGGCGGAGGAAAATGTTGCTGAAGTCGAAAAAGCGGTTCAACAGGGAAAACATATTGTGGCTTCAATGCTTGGGTACAGCAAAGAGAAGATCAACATGAGTGGAACCGTGTCCCTGCCGGAACTCGTCGAAGACAGCGTCGGCCTCTTAAGCCGCCAATTTCTCAGCGGAATTACCCTGGACCTGCAACTCGATCGCGATAGCCCGCCGGTGGCCGTTGCCCGCGCGCGCCTCGAACAAATCCTGCTCAACTTAATCGTTAACGCGGCGGAGGCGATGAACGGAAAAGGGCGTCTTAGAATTGAAGTCAACAGCTGCGTTGCCCCCATAACGAAATGCGAGGTCCGACCGCCCAATCCCGCCCCCAAGTACGTGGAACTGCTGGTCGCCGACAGTGGTTGTGGCATTCACCCGGATGTTCGCTCGCGCATCTTCGAACCCATGTTCACGACCAAGGTCAGGGGGGCCAGCCGTGGAACCGGACTTGGGCTTTCAATGGTTTACACAATGGCTGAGCAGGATGGCCTGGGGATCGGCCTTTCGAGCGAACCTGGCAAAGGTGCCACGTTCCGGATCATCATCCCCGTACAAGCGACGAGCGCTTCAACGAGGAACCCCGAAGAAAGTCACTGAGCATGTGCGCCATTGGCACAGTATACAACCGACCCGGATCAGATAGGCTGGTCCAAAATTCAGCCTGGTATGAGCGACTCGAAACTTGCCGATATCTTGATTGTTGAGGATGACCCGCGGCAAATCAGGCTCTACTCCAAGGCCCTACGCGGTTACCGGCTCACGTGTGTGTCCAATGGAACCGCCGCTTTGGAACAGGTCGAGCGCCATATTCCCGACGTGGTAATCCTGGACCACGTGCTTGCGGATGGACAGCTCGGGACCGATTTCCTACCGCAACTTAAGAACGCAGCCGGCCATGTGCCGGTGATTATCGTTTCGGGCACGCTGGATATTCGGGGAACACTCAACGCACTTCAGGGGCCCAGGTCCGCGCATTACGTGATCGAAAAACCGGTCGATCTCGATGAGCTGGAACTTGTGGTCAAGACCGCCCTCGACGAGTGTGGTTTGGCCGAAACCGTGCGGTCGCTGCAATCGCTCGAGCGCGCAGAGAAGATTGAAAGCAACGAACCGGAGCGGCGCTTCACGGAACGTCTTGCCCGGCAGGCAGAACTCCTCAAAAGGTTGCGCGGGACCGTGCAAAGGCCCAACATTTCGAACCTGGCAGGGCATTTCAAGGTGTCCCGCAAAACCATTATCCGCGATTTGAACGATCTTATTCAGCGCGGCCAACTGGATGCGTCAATCTACCCCGAGTGGCACGAGTAGAAACCTGAACCAAGGCGTTGCAGGACCGTTGCTGGGCCGCGTGTCAAATCGAAGTTGACAAATCGCAGAATCAGGGCAGTAGCAGTAAGGGTATGTTCGAAAGGTTTCCCTCTCGATTTGCGCTGCGTTTTTGCGCCTCGGCACTGGTAGCCGCCCCCGCCTTCTGTGCTTGCGCGGCAAGCACCAACTCCGAAAGAGCCTACCTTACGGACGTGTTCGCCGGCCGCAGGGTGCTTAAATTCCAAATTGATATTCCGGACAAAGGAATCCAAAAGCTCACGACGGAAGGATGGGGTGGAGCTCGGCGTCCTTACGCCCTGGCCACGGTGACTGAAGGCGGACAGGTTTACACGAACGTCGCGATTCACCTCAAAGGAGGCGCTGGCAGTTATCGCTCGATTGACGACAACCCGGCACTGACTTTGAATTTCGAAAAATACGCTGCCGGCCAAAGCTTTCACGGCCTCAAAAAGTTTTCGCTGAACAACTCTGTCCAGGACCCGACGTTTCTTAATGAAAAAATCTCCCGTGAACTCTTCAACCTGGCAGGGAGCCCGACGCCGCGGGCGGGGTTCACAACCGTGAAACTAAACGGCCGCAGCCTCGGAGTGCACATTCTGACCGAAGGGTTCAACAAACAGTTCCTGCGCGAACATTTCCAAAACGTGCATGGAAACCTGTACCAAACCCACGGCAATCAGGAGATAACCGATCGCCTCGACGTCAACTCAGGCGATGATCCGAACAACAATTCCGGATTGCGAGCCCTGGCCGATGCAATTCACCAGGAAGATCCGGAAACGCGCTGGCACGCCCTGTCACAGGCGCTCGATGTAGACCGGTTCAGCAGCTTCATGGCAATGGAAGTGATGTTATGCCATTGGGACGGCTATTGCATGAATCAAAACAACTATCGCGTCTTTCATGACCTCGGATCGGGTAAGATCGTGTTCATCGCCCACGGGATGGATCAGATGCTGGGCACCGGCACCTTCCACGGCGGCGGCCGGCAAGGCAGCCCGAATTGTCCGATTTTTCCGCAACTTTCCGGAGCCGTGGCCGAGGCGTTCATCAGCATTCCGGAAGGGCGCCGGATGTACCTGTCGCGTCTGGGGCAGCTGTACACAAACCTGTTCCGCGTCGATGCGCTCTTGAGCAGGGTCGATGAGTTATCGAGCGTTGTTGCCAAAGCATTGGCCGATTCGGACAACCCCCAGGCCCGGAGCTATCAACGCACGGTCAACGAGCTGAAGGCCCACATTGTAGCTCGTGATAAAAGCCTTGCGCGGCAATTGGGGGAGGCGCTGAAACCGCGCGACCCGCGTGATTACGCGCCGGTGCTCCTGACCAATTGGACCCGCAGGATACAAAGAGGGGACCCCGAATTCGAGCAAACCAGCAACGGCTCTCGAAAAAACCTGCTTCTCATTTCGGCCCGTGGAAAGGTGTTCGCTTCGTGGCGAACGCGCGCAGAGCTGGATCCGGGAAGATACAAATTCATGGGCGAAGTCCGCGTGCGCGGCGTCGAGTCGGACGAGGAATCGGCGGGAGCAAAGCTTAGGATTGCGGGCGGGCGGCCCGCCGCCCGGGTGTCCGGGAACTCCGATTGGAAGCAATTCAGTTACGAATTCCAGGTTGAAAACAATGGCGAGGTGGAATTCGTTTGCGAGCTGCGCGCGGACAAAGGCGATGCCTGGTTCGACGCTGACACACTGCGCGTCGTGCGCATCGAGTAGCCCTCAAGCACGCATCAGACCGTCCCATTTGGCGTGAAATGCGCGCGGTTATTGCCAATTGGCAATCTTTTTACTGTCTGATACGTTGGGAGACCATGGTTTTGACCCAACAAGAATTGTCGAGTTTAGTCGAGGCAAAGAACCGCTCTCCACACCAGTTGCTGGGCCTGCATCAACTCGCGGATGGCAAAGGCCTGGTGGCCCGGGCGCTTGTGCCCGATGCTGAAAAGGTCGAGCTTGAACCGGTCCTCGAAAAGGACAAGCCCAGCATCAGCCTCAAACGCGTTCCCAAAACCGATCTGTTCGAAGGAACGACCGCAGACGCTCAAAAAATCTACGCTTACGACCTGGTCATTACCGATAAAGCCGGCAACGTGCGCCGCACCCGGGATCCATATTCGTTTTTGCCGACGCTGGGCGAAGGCGATCTTTACCTGTTCGGCAAAGGCGATGAGCGGCGGATCTATGACAAATTGGGCGGGCATTTGCGCACGATCGACGGCGTAGAAGGTGCCAGTTTCGCGGTGTGGGCACCCAACGCGCAGCGAATCAGCGTCGTCGGTGATTTCAACAAGTGGGACGGGCGAGCCCACCCAATGCGCTCGCTTGGGTCTTCCGGAGTTTGGGAGATTTTTATTCCCGGCCTGGCGGAAGGAACGCATTACAAATACGAAGTCCGGAACCTGCATGGACACATCGTGCTGAAAACCGATCCGTACGGGTGCTACTTTGAGACACCGCCAAAAAACGCATCCATTCTTTGGAACACACGCAAGTTCCACTGGACGGATGACGCGTGGCTGACGGAGCGAAGGAATCGCGACGCCCTGCGTTCGCCCCTGAGTATTTATGAAATTCACCTCGGTTCATGGCGCAAAAAATCCATGGGTGAATCACTCAGCTATCGTGAGTTGGCGCAACCGCTGGTGGAGTACGTTAAAAAGATGGGCTTCACTCACGTCGAATTCCTGCCCTTGGCCGAGCACGCCTTCTACCCGTCGTGGGGGTACCAAGTCACCGGGTTCTACGCCCCAACCAGCAGGTACGGACCGCCGGAGGATTTTCAATTTTTGGTCAATGAACTGCACGAGGCAGGCATCGGCGTGATCGTGGATTGGGTCCCGGCGCATTTTCCCCGGGATGACTGGGCACTGGCGCGCTTCGACGGGACCGCGTTGTATGAACACGAGGATCCTCGCAAAGGGGCGCACCAGGACTGGGGGACACTGATTTTTAACTACGGCCGCCACGAGGTGTGCAATTTTCTGCTGGCGAACGCCCTCTTCTGGTGCGAACGCTTTCACATCGACGGCCTGCGGGTCGACGCAGTTGCCTCCATGCTGTATCTGGATTACTCCCGCAAGCACGGAGAATGGATCCCCAACCAATACGGCGGCCGCGAAAACCTCGAAGCGATCGACTTCCTGCGCCGTTTCAATCACATCACCCACACGGAATTTCCAGGCGTCATCACCATTGCCGAAGAATCGACCGCCTGGCCGCAGGTGACCCGGCCGCCTTACCTCGGCGGGCTCGGATTTTCTTTCAAGTGGAACATGGGTTGGATGCACGACACGCTGAATTATTTCGGCCGCGACCCGGTGTATCGCAAGCATCACCAGAACGACCTTACGTTCGCGATGCTGTATCATCATCACGAAAACTTCATCCTGCCGCTTTCCCACGATGAGGTCGTGCACGGCAAAGGATCGCTCCTGGGACGGATGCCGGGAGATGACTGGCGCCGGTTCGCCAACCTGCGCACGCTGCTGGGTTATCAATGGTTTTTCCCGGGAAAAATGCTGCTGTTTATGGGCGGAGAATTCGGCCAAAGCGCCGAGTGGAACGCCAACGGCGAACTCGATTGGTGGTTGCTCGGGGCCGGGCCTTACCATGCCGGCGTGCAGCAACTCGTGCAGGACCTCAACAGGATTTATGCATCCGAACCGGCCCTGTGGCAGTCAGATTACGACCACACCGGGTTTTATTGGATCGACGCCTCCGATCATGACAACAGCGTGCTTTCGTTCGTCCGACAGGACGCCAGTTTTCAAAACCTGGTCGCCGTCCTTTTGAACCTCACTCCGGTGCCGCGATTGAGGTACCGCGTCGGCCTGCCCAAAGCCGGGAAATGGAGGGAAGTTTTCAACAGCGACGCCAAAGTCTACGGAGGCAGCAACGTGGGCAACATGGGTGGTGTCGTGGCCGTCCATCAGAAGCGCCACAACCAGCAATTCTCGGCTGAAATGACGCTGCCGCCCTTGAGCATCATCGCTTTTAAATCTGAAGAAGACCTGAAGTAGGCCGCGCCTCAACGCCAAATCACCGCAGGTGCGCGTCGAATTTAGGGGGCGCGCGCACGCGCGGGTCCACCTCGAACCTGGCTTCTTTGCGGGCAAGAACGAATTTCGATTTTCCCGCCAGGGCAGCCAACTCCAGCGCTTCCATTCCGTCAATGTTCCAGGCGGCGAAGCTGTGCCGGTAGAAATGCCACGAACCAGTCGAATAACGCCACGGCCGAAGCGCGATCTTCAGCGACTGCCTCAAGACCGGTTCCAGGTAATCCCAATCCTTGTCATTGCAGACCAACCGCGCAACGCGGACCCGGTTTTTTAGACGCTCGGCGGTGCGGCTATCCTGGACACGGTTGTCCGGTTCCAAGGGATCTTCATCAGTGTGTAAAAGCAGAAAAGGGGGCTGGAACTCAGCCCGGATGTAGGTCTGAGAGGCCAATGCGAGCACAGCATCCAGCAAGGTCGGATTCGAGTTGGTCAGAACGGCGCGCGCCCGGCGAAACAGGTAAAATTCGTCGGTGGCCCCGGGCATAAACACAAGGGCCTTGACGGTTTCATTCGATTGAAAGGCCTCGAGCATCACCGCAACGCAGTTTGTCCGATCCAATTCATTCACCGGGGCTTTTAAAGGCATCCCGGCCAAGGCGCTCTGCCACGACTGGGCGGCGTGGAGGGAGCCAGGCTGTAAGGCGGCCCAAAGGATGAATCCAAAACCAGAAAGCAGAATGGAACGGAAACGGTTTTGAAGCATAGCGAGTTAGAGGGCCAGCTGAACAATTCGCTCCTGCGCTTGCTCTTCCCATCGCGAATAATAGCTGAACAGCCGGTAAAGCTGTTCCAACCGGCGAAGCATGGTGGCGCGCGCCACGGCGTCGGTTCGCGCCTGGTCCATCCAGCGCGCGTCAATCGCCTGAAGTTCGGTAAGAAGTTCCTGTCGCCGTTCAGTTAACTTCTTTTGAAGTTCAACGAGCTGTTCGGTCAGAACCTGCCCGGCCTCAAAACAGCGCACCTGCAGCAGCGGAGAAGTGGTCTGCTCCTTTTCTTTCAGCAAAGCGTCCGCTTGTTTCAGCAAGTTGCCGACTTGCATGAACAAGTCCATGAGGTCCTCGGGGATCTGCTGAACCTGTGCCGGCTTGGCGCCGGTCTCGGTCTCCAGCAAGTGCTGCAGCCGTTCCTTTGGTTTCTTCAAGTGCTGATACGCCTCGTTCAATTCGGCGTAGCGGCGTTCGGCAGCGCTCTTTTCAGCGGGGTCAGTTCCGCCGACGTGATCCGGGTGGAACTCCGAGCTTAAGGACAAGAACTTGGCCTTTAGACCCTCAGGATCAAGCCAGGGCCGATGCGGCTCGCCAAGCAGCGCGAAGTAGTCACTCGTCGATGATTTCATCCCTGTGCAGACCCTGGAACCCGATCCAGGTCAGGCGCTAAAGCTTTCGCCACAGGAACAACTCGTAGCCGCGTTCGGGTTTTTGACCTTGAACCCGCCGTCCAGGGCGTCCAGGTAATCCAACTCACTTCCAGTGACGTAGAGCGCGCTCTTTGGATCGACGACGACCTTGACGCCGGCTGTTTCAACGAGGATATCCCTGCTGGCCGGGGCGTCCTGCAAATCCATTTTGTATTGAAGACCCGAACAACCACCGCCCACCACCGCCACACGCAACACGCCCGCAGGACGGCCTTGCCTGGAAAGCAGGGAGCCTACTTTGGCAGCGGCACTGGGCGTCAGCTTGATCAAACGCTCGTCGCCGACTCGAAAGGCGGGGACGTTGGTTGGTTTAGCGGCGCTATTTGCAATCATGCCAGGCAGGTGAAACGTAGGCGTTAACGCGTACAGCGTCAACCCACGCTTCAAATCCCGAGTTGTTTAAAACGCCGTTTGACTTGCTTAAAATGGAAATCGACGGAACAGAGCGCTTCCAATTCGCCTTTTTTGAAGTGCGACGCCACTTCGGGGTCGCTCTTTAGTTGTTCGAGGAAGTCGGCGTCGTCACGGCCGGCATGTTTTACGGCCCAGGTTTTCATGGCGTTTCGCTGCACTAATTCATAGGCCTGCTCCCGGGACAAGCCTTTCCGTATCAACGCAAGCAACACTGTCTGCGAGTTCCACATGCCCAGCGACAACTGGAGGTTCCGCTTCATGTTTTCGGGATACACCACCAACCCGTCCACCAGTTTGGTCAAAGTCACAACCATGTAATCCAGCAATGTGCAGGAGTCGGGAAATATCACCCGTTCGACTGAGCTGTGGCTGATATCCCGCTCATGCCAGAGGGCGACGTTTTCCAGGGCAGCGATCGAGTTTCCACGGAGCACCCGGGCCAACCCGGTTAGACGTTCGCCAGTGATTGGATTGCGCTTGTGCGGCATCGCGCTGGACCCTTTCTGTCCCTTGGTGAACAATTCTTCGGCTTCCAAGACCTCGGTGCGCTGCAAATGCCGGAACTCCGTGGCCCAGCGTTCAATGCTTGCGGCGACCAAAGCGAGCGTTCCGATGAACTCGGCGTGGAGGTCGCGCGGGACCACCTGGGTCGCGATCGGCGCCGGGCGCAGGCCCAACCGGCGGCACACCGATTTCTCGATTTCCGGCGACAGGTGCGCGCTTGTGCCCACGGCGCCGGACAATTTCCCGACCGCCACGGTATGGCGCGCATTTTCCAGTCGCTGCAACGCGCGGCCGAACTCGTCGTGCATGAGGGCCATTTTCAGGCCAAACGTGGTCGGTTCGGCGTGAATTCCGTGGCTGCGGCCGATCATCGGAGTGAACTGGTGTTTGCGCGCCTTGGTAGCGATGACCCGACGAAGCTCCTTCACATCCTGGATCAAAATGTCCGCTGATTGAGCCATTTGAACGGCAAATGCCGTGTCAATGATGTCACTGCTGGTCAGGCCGAAATGAAGCCAGCGGCTTGCCGGTGCCCCGATGTTCTCCGAGACGTTGGTCGTGAAAGCAATCACGTCATGGTTCAGAGTGCGTTCGAGTTCCTTGCACCGCTCCAGGCTGAAGGATGCCCGAGCTTTCATTTGCTGAAAATCTTTCCGCGGCACTAACCCCGCCTCGCACAAGGCTTCACTGGCTAACAACTCAATCCGCAGCCAGATTTCCAACTTGCGCTGTTCGGTCCAGATTTCCCGCATCTCGGGCCGAGAGTAACGTTGAATCATGCGCGCACTGTAAGAAAGCGGCCACTTTGTGTCGAGGCGAGGCTGCGAAAGCTGACTGAAAACCAAGGTTACAACCCAGTTCCAACTGCCGGAAAACTACAACCCGAAAAGTGGAACTATCTTTTGCCCATGCGCTGGCGGGCGGTTTCGAGGATTCGCCGCTCGCGCTCGGTCAGGCTCTGGATGCCGTGAGCTGAAATTTTATCCAGAATGGGATCGACTTCCCGGCTCAGGAAATCATCCGCGGGCGCTTCACTTTCAGAAACGCGCTTGGCCCTGGCCCATTTTGCGGAACTGCTGGAACTGACCCTGACAAGGCGCCGAGAAGGCTCTTCACGGCCTCGTCGCAGGGAAGGCAACCGCAGGGTCCAGTTCATCGCATACCGGATAAAGAAGATGCCGGCGATCATACCACCCAGGTGCGCCGCATCTGCTACCGCGCCCATGTTGGATGGGAACAGGATTCCAAAAATCGAAATTAGCGCCGTGAACAGAAGCAGGAATTTCGCGCGCATGTTCACAGGCACAATGAAGAACAGGAGCAAGGTCAGCATGCGCTCGGGGAACAAGGTCGCATACGCGGCAACCAGGCCCAACCCACCCGCCGACGCGCCTACCGTGGGCGCCAAAAATGCCCGCGCCCAACTCGAGTGGGGAAAGACCTCCGACAAGCTGCCGAAACCGGCCTGGAGCAAACCTCCGATCACGCCACTGCCAAAATAAAGAATTAAAAATCTCCGGATCCCCAAGGCAATCTCCACCTCACGCCCAAAGACATAAATCGTCCAGCAATTCACTAGAAGGTGGAAAAGGTTGGCATGCATGAACTGGAAGGTGAGCAACTCCCAGACGTAACCGTGTTTGAGGCCGTTCCAGCTCAAAGCGAAGTGGTCAGAACCGAACAAATGAGGCGGGAACCCGTAGCGAAAGCATTCCACCAGGAAAGCCACTACGTTCGCAATCAATAAATATATTGTCGCAGACCTGCGGGAATCAAAAGTCGATTGCCGCATGTAATAACGGTCCTCAATCATAAAACTCTGCATGGGAACGTAGACGCGGACACATGATTTTTCAATTGAGCATTTGCAGCCAGGCAACCAGGCGGACAAAACGCGCCAAAACAAGCCTGGAATCCGCCTCCTTACTTCGGCCGCCTCTATTTTGGCGGTTCAAAATCGATGCCATGCGCCCTGATTTGGTAACCGTCGCCTGAGGTTGCGGCCACAAGGGTTTTGATTCCCGGTCGCAGCTTCGCCAGCGCATCGTGGCCCGCCGGACCTAGCGTCAACAAGGCTGTCGAAAGCGCGTCGGTTTCAGTTGCTGACGGAAGAACAACCGCGGACATCACGGCATTGATGGCGGGTTCACCCGTTCGCGGGTCGATGATGTGCCCGAACGACTTGCCACGTGACTGGAACGATTTGCCCCAAACCGCCGAAACCGACAACGAAGCATCGCACAGGGTTACCGTGGCAAACGGCCTGCCTTTCTGCCCAGAATCAGGGGCCGGGCCGCTGGGGGAAGCAGGCTTCGGGGTTGAGTCAATAGCGGTAGCCGCGAAATCGACCTGTGCGGGGCTCGGAATCTCAATTCTCCACGCGTCCACGTCCTGCGGACGGCCCAGGCCGTAAATGGTACTAGTGCCGCCGTGCAAAAGAGCATTGGACACTCCCGCCTCCAGCAAGACTTCCACCGCCCGTTCGATGGCGTAGCCTTTGCCGATGGCTCCAAGATCGAGCATCATGCCTTCCCGTTCGAAACGAACCGTAAGGCTCGACGGTTCGAGCAACACCCGCTGCATGCCCACAAGTGACCGCGCCGCGGCAATTTCCTCGGCCGAGGGCAGGCGGCCGGTACCTCCCATGAACCCCCAACAGCGCACCAACGGCGCTATCGAAATGTCAAAAGCACCTTCGGTTTCCCGGGATAAAAGGCAGGCACGTTCAAGCAGGTGAAAGACCTCAGGAGTGACGCGCACCGGTTCGAACGCGGCGCGCGTATTGACCCGCGCGATGTCACTTTGAGGTTTGAACACGCTGAGACGACTCTCCAACCGCTCGATTTCAGAGAGCGCCTCCTCACCGGCAGCGCGCAACGAGACAGGATTATCGCCCAGCAACACGATCTCGAAGCGTGTGGCCATCGCATTGCGAGCCACCCTAATCAGAGCCATAAACGCAAAAAACGGGTTCCGCATGCCTGGCGAGCGGAACCCGTGTGAGATTCAGGCAAAATTAGGATTGAGCCAGCGTCCCGTAACTGATCGGCGTGATTTCTTTGCCGTCGCCGTTGGTGATCTTGCGGGTCTTCTCGTCGAACAAACAGGTGGTATTCAGCCGGTCGGACATCTCCGCCAGTGAAATGACTGTTTGAACCCGAATCGCCAACTCGATGTTGGCATTGGTCTGTTGCCCGGAACGGATGCAATCGAACCAGTTCTTCTCGTGAACCCGGAGGTCTTCGGGTTGCATTCCGGTCATTGTCTCGGGGTCAATATCATCGGCAAATTCTTTTTCAGGAACGACTTCGACACGTTCGCCGCTGCTGCCGATGTTTAGCGTGGCTTTATGAGTGTAGATTGTGAACCCGGGGCTCTTGGCGTTCACGCTGCTGCACGTAATGGTAATCATGTAGCCGCTGGGGAACTCCGCCAGCAATTGAATGTGCTCCTTGACCTCGCGCTCCGGCGTGCCGGGCACTGACAAATCGGCGTGCACATTGTGCGTGCCAATTGAACTGACGCGGACCGGGAACTCGGGAGTCCCGGAGGCCAGCATGAGGGGATGCAACCGGTGCGGGACCAGGTCACCGTAAAGTCCTCCGCAGTAACGATAGTATTTGCGCCACCGGTGGAAATCTTCGGCGCTGAACGGCACGCGCGTCTTGACCTGGCCGAGCCAGCGTTCCCAGTCGATATTCTCCGGCTTGGTCTGTTCCTCGATCAGGTAATTCCATTCGCCCGGAATGCTGTTGCGGCAGTAATAGCCCTGGCCCCAAACAAGAGTGCCGAGCTTGCCGCCCTTGATTAATTCGGCGCATTTATGCCAACCGGCCGCCGAACATCCCTGCGAGCCAACCTGGTAAATCTTACCCGTGCGCTTGACGGCATCATAAACTTTGAAAGCCTCATCCAGGTACCGGGTCATCGGCTTCTCGCAATAGACGTGTTTGCCTGATTCCATCGCCTCGATTGAGATCGGCGCGTGCCACACGTCATGAGTGGCGATCAGAACGGCGTCGATGTCTTTTCGATCGAGAATCTTCCTGTAATCGTTGTGAACATCGGCCTCTTTGATCTCGCCCTTCTCCATGGCGAACTTGCGGCGTTTGTTGAACACATCGGATGCGGCGGCAAGCACCGTGTTGTTCTCGTTGGCTTTGTCGT